>JAZODV010000039.1:0-40434 GCA_045597185.1 Eubacteriales bacterium
GGTTCCCCGTCCTAAACGATGCTTTTCCGCTGTCTTCACCCGCTTTTTTCTTTGTGGCAAAAGGCGCAAAGAAAAAAGCTTGGCAAAAAAGAACACGCCGAAATGGATGTTTCGCCTCTACGGAGGCGAGCGCCGATCGCGGCGGCTCCGGCAAGCCTTATCGCCGATAACGATATCGCTCTTACACCCGATCTTCTTGACTGATAGTAAGATCAATTAAAGCAATGCCCCGCGCGGAAATTTTCCGCGCGGGGCATTGCTTATGTATCCTTCAAATTTTGATTTGTCGAACTGTTAGGCGCGAAGCGTTTGAAGTTTCGCTCAAGCCTTTTTAAAGGCTTGTCGGAGCCGCCGCGATCGGCGGTCGCCTCCGGAGAGGCGAAACATCCATTTCGGCGTGTTCTTTTTTGCCAAGCTTTTTTCTTTGCGCCTTTTGCCACAAAGAAAAAAGCGGGTGAAGACAGCGGAAAAGCATCGTTTAGGACGGGGAACCCCCCACTTGTGTGGTTCCCCGAACCCCTCCGTGGCGCTTTTGGAGTCAGGGGTATTTCGCCCTCTGCGGAGGGCGACCAGCGCACGCGCGCTGGAGCAGCGGTCGCTTTTTGCAAAAAGCGACGCAAAAACCTTCAAACGCTTCGCCCGAGCAGTGCGACAAATCCCAATTTGTCGAGTGCCTGTTTCCACAATTTGCAAGTGCTTTCTTGTCGTACTCTGTAGAACTTTATCTCATCCTTGCATAATATGGTAGTATCGGTGTTTGCCGATACTACTTTTTATGAAAGGACAGAGTAAATATGCTACTTTGGGTATTCGTTGCCGCGGGGGTCATTGCCGCCGCGACTCTTATCGGAACTCTTATAGGTTACCTATTCAAAAATATAACTCAAAAACAAAACGATGCCGTTATCGCTTTTTCCGCAGGCGTTATGCTTTCCGCGGCGGTCTTCGGACTAATTGAGCCGTCTCTCGACTTTGGCGGCCGTTTCGGCGTTTTTATCACCGTTGCGGGCGTTTTTCTCGGCGCGGCGTTTCTGTGCCTTATAGATAAGCTCATACCGAAAATAAACGGTCTTGCATCCGACAAAAAGCAGGGAAGAGCGCTACTTTTTGCATCGGCTATTGCTATTCACCATCTTCCTGAAGGTGTTGCCGTCGGTGTCAGCTTTGGCACGGGTAACGTCTCGGACATTGCGATGGTGTGCGGAAGCATTGCGATACAGAATATTCCCGAGGCGGCTGTTATCATTTCTCCTATGCTTCAGAGTGGAATGAGCAAAAAGAAAACAGCCCTCGTCGCGCTTATCAGCGGCGGGGCTGAGATACTTGGTACTTTTTTCGGCTATTTTGCGGTCAGCGTTGCGACCTTTATAATGCCTGTTGCGTTAGCTTTTGCGGGAGGAAGTATGCTCTATATCATCGTTGATGAAATGATACCCGAAACACATTCCGAGAGCTATGGCAGAATGGCTACCTATTTAATGCTTGCGGGATTTTGCACGATGCTTGTGTTTGACTTCGTCATAGGACTTGTAGCCGCCTGATAGAGATTTTCTCGTCCTCGTTTTCCGACTGTTATAACAAGACCGAGAGAACGGAGAATATTAAGACCGCCGTTTGCTCGGTTACGGTTCAGCTTTGATGCTTTTTCGAATTCCTTAAGTGTAAATTCTTCGTTAAGTCCGTCGGGTAGAAAAAAGAGGTAATCCTCGGGTAATGAAAAATTATACTCCTCAACAAGCTCAAGCGGAATTCGTTCGTGACGGCTGGAGCCGCGTTTGCCTCCGTTTGCCCAACCGTCAAGATTTCGGTATTCTTCCATGTTTATCATAAGTATAGACAGAGACACACGACTGTCTCTAAGAAATTCCTTTATTTTTGAAATTTCGTAAAGTCCATCGTGCGGTCTGCCGCATTTTGGACTTTTTCGTTTTTTTGATATCTCGCCGGTTTCTTTGTCTATCCAATACACCCATTTAAGATAGGGAAGAGGCAAAACTATTCTAACGGGCGCGACCTCTATAAGTCTCGGTAGCTTCTTTTTGAGCGCGAGAAAATTGCGCGTCTGTATTTCGGTTATTGTCTCACCGTCGTATATGTCTGCGACAAGCCTGCCTATCCTTACTTCTCTGTATTTTTCGTTAGGTTGAAGATAGCGCTTTATTACCGAATGAAGCGTTTTTTCACCGAGTGTTCCGACACCCGAATCGTTCGATGTCTCGTTTATCGCTTCTTTAAATCTTGTCTTATTCATTATAAAGCTCTATCTGCGTTTTGTAGTATTTTTCTTGAAAATACACGGTGCTTTCTATTTCTTCCTTAGTGAAGCACATTCCTTCGGGCGCTGCGACAAGCTTATCCTCAACGTCGTTTTCACGGAAAACGATTGCGATGACACTACACACAAAGCTTTCTACAGGCTCACTCACTCCGAGCAGATAGACGTCAAGCTCCTCTCCGTCGCCGCCTATAATCCCCGGAATATAGCCGTAATTTATGGGATAGTTAAGCACTTTAGCGCCTTTTTTGTGTATATATCCGATGGGTCTGTCTATTTTTATTTCAATTCTTTTTCCGAGGTATCCGCGCACAAGGCTTTTTCTTTCGTTATCTGTCATATACGTATTCATCCTTTCAAAAAGGTCATATTAATTATAACAAAAAAGCACCGTTTTTTCAAGAGTTTGGCGCGAATTACTTGACGAAACCCTTGCTATAAGCTATAATATAACTAATCATATTAACGAAAGAGATAAATGGGTCATATGCAATTTGTAGCACCGTGTATGTTTGGTCTTGAGCGTTTCGTCGGCGAGGAAATCGATGCGCTTGGACTAAAACGCACCGAAACAATAGACGGACGCGTTATGTTTGAGGGTACTCCGTACGACGTGGCGCGCGCAAATATTAATCTAAGATGCGCCGAAAGAGTGCTGATTTGTGTTGGCACGTTTGAGGCACGCACCTTTACCGATCTTTTTGACGGAGTAAAGTCCCTTCCGTGGGAATATTATATAGGCAAAAAGGACGCTTTTCCCGTAAAGGGTCACGCGATAAAAAGTACGCTCTATTCTGTGCCCGACTGTCAGAGCATAATAAAAAAAGCCGTTGTGGAGCGTCTTTCGTCAAAATACGGCATCAAGTGGTTTGAGGAAAGCGGAAATCTGTGTCAGATAGAATTTTTTATTCTTAAAGATAAGGTTCAGGTGATGATAGACACGTCGGGTGTCGGACTTCACAAAAGAGGCTACAGACCTGCGGCAGGTGCGGCACCGCTTCGTGAAACGCTCGCGGCAGCTATAGTGCTGACATCGCGCCCGAGAGAAAATGTTTTGCTTTGGGATCCCTTCTGCGGTTCCGGCACGATACCAATAGAGGCGGTTATGATAATGACGAAACGCGCCCCGGGGCTTAATCGCGGATTTGCCGCCGAAAAGTATGATTTTCTGCCGAAAAATATATGGATACAGGCAAGGGAAGAGGCTCGCGGCAATATTGATGATAGTTCTGCGTTTGAGGCATACGGCAGTGATATTGACAGAGACGTTCTCGAATATGCCAAAGCGAACGCGGTAAGGGCAGGCGTTGAGGGTCATATAAAGTTCTTCCGAGCCGACGCCACAAAAATAACAAAGCCCGAGGACATACGAGGAACTATAGTATGTAATCCGCAGGACGGTGAAAGACTTCTGACACAGACGGACGTGGAAAAGCTATACATAAATATGGGAAATAATTTTGCAAAGCTGTCTCCGTGGCAGATATATATACTTTCGTCCTGTATGAATTTTGAAAAGTTATATGGCAAACGCGCCGACAAGGTAAGAAAGCTTTATAACGGGATGATACCGTGTAATCTTTATCAGTATTTTAAATCACAAAGGTAAGAGAGGCGTTGAAGTGAAGATCGGATTTCTTGATTCTGGAATAGGAGGACTTTCGGTTCTTCTTAATGCACAAAAAGCGATACCCGATGCAGACTTTTTATACTACGCTGACAGCGACAACGCGCCGTACGGTGAGAAGACCGAGGGGGAAGTATGTAAATACGTTTTTTGTGCGGTCGATTTTCTTATAAAAAACGGAGCTGACGCCATAGTTATAGCCTGTAATACTGCGACAAGTGTAGCCGTAGCCAAGCTTCGCGAACGGTATGATATTCCTATTATAGGTATGGAGCCTGCCGTCAAGCGCGCGCTTGATTTTTCTGCCGAGGGAAGAATAATCGTGACAGGAACACCGATCACTCTAAACGGCGACAAGCTGAGGCTTCTTATCGGTGAGCTTGACAAATCTCACGTAGTTGACCTCCTTCCGCTCCCGGGGCTTGTAAAATTCGCGGAAAAATACAGGTTTGAAGGTGACGACATAACGGCATACATAAAAGATGCTTTTAACGGATTCAATCTTGAGGATTATTCCTTCCTTGTGCTTGGCTGTACGCATTTTAATTATTTCAAGGATACGCTAAGAAAGGTACTGCCCGACCGCATACGGTTTGTTGACGGAAACGAAGGAACGGTACGTCAGCTTATAAGACGTATTGGCAGTTGTGCTGGAACAAGAAACGGTGAAACGCGGTACTTTATATCGGGACGTAAAATTGATTCAAAAGAAGAGCTGCACAGAATAGAAGTGTTTATGAAACGGCTTGACTTGATGTATGAAATAAACTAAAAAACACTTACGGTTTCGTAAGTGTTTTTTACATATACGGATTCAGCATATATCCACGTTTTGTATGTATTATCAGCTTTCTGTCAATTATGGCAAAAGCCTTTTTATTAACGGTACAAATATGTGTTGATAAGCAATTATTGCTGATTTTCAAAAGCTCAGAGAATGTTTCATAAACGATAGGGTTTTCTTTAGACGAAACGAGAAACTTAACTATAGCGTAGTCGGTTTTTGATAGAGAAAGAGGATAACCGAGAAGTCTGATGTTGCGGCTTTTTTGCTCAAATTTCAGCACACCGTACGAAGTTGAAAAAGAAAAACATCTGTGTATAATTTGCTTAAATATATTTTCGTCACATGGAATCGTAATTTGTCGATCAATTCCCTCGATCTCCCTGAATCTCGTGGATCCTTTGACAGCAACGGCTATGTTTGCAAATGGAATTTTATCGTGGATACCTTCACATATACGTTCAACGTCTGAACGTGACGCTTCATCAAGAAAAATGAGAAAGTTTTTTATTTTCAAATCTTTAAAAAATTCTATTTTGGAGTCATAAACGAAGAAAAGAGGTATTATTCCAATCTCTGAAAGTGCTTTTTTAATAAAAATATTAAAATCGGAATTGTGTGAATATACAGCTATCAAAAATATATCTCCTTTAAAATTTTATAAAATTTTATCATTTTTATGCGAAAATGTCAATATACAATAGTTTATTATATAAATAATGGCAATAAATTTCACCTTGTTACTTGACAAAATTAAACAATTATTGTATAATTGTAAAAGAATTCAATAGAATGCCTAGAATATGCGTTTTTGCGAATTACATAGTTTTGATAAAAAAAGGAGGTGCTGAATGGGAGTGTATATAGCCATTGCCGCGATCGCAGGTCTGGTCTTAGGTGTTGGCGGAGGGGTTTTTTGCGGCATCGCATACCGTAAAAAGATTGCGGAGAAAGAAATAGGCTCTGCCGAACAACAAGCTAAGAAGCTTATCTCTGACGGTGAAAAACAGGCGGAAACTTTGAAAAAAGAAGCCTTACTTGAAGCAAAAGAGGATATTCTTCGTCAGCGAAATGAAGCCGACAGAGAGATCAAGGAACGCCGTTCCGAGGTCACCCGAATGGAACGCAGGTTGACTCAAAAGGAAGAATCGCTTGACAAAAAGACGGAGCAGCTTGAACGTAAGAACGAGCAGCTTGACAAGAGCATTCACGAAAATGAGCTCGAGCGCGCGGAAATTGAAAAAGTGCTTAAACAGCATTTGAAGACTCTTGAAAATCTTTCGGGAATTTCGGTTGAAGATGCAAAGGCACAGCTCTTCGAACGTGTGGAGTCCGAAACACGTTACGAATTGGCACAAAGAATGGTTGAACTTGAAGAAGAGTTCAAGGAAGAGGCGGACGCAAAGGCGAGAAACATAATTTCTCTTGCAATACAGCGTACTGCCGCAGATCAGGTCGTTGAGTCGACTATTTCGGTCGTTAATCTGCCGAGTGAGGAGATGAAGGGTCGAATTATCGGACGAGAGGGACGTAACATACAGAAGATCGAAACACTTACGGGTGTCGAGCTTATAATTGATGATACCCCCGAAGCAATTACTCTTTCGGGATTTGATCCTGTAAGACGTGAGATAGCAAGACTTGCTCTTGAAAAGCTCATTTCGGACGGAAGAATTCATCCCGCAAGAATTGAAGAAATGGTAGCGAAAGCAACGCATGAGGTCGAAGCCGCCGTAAAGCAGGCGGGAGAGAGAGCGACGTTTGAGGTCGGTGTTCACGGAATCAATGCCGAGCTTGTAAGACTTCTCGGAAGACTTCGCTACAGACAGAGCTACGGACAGAACGTGCTTAAGCACTCTGTTGAAGTTGCATTCCTTGCAGGAATAATGGCTGATGAGCTTGGGCTTGACAGTACACTTGCAAGACGCGCGGGACTTTTACATGATATCGGTAAAGCGTTTCCGCACGATGTTGAAGGCTCACATGTTGAAATTGGTGTAAACGCCGCTAAAAAGTATAAAGAAAGCCGCGAGGTAGTTCATGCTATTGAGGCACATCACAACGACGTTGAACCCAAAACCATTATTGCTATACTTGTACAGGCGGCAGACGCGATTTCGGCTGCAAGACCGGGCGCAAGAAGAGAAGACCTTGAAAATTATATCAAGCGTCTTGAAAAGCTCGAGGAAATAGCAGTAAGCTTTGAAGGCGTTGAGAAAGCGTTCGCAATCCAGGCGGGACGTGAGCTTCGTGTTATGGTAAAACCCGAAGACGTCAACGACGAATCCATGAAGATCATTGCACGAGATATGGCTCAGAAGATAAAGAATGAGGTCAAGTACCCAGGACAGATCAAGATAAATGTTATCAGGGAAAGCCGAGCCGTTGATTATGCAAAATAATCACTCGTATTCACAAAGAACGTCATTTGACGTGATGATATATATAATATAAAGTCACGATTGATATGTCCGCGGAAGCTCCGCGTTGTGTATATAGAGAAGAGGGTGAGTCAAATGCATTTTTTTGCATTTGACTCACCCTCAACGTTTTTGCTTGACGGTTAAACACCGTCATTTTTGCCTTTATAAAGGCAAAAAACGCAAATTCCGAGCGACAAAAAAGTCTAACGTCGACTTTTTTGCGCGGGGGGCTTCGTTAATGACTCAGCCCCGATTCTTTTTAATCGGCGATTTTATTTTTTGATATTTTTTTAGATATCATGTCGATAATAAAATTAGTAAGAAAATACGCTCCGATTCCGTAAGCTACGCCGAGAATGAGTCCGCCAAAAACGTCGGTAGGATAGTGAATGTAAAAATACAGCCTTGAAAATCCGATAAGAGTAGCAAGTGCCAAAGCAAACGAACCGTATTTTTTATTGCGCATAAACAATGCGGTTGCCGCTGCAAACGAAACTGAGGTGTGACCCGAAGGAAAGGATGCGTCGTGCGGTTTCTGTATAAGTATCTCAATCTCTCGCCCAAAATGTTCAAGGGCATAGACCCAAGGGCGTGGTCGGTCAATAAGTGGCTTTAACAAAAGATTTGTAAATATCAATGAAAAAATCAAAGAGCAAGCCATAGTTATTCCGATAATACGAGTTTTCTTGAAAAATAGCAGGATTAGGGCAAGAGCTATCCAAAACCAACCCTTGTCTCCAAGAAACGATATAAATTCCATTATTGGGTTCAGAAAATTTGCGGTGAGATGTTCGCTGATAAAATCGTTGATCGCGAAATCGACCGAATAAACGAAATCCATTTGTGACTCCTTTGGCGTATATAATGTTAATATAATATCATAAAAACGAAAATAAATCAATATCACTATTGCGATTTTAAAGAAAATGTGATAGAATTAGTGTACGTTAAATTGGAAGTGAAGGATATGACAAGGAAATTATACTACGAAGACAGTTATATAAAGGAATTTGATGCCATTGTCGTTTCTTGCCAGGCGCTTGATGATGGCAAATATGCAATAATAACAGACTCAACCGCGTTTTTTCCAGAAGGAGGCGGTCAGCCGTCGGACATAGGTATTCTCGGCAATGCCAATATAACCTACGCTTATGAGGATGGCGACAATGTCGTTCACATATCGGACGAAGTTATAAACGTTGGAACAAAAGTGCATGGACGTATAGACTTTGAGAGACGTTTTAGACTCATGCAAAATCACAGCGGAGAACATATTCTATCTGGAATAGTAAACAGAAAATACGGTTTCAATAACGTTGGCTTCCATATGGGAGAGACAGATCTTACTATTGATTATAACAGCTTTTTGAGCAAGGAAGAGCTAAGAGAAATCGAACGCGAGGCAAATATTGCCGTTTGCGGCAATCTAAAAATAACTGCTTGCGTGCCGACGCCCGAAGAACTTTCAAAAATGTCATACAGAAGCAAAAAAGAACTTTTTGGCGATATTCGCATAGTTGAAATAGAAGGCTATGACAGGTGCGCATGCTGTGCGCCTCATTTGAATAGGACGGGAGAGATAGGCATTATAAAGGTACTCGATTCTATAAAATACAAAGGTGGCGTTCGTGTTCACTTTAAATGCGGATTTGACGCGCTTGACGATTATAACCGAAAATACGACGCGGTAAAAGAGATATCAAATACTCTTTCTGTAAAACAGGACAGTGTTGTGGAGGGCTTTTTTAAGAATGAGGAAAGCTATGCCGAATGCCGTGTCAAGCTTTCGGAGCTGAGAACGGAAATATTAAATATGAAAGCGGCGTCTGTCAAGCAAACGGACGGAAATCTGTGCATCTTTGAAGAGGAGCTTAACGGAGATTACCTTAGAAGATTTGCTTTGTCGGTCGCGGAAAAGAGCAACGGCATTACCGCTGTATTTTCCGGTGAAGAAGGGAATTATAACTATGTTATTCTAAGCAGAAGCATTGATTTAAGAGCTTGTGTCAAAGAAATAAATACGGTTCTTTCGGGCCGTGGAGGAGGAAGTGCCGAGATGATTCAGGGAAAAGCCGCGACAACACGCGCGGTAGTGGAGGATTTTATATTAAACTATGGCAAACGTACTTGATTATTTGATTTGGCGAGGAGACCTGTCTTTTAAGCAATCGACACTAAATGAAGTAGATAATATTCTTCTTGTTTTTTTGAATTTTCTTGATTTTGAGGATATTATCCCGAACGAGCTTGAAAAGGGATGCATTTTACTAAAGGATGCCGTTAATAAAAGTCTTGCAAAGCAGGATGGAAAAAAGCCGCACTACGGTGCGCTTATGCCAAGTGCTGACATTGAGAGAATGGCTAAGCTTATGGCAAAAAGCAACCGCTTTTCAAACGCAAAGCTTATGGGATACGCTAAAGAGATATGTGTGGAAAAAGAACAGCAGTTTGCCGCTTTTACCGCTGTACTTGATGACGGAAGTTTATTTGTTTCGTTCAGCGGAACAGACGACACTATAATCGGATGGAAAGAGGATATGAATATGTCCTTTTCTGACGAGATCCCCGGTCAAAAAAGAGCAGTCGAGTATCTTGAAGATGTAGCAAATGCCGTTGACGGATCTATTAGAGTCGGAGGTCACAGTAAGGGCGGAAATCTTGCTGTATATGCGGCGGCAAAATGCAAAGAGGATGTGCAGCAAAGAATATCAAGAGTATACAACAATGATGGACCGGGATTTTCAAAAGCTTTTCTTGAATCCGAAGGATATATTAATATAAGGTCGAGAATATTGAAGCTTGTTCCTCAGGAATCTGTGGTCGGAATGTTACTTGCAAACGATAACAATTTTACGGTCATTTACAGTAAAAAATCAGGGGTCGTTCAGCACAACAGCTTTCTTTGGGAGGTTAGAGGTCGTCATTTTGTCAGACGAAGCGAGCTTGCTAAAAAGAGTCTTGAATTAAGCAATGTAATAAACAGTTGGATAGAAGAGAAAGATTATGAGACAAGAAAGAATCTTATTAACGTAACCTATGAGATACTAACAGCGTCGGAAGCGAAGACACTCACCGATATAAACAAAGGATATCCTGCGCTTTTTAAGGCGATAAAAAAGGTTGATCCAAAAAAGAGAGAGCTTGTTTTAAAGGCAATCTCAGAGCTCGCTGGCGATATAATAAAATCCAAACTTACAACAAATGACTATTGATAAGGAGAGAAAATATCATGAGAAAACTTGGTATGAATGCAGGTAGCTTTGAGGGAATTTCTGCTCTTAACAGTCTGACTTATATAAAAAGTGCGGGATTCGACAGCTTTTTTACCGGATTTAAGGATGATGAAACTGTCGGAAAAATAGCCGAAGAAGCTGCCAAAAAGGGACTGATCTACGAAACAATACACGCTCCGTTTAAAGGTATAATAAATAATATTTGGAAGAACACGGAGGAAGGAGAGGAAACTCTTGGTATATTTAAGAGCTGTGCCGATGCCTGCGCGCATTATGATATACCTGTTATGGTAGTTCACCTCAGCGCAGGATCAAAACCGCCTTGCGTAAACGATATCGGTCGCTCAAGATGGGACAGACTTGTTGAACATGCTGGGAATGTCGGTGTTACCATTGCTTTTGAAAATCAGAGAAAGCTTGCAAACCTTGCGTTTGTCTTTGAACTTTATGACGATGTTCCTCACGTAAAATTCTGTTGAGATAACGGACACGAGACCTGTTTTGCGCATTCTATGGAATATATGCCGCTTTTCGGTAAGAAGACGGTTGCACTACACATTCACGATAATATGAAAGAGCATAATCAGGACATACACCTTTTGCCGTTTGATGGTGCAATAGATTTTAACAGAGTCGCAGATCATATACGAAATTCCGGATTTGAAGGAACAGTTATGCTTGAGGCTCTGCCGAAAAACAGCACTGTTTATGTGGGCTATACGCCCGAACAGTATTACGAAAGAGCATATAACGCAGCCTCAAGACTTCGTAGCCTTATAGACAATCAATAATTGGAGGTTTTTATTATGAGAAAACTTGGAATGAACCTGCTGGGATTTCCCGGATACTCTATGCAGGAAAGCCTTTCGTGTATAAAAGCGGCGGGCTTTGACAGCTTTTTCAGTGGATTTAGAAATGATGAGCAGATGGGTAATATCGCAGACGAGGCAAGCAAAAGAGGTCTTTTTTACGAAACTGTTCACGCACCTTCAAAAGGAATAAACAATATATGGCTTGATACCGATGAAGGCGAGGAGCCTCTTAAAGATTTTATGGACTGTGCAGATGCTTGCGCACATTATGATGTTCCTGTTATGATCATACATCTCAGCAGTGGAGAAGATGCTCCGTGTGTAAGTGATATAGGGCGTTCGAGATGGGACAGACTTGTTGAACACGCAGGTAAGCTCGGAGTTACGCTTGCTTTCGAAAATCAAAGAAAGCTTGCAAACCTTGCTTTTATATTTGAACTTTATAAAGATGTTCCTCACGTAAAATTCTGTTGGGATAACGGACACGAGGCGTGCTTTACAGATGGGATCGAATATATGCCGCTTTTTGGCAAGAAGACGGTTGCACTTCACATTCATGATAATACCGTTGAATATAATAAGGATCTTCATTATCTCCCTTTTGATGGAAAAATTGATTTTGACCGTGTTGCGGAGCATATAAGAAACGCAAAGTTTGAAGGAACGGTAATGCTTGAGGTCACATATAAAAAAGGTGTGATCTACGAAGGATATACCCCGGAACAGTTTTTTGAAAGAGCATATAATGCCGCAGCAAGACTTCGCACACTTATTGACGGCTGATTATATGGTAAAGACAAAACGGCTTATATTGAAGCAGCTCTCGCCAATGGACAGAGAGAATGTAGGGGCAATACTTACAGACAAAACCGTTAAAAGAACATATATACTTCCTGATTTCAAAACCGAAGAAGAAATAACGAAAATGTTTGAGCGCCTAATGAAATACTCGCGATCAAGAAAGCATTATTTTGTTGGAATATATTTTGAAAAGACGCTCATAGGCTTCATAAACGAAGTTGAGGTAAAAGGGAAGACCATAGAACTTGGTTATGTTATAAATCCTGACCATCACAATAGAGGATACATGACCGAAGCGCTTGCCGCAGCTATATGTGATCTTTTTAAAAGAGGATTTCGCAGAATCGTAACCGGTGTCTTTGAAGAAAACGTCGCGAGCATAAGGGTTATGAAAAAATGCGGTATGAGAAAAATAAAGAAGGAAGAAGACCTTGAATACAGGGGTAAAACACATCACTGCCTTTATTATGCTATAGATGCGTAATACAAATAAAAATAATTTTAATTTTTTTCTAAAAACCTATTGACATAGTGGCACTTTTGCGGTATAATAATCAAGCCGTTTTGAAACGGGCCATTAGCTCAGTTGGTTAGAGCTACCGGCTCATAACCGGTCGGTCCGGGGTTCGAGTCCCTGATGGCCCACCAAAAAATCGACAAGTTTCTTTTGAAGCTTGTCGATTTTTACTTGTGTAATTTTTATATCGAATAAAGTATCATTCCAAGTCCTGCAGAGATAAGTATCATAAGTATCGGAGAGGGCTTTTTCTTTATCACTTTTTTGAAAACAAGTGCGGTCAGAACCAATATTGCTAAAATGATAATTCCCTTATAGTCGATGGTAAACGTGTTACCGATAGTTGTAGTACCGAATAACGTACTTATAAGCATTGTGACCGCAGTAGCAAGGATCAAAGCGACCACGCAAGGGCGCACACCGCCAAGGAACGCCTGAACAGCATTATACTTTAGAAAATTCCGTATCAGCGCTGAGATCAACAGAATTATAATAAAAGAGGGAAGTACCACGCCCAGTGTTGCTGTAATCGAGCCGAGTATGCCTCCTTGCGTTGAACCGACGAATGTCGCCATATTGACAGCAATAGGACCGGGAGTTGATTCAGATACCGCGATCATATTTAGTAGCTCTTCTTCGGTAAGCCACTCGAATGAAAGAGCCTTTTCGCGTATCAGAGAGATCATTCCGTAACCACCGCCAAACGTAAACAGACCAATCTCGAAGAAGGTCAAAAAAAGCTTTAAATAGATCATTTTTTCTCCTCCTTCTTTTTATGTAACTGCTTCAAGAGATATGCAACCAGCCCCGCACAGCCGCAAATAAGAATGTAAAGGATCGTGGAGAACTTCACGGCAAACAGAGAGAATAATACCATGCAGACAACTACCACTGAAACGATAGTAATTGATAAAGCTGTTTTCTTCATTTGCTTGAGCATTCTAAACCCTGCAGAGAATATGAGATATATGACGCATACCTGTATTCCTCTGAATGCGTATCCCACAAGTGTGAAGGACAAAAAAGCGTCAAAAAAAAGTGAAATAACGTATATGATGACAAATGACGGTATACAGATGGCAACTGTAGCAATTATCGAGCCTATAACGCGCAGCTGCTTGTAGCCAATATAGGTCGCCGCGTTGATAGCTATAGGACCGGGCGTTGATTCGGCAATAGCCACCATATCAAGGAACTCATCCTTCTCAATATATTGTTTCTTTTCGACAAACTCATTTTCAAGCAAGGCGATCATAGCGTATCCGCCGCCAAAGGTGAACAAACCGATTTTTAGCATGGTCAAGAATAGATTTATGTATTTTTTCATTTTTCACTCCGTTTATATAAATAACAGTCTTTATCGTGTGAATATATCACACCGATTGCCTGTAGATAGGAATATATAACCATCGAACCGACAAAGGTCATACCTCGCTTTTTCAGATCCTTTGAAATAGCATCCGACAAATCGTTTGTTGTTCTGTCGGTCTCAAACACGGTTTTGTCATTAGTAAAGGTTTTTAAATAATTATGAAAAGAACCGTACTCAACGGCCATCTCCTTGAAGATCCTGCTGTTATTGATGCTTGCATTGATTTTGAGCTTGTTTCTTATAATGTCTTTGTTGTTCAATAATTCACAGACCTTGTTTACATCGTAAGAAATCACTTTATCAATATCAAAATTGTCGTACGCATGCCGGAAGCTTTCTCGTTTGTTAAGAACACATTCCCAAGAGAGTCCTGCCTGAAAGGATTCGAGTATCAACATTTCGTATAAATATTTGTCGTCAAAATTCGGTACACACCATTCGGTATCGTGGTACTTAACGTATAAGTCGTTTTTTAAATTACACCATTTGCATCTTTTTTTGCCGTCCATGTCAGTTCGCCCCATTGATTTCCTGTTTGTTGCTTCAATTATACCACAAATAAATGAATTCTTCAATATGCTTTTAGCTTGAAAATTTGACTGCAATATGATATAATTATCAAAAAAGCAGCAGAGGACATAAAAGTGACAAGACAAAATTTATTTGAACTGTGTTTGGATTTCTACGGAACGTCGCCTGACTATCCGTTTGACGATCTTTTGGAAACGGCGGTACTAAGGCACGAGGATAACCGAAAGTGGTATGCGATCGTGATGAAGGTGTCACGGCGCAAATTTGGATTCGAGAGCGACGAAGTCATCGACGTTGTGAATCTAAAGTTACCGACCGAAATGTTCGGCTCGTTCGGTACATCTGATGGTGTCTATCCCGCGTATCATATGAATAAGCTGCATTGGATCTCGGTACTCCTGCCGGACGCTGCCGAAGACACTGTCGAGTTCCTTGTTAACGTGAGCTTTGAGGCTACCAAGAATAAGAAAAAAACAAGAAAGAATACGGGTACATAGACAAATGTTAGAAACAGAAAGACTTATTCTTCGCCCGTGGCGCGAAGATGATGCAGAAGACTTATACATATATGCGAGAGATGCGGAGGTAGGTCCGCCTGCGGGGTGGCCGCCGCACACGAGCGTAGAGAATAGCCGTGAGATTATTCGTACGGTTCTGTCTGCACCCGAAACCTATGCCGTGTGTCTGAAAGAGGACGGCAAGCCTATCGGCAGTATTGGGTTTCATCGCAAAGATCTTGCAGAAAAAGAAGACGAATACGAGCTCGGATATTGGATTGGAAAACCGTTTTGGGGGCGCAGACTCATTCCCGAAGCCTCTCGTGAGATGCTTCGACACGCCTTCGAGGATCTCAAAATGAATCGGATTTGGTGCGGTTATTACGACGGAAATGAGAAATCCCGACGGGTGCAAGAAAAGCTTGGATTCGTATATCAGCGCAAAACCGAAGGCATTGAAGTAAGTCTTCTTGGCGAGATTCGAATGGGGCATTCCAATCTTATGACCAAAGAGCGTTGGCAGAAGGTGGAGCTTTTTCGTAAGCAGAAAAACCTGCTTGATACCTTTCGCAAGAAGAACGCTATCTCTGTCGTGCAATACAATAAAAGTCTTGGAGATTTGCGTGACTTAATGGATATGCACGGAGTTGAATAAAATACAAACAAAATAACGTAGATTTTTGCCATCTCCTGTGTTGTGCTACAGGAGATGGCAAACTTTATGGATGTTAACACATCAAGATGCAGATCGGTACAGCTATATATGACGCGCTGACGGATTTAAGGGAATAGAAAATGGCTACCGTGTGGTAGCCATTTTTGGATAACCGACAAACTGAATTCATTGAATTCCTTCGATTAAGTCAGCGAAGAAACTATTTGTAAATTTGTTCATTTCTTCGCACATAGGAATCGTTACGGGTAAATAACATTTGTTTCTGTCTAAAACATTCTTTTCCATATAGTCAAGAGTATCGAGTAAAGTTTGACCTCTAACAGAACCTGTAATCAAAGTTTTCACAACGAGGTATGATTTTCCACCTTCTAACACATGAGCATCGTGTAAAATCTTGCCTTCAATGGTTTCAGGAATTTCACTTCTTTGAGATTCCCAAGCGATTTTTAACGTTTTGGCAATCTTTTCTTTGTCATAATTCTGTGCCAACATCCATTGCTCAATTTTGGCTTCATCTTTGTAGATAAAGCCATGAAAATATGTCGCTAATTCCAGACATTCTTCGTCTACGGAATAACTGCTGCAAGCAAGTATTTTGTTGATCATTTTTTGTACAAGTTCAATGTGCCACATATTGTGCATGAGGTCTTTATCTGCATAATATGGCTCAACAAATTTGATTAATGCTTTTTTGTTCAACATTTGTATACCCCGTCAAATTTTTGTTTAATTATACCACAAAAAAGTAAAAACCGCAATCCTTTTACCAAGAATTACGGTTAAATGGCGGCGACGGAGAAAAGTGATTTTTACTTTGACGCTCGCGTTGCTCGCTTTCCAAGGCAAGTAGCAGTCCCTACTTTAATTAAAAAAATCAGAAAATATATGTTAAACTTCAGTTTTTTGTACCTTGCTTTAAGCAAAACTTAGAATATAATAAAGAATTTTTAAATTTTTTCGTTTTTGCTATTGCAAAAATTAAAATGTTGTGGTATAATACCAACGTTGCGCGAAAACGCAATGTAAAATCAATACGGAGAGATATCGAAGTGGTCATAACGGGGCTGACTCGAAATCAGTTTGTGCGAAAGCACACGAGGGTTCGAATCCCTCTCTCTCCGCCATAAGCAAAGACACCGTCAATTATGACGGTGTCTTTGCTTATGATTAATTTTCATGTATAGGAGTTATAAGACCAATGTCTCCGTCTTTTCTTTCATATACAACACAAGTGTCGCCGGTTGTGGAATCTTCAAAAACATAAAAGTCATGGTCTAGAAGCTTCATTTGCATTATGGCTTCCTCTACCGACATCGGCTTAAAATAAAAGGATTTTTTGCGGATCTTGAATTCCGTTTCCTCTTCGATATTGTCAAGAACAGGGTCGGGCGCCTCAAAAGCCGAGTCACGTATTCTTTTTCCAAGTCTTGTCTTGAATTTTCTTATCTGTCTTTCAATAGCTTCTATATCTCTGTCAAGAGCTTCGCGGAACGTAGCTTCTTCCGCTTCTCCTCTAAAGAACGTGTTTGAGGCAGAAATTGTAACTTCAAGTCTCTCTTTATTTTTCCTTTTGCTGAAGGTTACTGTGGCGTCACCTTCATCGTAAAAATATTTGTCGAGTTTTGCAAGCTTTTTGGCAACAAGAGCCTTTAAGTCTTCGGAAACCTGCATTTGTCTTCCAACGGTCGTAATTTTCATAATCATGCCTCCTTGTGTTTGTTAAGCAGAGTTTTTATTATTGTATCTGCTTCATATACAGTATACCATATTTTGTGCTTGTTGTAAAGGGTCAATCAAAAAATTTAATATAAGTTTTTTATTTTTGTATAAAATAACGAATAAAAATTAATAAATGAATTTTTTAGCAATGTTGAACTTTTGAAATGTTTGTGGTATAATAAATAATTGAGGTGATATCATGAAAAAGACATATATAACTTCAATGCCCAATCATATAGGGGCTTTTTTGAAAGCCAGCCGTTGTTTTTCTTCGCTTGGGATCAACATTACCCGTGTAAGCTATAATAAAGCTGTCGATTCACACACGTTGTTTATAGATGCTGAGGGAACATCCGAACAACTGAAAAAAGCAGACGACGAGCTTTCAAAGATCGGTTATCTTCAAAACGGAAGAGCAGATTCAAGCATAGTTCTTATTGAATTTTGTTTAAAAGATGTGCCCGGCAGTGTTACGGATATACTTGTGCTTATAGATCAATTTAAGTTTAACATTTCATATATAAGCTCACAGGAAAACGGAAGCGACCATCAATTTTTCAAAATGGGCTTGTATATTGATGATCCTGATAAGGTGTCGCATTTTTTGACAGAAGCCGAAAAGATATGCAAGGTCAGAGTTATTGATTATAACAGCTCGGAAAAGGTCTATGACAATAGTATTTTTTACAGTACGTACGTCTCGGGTCTTGTAAAAAACATGGAGCTTTCGGATGAAATAAGGCAACAGCTTCTTGTCTACGTAAATCTTGCTATGCAAACGCTTGACGAGGAAGGACTTTCACCGTATAGAACCTTTGACAGCATAAGCCGTTTCTCTGAGCTGCTTGCAAAATATCGTGGGGAGAATTTTTTACCTCGTATAACCCAGCACGAAATAACAGAAAACACAAAAATAATACTCATAGAGCCTCCTTGCGGAAGCAATACGATAATAATAAACAGCAACGGAAAATATTTGTTTATTGACACCGGTTATGCCTGTTACGAAGCCGAGATGTTAGGCATACTGCGAAAAATCATACCAAGCTTTGATACTATAAGGAAAACGGCGCTTATAACTCACGCAGACGTCGACCATTGCGGGCTTTTGCATCTTTTTGACGAGGTGATTGCAAGTAAAAAAAGCTTTGCTTGCATTACGGAAGAGTATGCAGGCAGAAACGGTTTCCGTGAACAAAATCTTTTGCATATGCCGTATATAAATATATGTAAAATGATAACGTCATATAAGCCCGTAGACCCTGCAAAAATAACAGTTCTGTGGAATGACACGGAAAAGATTTCACAGCCGCTTACACAAATAGGATTCTTTGATTTTGAAGAGCTGCACTTCGAGGTATATGAAGGGAAGGGCGGACACCTTCCGGGTGAGATTGTGCTGATAGATTACGGCAACCATATAGCATTTACTGGAGACATTTATATAAATGTGAAAGGTCTTACGCCAGAGCAAACCGAATATAACAAATATGCGCCTGTTCTTATGACCTCGGTGGATACCGACCCAAAGCTTTGTGCGGATGAACGCGTTGCTATTATGCAAAGACTTGGTGTAGGCAGTTGGCAGATATTCGGTTCACATGGATTTAAAAAAGATTATTCCGTAAATTCTTAAATGCTTATTGAGGTAATTTTATGGATCAGATTTTTGATAGAATAAAGCAACTCAGAAAAGAACTGTCACATCACGCAAAGCTGTATTACGTGTACGACGCACCGACGATCTCCGACTATGAATACGATATGATGTATGCCGAGCTGAAAAAACTTGAGGAAGAACATCCCGAATACGATGATCCCGAATCTCCGACACACCGTATCGGAGGGAAACCGCTTGAAAAATTCGGTAAAGTGACACACAGCTCGGTAATGAATTCCTTGTCAGATGTTTTTTCTTTTGAGGAGCTTCGTGAATTTATAGAGCACGCGGAAAAGAGTATTGGTGAAAGCATCGTATATTCGGTAGAGCCCAAAATAGACGGTCTTTCAGTTGCGCTGACTTATGAAAACGGTGTTTTCGTTAAAGGCGCCACGAGAGGAGACGGAAAGGTTGGAGAGGACGTAACTCAAAACCTTAAAACAATATTTTCGATTCCAATGAAGCTTTCAGAGCCGCTTAATATCTGTGTACGAGGCGAGGTATATATGCCGCGTGAGGTGTTTGAGCGCCTTAATACGATAAGAGAAAAAGAGGGCAAACCGCTTCTTGCTAATCCGAGAAACGCAGCGGCGGGGTCGCTACGACAGCTTGACCCAAACGTTACCGCATCAAGAGCTCTCAGTATATTTGTATTCAATTTGCAATCGGGAGAGCTTAATCCGAATCAAACAACGTCAAGATCTCACACAAGTATTTTAGACCGCCTTGAATCGGTTGGCTTCAAGGTAATAACTGACAGAAAAAAGCTTTCGTCTTTTGAAGATATAAAACAGTATATACTTGATCTTGGCGCAAAGCGCGATTCGCTTCCGTATGATATAGACGGAGTTGTTATAAAAGCCGATCTGCTCGATGTGCGTTCAAGGCTTGGAGAAGGCACGAACACACCAAAATGGGCGGTTGCATATAAATTTCCACCCGAAGAAAAGCAGACTAAGCTCACGGATATAACAATAGCAGTCGGCAGGACAGGTGTACTCACGCCAACAGCGGTGCTCGAACCAGTACGTCTTGCAGGTACAACCGTATCGAGAGCGACGCTTCATAATCTTGACTTTATAAGAGAAAGAGATATTATGCTTGGAGACACGGTCACGCTAAGAAAGGCGGGCGATATAATTCCTGAGGTGCTTTGCGCCCATCCTGAAAAAAGAGACGGTAAAGAGATAGCCTTCGAAATGCCGACAGTCTGTCCTTCTTGTGGTGAGCCTGTATATAAGGACGATGAAGCCGCCGTGAGATGCACAAATTCCTCGTGCCCCGCACAGATATCGCGCTCAATAGAGCATTTTGCTTCAAAGGATGCCATGAATATTGACGGACTCGGACCGCAGATTATTGAGCTCCTTATAAAAAATCAGTTGATATCGGATCAAGCTGACCTTTATTCACTAAAGACAGAGGATATATCGACGCTTGATCGTATGGGAGAAAAATCGGCAAAGAACCTTACACGTGCTATAGGATATTCAAAGTCGGCGGGACTTGAAAGACTTATTTACGCGCTTGGTATCCGAAATGTTGGTCAGGTGGCGGCAACGTCACTTGCACGTAGATACGGTAGCCTTGAAAAATTCTTTGACGCAACGGTCGATGAAATATGCGAGATCGAAGATTTCGGCCTTATTACCGCCGAATGCATTGTTGATTGGCTGTCTCATCCACAAAATCGCAGACTTTGCGAAAGACTCATCGAAGCGGGACTTAAAACAGAGGCAATATCCGAACCGGTTGGTGAAAAACTCAAAGGATCGACTTTTGTTTTGACTGGGACACTTCCCACAATTTCGCGAGATGAAGCTGCTGCAATGATAAAAGCCGCGGGCGGAAAGGTGAGTGGCTCCGTTTCTTCAAAAACCGCTTTTGTGGTTGCAGGAGAGGCCGCGGGAAGCAAGCTCACTAAAGCTCAGTCGTTAGGTATAAAAATAATAGACGAAGCAGAGCTTTTACGAATGCTTGAGAAATAAAAAACTATAAAAATATCCGATTTCATCTGTTAAACGGTGAACTCGGATATTTTTTTATTTGTTACACAATGTGACGATTTTCGCGTACATAAGGCTATATAATAATACAAAGAAAAAAGAAAGGATGATAAAAACATGATCAAAAGTGAAGCACAACTTATGCATACTGAAAAGGAAGGCTGTCTTATTCTGCATTTGTGCGGAGAAATAGATCATCACAGTGCAAGCGCTCTAAGACAAAACGCAGATGATCTTATATACAGGTATCGCCCGTCAAATGTAATCTTTGACCTTTCGGAAATAGAATTTATGGATTCCTCTGGCTTGGGCTTTATAATGGGAAGATATGCTCTTCTTCAGAAGTTTGGAGGACGAGTAAGTATATTAAATCCAAATAAAAGAGTTGAAAAGATCATTTCTTTGGCAGGACTTGAAAGAATTATAAAAATTGAAAGGACAAATATAAAATGAAACTTAACAATAAAATCAAAAACACTATGAAGCTTACGTTGCCGTCTTTATCTGCAAACGAAGGTATGGCGCGTGCTGCGGTAGCCGCGTTCTGCTCTCAACTCGATCCTGCCACCACAGACCTTGCCGATATAAAATGTGCGGTATCGGAGGCGGTAACAAACTGTATAGTACACGCATACAAAGATGCGGTTGGCACTATATACATAACGGTAAAGCTCATGGAAAACGGATACGTTCATATAGAAATACGGGACAGGGGCTGCGGTATTCCGGATGTTCAAATAGCGCGTCAGCCGTTGTATACCACGGATGCGGAAAGCGAACGCTCGGGACTTGGATTTACGGTTATGGAAAGCTTTTGCGATAAGGTGAAAGTAAGATCAAAGCAGGGCGTTGGAACGACAGTCGTTTTGATCAAACAGATAAGTCATAAAGGAGAAGAAATAAAGCCTTGAATGTTGCAACCCAAGAAACCGACTTTTCAAAAAATATTGAGCTTATAAGCGCAGCCCATAACGGCGATACTGATGCTGAAAGTCGGCTCGTCTCCGACAATATCGGGCTTGTAAGAAGTATAGCGTTACGTTTTTGCGGAAGAGGGATTGAGCTTGATGACCTTATGCAGATAGGAATACTCGGACTTGTAAAAGCGATAAGGAGCTTTGATGCTGATAGAGGTTTTGCTTTTTCTACGTATGCGGTACCTCTTATAATGGGCGAGATAAAGAGAACTCTAAGAGACGAAGGCCTTATAAAAGTGGGAAGAGCGCAGAAGAAGCTTGGCAAGGATATTTTGATGCTAAAAACACAGATTATGAACGATGAGGGAAGGGATCCGGGAATTGCAGAACTTGCAAAACTGTGTAACGTAACGGCAGAAGATGCGGCTATGGCACTTGAAGCTATATCGCCCGTTGCCTCTCTTTCTGACCCCATAGATGGGGACGGAAATTTTACTCTTGAAAGCAAAATACCAGATTCCGAGAACGAGATAGAGAAAATATCAGACAGAATAGCTCTTTCGCAAGCGATATCAAAATTACCTGAAACGCAAAAGAAAATTTTGATCTTGCGCTTTTTTAAAGGTAAAACGCAACAAAAAACAGCATTTGAGTTAGGGCTTTCTCAAGTGAAAATATCAAGAGAAGAAAGAAAAATACTAGAGTTTTTAAAGGGAGAGTTAATATAATTCACAAAAATAAGCGCTCAAATGTAAACAAAATGTTAAAAATGTTGTCAAACCTCTTGTGCAAGTTAAGAACTTGTGATAGAATATGAGCACAATAAATATTAGTAACATTGTCTTGGTATCGGTCCCCCCCTCTATGCCGACGCCATAACTTGTTTTAGTCTGTCGGGTTCGAAGCTATCCGTATCGAATCAGTCAGACACGACCCGACTCGTTCCCCCCCTTAATGCGAGTCGGGTCGACCTTTTCTATAGAATTCGAGCCACAGCAAATTTTGCTGTGGCTCGAATTCTTGTTATTGGTCTTCGGAATCAAGACGGAGAACTGCCATAAACGCTTCGGGAGAAATCTGGACAGAACCTAGCTGACGCATCTTTTTCTTTCCTTCTTTCTGCTTTTCAAGTAGCTTCTTTTTACGCGTTATATCACCGCCGTAGCATTTTGCAAGAACATCCTTCCTCATAGCCTTGACGGTTTCTCTGGCGATTACTTTACCGCCTATCGCCGCTTGTATTGGAACTTCAAAGAGCTGACGCGGTATGTTTTCCTTAAGGCGTTCAGCTATCTTTCTTGCGCGGGGATATGCCTTTTCTTCATGAACGATAAACGAAAGCGCATCGACCTGATCTCCGTTTAACAGGAAATCAAGCTTTACAAGCTTTGACTTTCTGTATTCGAGGATCTCATAATCAAGAGAAGCATAGCCTCTTGAACGGCTCTTAAGAGCATCAAAGAAATCATAAATTATTTCGTTTAGCGGTAACTCATAATGTAGGTCTACACGTGTCTGATCGAGATATTTCATATCAACAAACGTTCCGCGTCTGTCCTGACACAGCTCCATAAGACCGCCCACATAATCAACCGGCGTTATGATGTGCGCGGTTACTATAGGTTCTGACGCGTAATCTATTTCATCAGGCGTGGGGAAATTAGTCGGATTGTCGATCTTGATAAGATCTCCGTTTCTGAGCTTGACCTCGTAAATAACGCTGGGAGCTGTCGTTATAAGGTCAAGATTGAATTCACGCTCAAGTCTTTCTTCTATGATCTCCATATGAAGAAGTCCCAGGAATCCACAACGGAATCCGAACCCGAGGGCAATTGACGTTTCAGGTTCAAATATAAGCGCTGCATCGTTAAGCAATAGCTTTTCAAGAGAATCGCGAAGATCACCGTAGCGCGCTCCGTCAGCGGGGTAAATACCGGCATACACCATCGGCTTTGCTTGCTTAAATCCGGGAAGAGCCTCTTTTGCGGGATTGGATGCAAGTGTTACGGTATCACCGACGCGAGTGTCTCCTATACTCTTTATACTTGCGGTAATATAACCGACCTCACCTGCATAAAGCCTGTCCGCCTTGGAAAGTCCGAACGTCTCCATATGACCGACATCCACTATCTCGTATGTTTGTCCCGTACTCATCATTTTGATTACGTCACCCGAAGCAACGCTTCCGTCCATAACTCTTACATAGACAACAACGCCAAGATAGCTGTCATAGTATGAGTCGAATATCAATGCTTTCAGAGGAGCGTTTTCGTCACCGTTTGGAGCGGGAATATTAGCAACAATATCGTCAAGAACATCGGATATATTAAGACCTGTTTTGGCAGATACCTCAGGACAGCCTTCAGCCGGGATTCCTATAACGTCTTCAATCTCATCTCGAACTCTGTTAGGATCTGCAGACGGAAGATCTATCTTGTTTATAACAGGTAGTATTTCGAGTCCTGCATCTGCCGCAAGGTATGCGTTTGCAAGAGTTTGTGCCTCAATACCTTGAGTTGCGTCAACAACAAGGAGTGCGCCTTCACACGCGTTAAGCGAACGGGATACCTCGTAGTTAAAGTCAACGTGTCCCGGGGTGTCTATAAGATTAAGAATATAGTCCTCTCCGTCGGGTGCAGAGTAGCTAAGCCTTACAGCTCGAGCTTTAATAGTAATTCCTCTTTCCTTTTCAAGATCCATATTATCAAGCATCTGTTCTGACACATCGCGCTTCTGTACCGCTTCGGTCGCTTCAAGCAAGCGGTCGGCAAGCGTCGATTTTCCGTGGTCTATGTGGGCTATAATAGAAAAGTTACGTATGTTTTTTTGCTTTCTTTCTGACATGCTTTTCTCCAAGTATTTTTAATTACCCATATTATATAATATTTTTCAAAAAATCACAATAATATTTTTTAAAAATTTTCAAATTCTATTGATTTTTTTGCGTTTATACTATATAATGTCGGTGTCACAATGACAGAAAGGGGATGTATGATGTCAAAAATCAAAAAAAATGCCGCAATCATCGGCTTTGGCGGAATGGGATCGTGGCATGGAAAACATTTTGTAAAAAGTGATTGTGTAAATCTTGTCGGAGTATACGATATTCTCGGACTTGAAGGAATAAGAAAGGACCGCAGAGAGTTTCTTGAAGAAAACGGAATACGTTTTTATGAGTCTCTTGAAGCAGTATTGGACGATAAAAGTGTTGATTTTATAACGATTGCAACGCCAAACGACAGTCATAAGCCTATTGCACTTAAGGCAATGTCTGCAGGTAAGCACGTTGTTACGGAAAAGCCTGTCGTTCTTAACAGCTCCGAGCTTGAAGAGCTTATAGCAGCTTCGAAAAAGTATAACGTTATTTTTACAACTCATCAAAACAGACGTTGGGATGCCGATTATCTTATGATGAAGGACATATATCATTCGGGGAATCTTGGTAAAGTGTTTAGCATTGAATCAAGAGTACAGGGCTCTCGCGGAATTCCGGGTGACTGGAGAGGAAAGCCTGAACATGGCGGCGGTATGATACTCGACTGGGGCGTTCATCTTATAGATCAGATCCTCGGTATAATAGATGATAAAAAGCTTTTGTCGGTGTACTGCAAGTGCGATCATATAACAAACAAGCAGGTTGACGATGGCTTTAAGCTTGATATGTACTTTGAAGATGACGTCGTTGCTCGCGTTGAAGTAGGCACAAACCATTTTATAAGCATTGGCAGATTATATATGGTCGGTTCTGCAGGCTCTGCAATCATAAAAGATTGGCACGATGACTGCCATGAGATCATTTGCACTGAATGGAAAGAAGATAACGTAACTCCCGTTGTTACTGCTGCGGGTCTTACGAAGACTATGGCACCGCGTGACGCAAAAACGACAGAGGAGCGTACCATTTCGAGATATACGTCGAATGTACACGATTACTACCGCAATTTTGTAAAAGCAATAGACGGAGAAGAGGAGCAGCTTATAACTCACAATCAGCTTCGCCGTTCTATGATGATAATGGAAGCCGCTTTTGAATCCGATAGGCTCGGCAGACCTGTTGAGGTAAAGGATATTTCGGCTCCCAGAAAGAACTGAATATAAAAATAAAAAGTGACGCCTCAAATGCTAAATGCATCAGAGACGTCACTTTTTATTCTTCTTCAACAGAATACGCTTCGATTCCTTTGAGGCGTCCTGTTTCTTTAAATCCGTCGATCCCTCCGCGCTGTATAGCACCGAAAATTCTGTAACGAAGTCCTTTGTGTTTTCGGTCAAGCTCTGCGAGCAGCTTTTTCATTTCTTCACGTTGAGTATTTCCGTCGGCAGGGCAGGGCGATTTTACCACGGGAAGCTCTACCGAATTTGCAAAGTATCTTACGTCCTTTTCCGGCAGATATATCATAGGTCTTATAAGCGTTATATCGGTTCTGGAAAGATATGTTACAGGTGAAAAACAACCGATACGTCCCTCAAAGAAGAGATTAAGCATAAACGTTTCGACAGTATCATCAAAATGGTGACCGAGCGCGACCTTGTTACACCCAAGCTCTTTTGCAGACGTGTGAATCGCTCCACGACGCATTTTTGCGCAGAGAGAGCAGGGACTTGCCTCTTTACGTTCTTCAAAAATTATTTTTGATATCTGCGTAGGTACTACGTGATATTTCACATCAAGTTTATCACAAAGCTCTGCAATTTTTGAAAAATCAACGTTGTCAAAGCCCATATCTATAGTCAGGGCAAGTATTTCAAATTTTTGAGGATAAAATCGTCTGAGTCCTGCAAGCGCATAAAGAAGAGCAAGAGAATCCTTACCGCCCGAAATACCTATTGCTATTTTATCTCCGTCCTTGATCATGCCGTAATCATCAACGGCACGTCTTACACAGCTTAAAAGATGTTTGGTTTCATTCATTTTTCAAAAAATCTCCAAAGCTACAGCTTTCATATATTTTTTCGGCATCATCTGTCGGTGTGCCGTCTTCGTTACGCATATACAAGACAGGGGTTATTTTTAGCGACCGTCTTGACGTTCGCGCGGATTCTGTCAAAACGATAAACGGCTCGGACCCTTTATTGTGTGCGACAAAAGTCATTTTTATAGGTTCAAGCCCTGACGATTTTAGCGATGACACTATATCACACAGGCGCTCTGCGCGCATTACCGTGTAAAAATGTCCTTGCGTTCGCATGATTTTTGAAGCAGCAACACAAAAATCCGAAATTCCACCGTTAAGCTCAAATCTGGCGGCATTTTTTTCTTTGCTTGGACTTTGCTTTCCGCTTCCAATTATAAAATATGGCGGATTTGCAATGACCGTACCTATAGGTTCGTCAAAGCTGTTGATACTCAACTCCCGTATATCGGCAAGTATAGGAGTGATTATATTTTGAAAATTATTTGTTTCGACATTTTTTGTTGCGGTTTCGTGTAATTCCCGTTGTATTTCGACTGCATAAATTTTATCAGCTTTATTGTGAGCCGCCAAAAGCAATGAGCATATCCCACTTCCACTTCCAAGCTCAAGCGTTGCGGCTGTTTTGTCGGGCTCGGCGTATGCAGACAGAAGTATCGCATCTGTTCCAAAGCTGAGACTGTTCGTTTTTTCTATAAGAGTTATTCTGTTGTTTACAACGACTTCACGTTCGTATAGCGGTTTGTTCATAAAAAATTCCTTAAATTCAGTTAAAAAGGCTGCCGATGTATATCGACAGCCTTCGGCTTTACAGACAAAAAACGAATATGTAATTATTCTGCCTTTGCCGCACCAACAGGGCAAGCACCTTCGCAAGCGCCACAATCGAGACACTTGTCTGCATCAATAACATACTTTCCGTCTTTTTCGCTGATTGCTCCAACAGGGCATTCTTCTGCGCATGCTCCGCAACCGAGGCACTCATCTGTATTGATCTTATATGCCATAAAAATTCACCTCCGTACAAAATACTATTATGATTATATCACAATCATATAAAAAAATAAATAGGTTTTTCGAAAAAAATCAATTTTTTTCTTCAATTATTTCGGGCTTGGAAATAACTTTGCAGAGTTCTCTCTTAAAAAGTTTTACCGTTTGTTCTTGACCTGAAACAAATTTTACCTTTACTGTACCCGCAAGAGGGGATATTTCGACAACAGTTCCTTTTCCCTCGGGAGTTTCAACTATACTGTCAACAGGAGGAGTATTTGCAATCTCTTCCTGATAGGTATCGTATTCGTATCGAAGGCAACACATAAGTCTTCCGCAAGCACCAGATATCTTATTTGAATTAAGAGACAAGCTTTGCTCTTTTGCCATTTTTATAGAAACTTGAACAAAATTAGACAGGAATGTTGCACAGCATAGGGGTCTTCCGCAAACGCCAAGACCGCCCATAAGTTTTGCTTCGTCTCTTATTCCTATTTGTCTAAGCTCTATCCGTGTTCTAAACACCGACGCGAGATCCTTTACAAGATCACGGAAATCAACTCTTCCAGCACTGGTAAAATAAAAAATAAGCTTTGAATTATCAAAAGTGTACTGTGCATCTACAAGCTTCATATCAAGCTCGTGTTCTGTTATCTTTTCAAGGCATACCCTGAACGCCTCGGCTTCTTTTTGAGTGTTTTCTTTATTGTGAGTGATGTCTTCTTCAGTTGCTATTCTAACAACAGGACGAAGAGGCAGAACGATATCATCGGTTGGAACCATACGATTTCCAAGACATACTTCACCAAATTCAAGACCTCTCGCTGTTTCAACGATTGCTGATTCTCCGCATCTTATAGTCATTCCGTTTGGGGAAAAATAATACATCTTACCGACTTTCTTAAATCGGATACCGATTATTTCGGTCCTTGGACGATCATCCTGCTTGGACTCTTTTTCTGATAAAATGGCATTAATCTCTTCTTCGGTGAAAGTATATTCTTCTGTGGGTTCTTTTTTGTTTGAGTTTGGGAAGCAAATAAAATCGTTGTCAAAAAGAATACCGAATTCCTCAACATCAGAAGCTGTAGCCTTAACATTGACACTATTTTCTTCCTTCGATTGTTTCTTTTGATCTTCTTTTATAATATTTTCGTTACGGTTCTTATTGTTTCTGTTTCCTCTATGGTGTGGGCGACGCCTATTTTTGTTGCTCCCACTTTTGTTATTGTTGTTATTGATATTGTTTTCCATAGTTTACCACTACTCTCTATATAAATTTATTTGTTGCTTATTTTGGAAGAAAGTGCTGTTACCGTGAGTTTAACGTTCGCATTTTTTTCGAGCGCCGCAATGGCCTCCTCAAATATTTCTGTTAGCTTAAACAGAAAGGAGGCGGACTTTAATGACGAAAGCTCTATAGCATTCTCTCTGTCTGCGTAAAAGCAGAGGGGTGCATCTTCATATTTTTTCAGCACTACAAGATCGCGTATCGCAACGGTTACAAGCTCTAACTGTTTTGACAGCTCATCTCTTTTTGACGAAAGGGAAGAGACAGAGTCAAAAACCTGAGAATTCGAGCTGTTTGTCAAAATGTTTTTTACAAGATCTTTTACCTCACGTCTAAGCTCAAGTATCGGGGCTCGCTTTTCCGGGTCGAGCAACTCGTATGCTTTTCCGATACTTCCATCGGACGACGCTATTATTTCATAAAATTCGGTATCCGACGAGCTTTTTATTTTTCTTGCCTCTGAAGAATACTCTTCCGGGGCAGAATTGCACAAATACTCGGACATAATTTCAGTTGAAACAGATTCTGTTCGTATTATAGGGGCTCTGCTACGTACCGTTTCAAGCAATGAATCGGATTTTTCGCATATCAATAGAAATACTGCATAGGGAGGGGGCTCCTCAAGCGTAAGGAGCAATGCGTTTTGCGCCTCGTCTGTCATAATATCTGCCTCATCTATAATATATATCTTATAGTCGAGATCGTTTGGATATATGCAAACATCACTTCGTATAAATCTGGACGAATTAATACCGATTGTGGATCTATCAGGCTCTTTTTTTACGGTGATAACATCCGGTGAGATATCCTTCTCAATTTTCATACAGTTAGTACATGTATGACACGGAAGCGGTATACTGTCTTTGCTTTTGTTTTCACATGCTAATGAAGCTGCGATGGTACGCGCAAGAAGGTGACGACCTGTACCTCGTTTGCCTTCAATAATGTATGCGTGCAAAAAATGTCCATCAAGTATATCATCGCATATTTTTTTGCGAACGGAAATGTTAGCTGCAATATTATCCATATATGCTTTCACAATTTATCACCGCCGTTCTTAAATATACTGATTTCGATACCGCATCATATTATAACATAATAATTCAATAATGTCAATGGCAAGAATATATGTAAAAAAAGCAAATGAAATGTTAACAAACAATTTTTGGATAATTACAATTTTGCTCAAAATCTTTAGCTGGTGCTATTGATTTTTGTGTGGGTATGATGTATAATAATATATGAGAATAATCGTGGAGGAATTTATGAGTGAGAATATAAAAAGCACCAATGAATTGGGACATTACTATTTTCATCAGGGTTCAAGCTCTCGGGCATATGAGTATCTTGGTGTTCATAAGATTTCCGACAAATATGTTTTCCGGGTTTGGGCGCCTAACGCTAACAGCGCATATGTGGTAGGAGATTTCAACAACTGGGATGAAAGCTATCCCATGACAAAGATCACCGAAAAGGGTGTGTGGGAAGCATACGTTGAAGACGATAAATTCTCTGTTGGGTCTCTTTACAAATTTAAATTTAAAAGAGACGGAAGAGATATATACAAAGCCGACCCTTACGCGTTTTACTGTCAGCTTCCTCCCGAAACAGCCTCGGTTTATTTCAAAACAGATTATAAATGGAAGGACAGCGGTTGGCTAAAGCACAGAAAGAACTATATGTCGGAGTGCTATTCAAGACCGCTCAATATATACGAGCTTCATCTTGATTCGTGGAAGAGAGATGAAAACGGCGAGAGCCTTTCCTACAGAGAAATTGCGGAAAAGCTTGCTCCTTACGTAAAAGAAATGGGATTTACGCATGTAGAGCTTATGCCAATAATGGAGCATCCGTACGGCGGCTCTTGGGGGTATCAGGTATGCGGATATTACGCACCGAGCTCCAGATGGGGAACACCCGATGATTTTCGCTATTTTGTGGATTATATGCACCGTTCGGGAATAGGAGTTATTCTCGACTGGGTGCCTGCACATTTTCCCAAAGACGCTCACGGTCTTTACGAATTTGACGGTGGGCTTCTATACGAATATCAAGGGATCGACCGAATTGAACACGAGGGTTGGGGAACGAGGCGTTTTGACGTTGGAAGAGAAGAGGTGCAATCTTTCCTAATCTCAAACGCAGTATATTGGCTTCACGAGTTTCATGCTGACGGCCTTCGTGTGGATGCCGTGGCTTCTATGCTTTATCTTGATTATGATAAACGTCCCGGAGAATGGGTGCCGAATGTGTACGGAGACAACCGTTGCCTTGAAGCTATTGCGTTTTTCAAAAAACTCAACTCTGCAGTAGCAACCGAATTTCCGGATGTTATGATGATAGCAGAAGAATCTACAGCTTGGGCAAATATTACCGGGTTTGAGAATAACGGACTAGGATTCACATATAAATGGAATATGGGTTGGATGAACGACACTCTTAATTATGCGGAAACCGACCCTTATTTCAGAAGCGGTAATCATTCGAGATTGACTTTTCCGATATGCTATTCTTTCGGTGAAAAATATATACTACCCATATCGCATGACGAAGTTGTACACGGTAAAAAATCATTTCTTGATAAAATGCCCGGAGAATATGAACAGAAATTTGCAGGAGCAAGGCTTTTTTCGACTTACCGAACTTGTTTTCCAGGCAAAAAGCTTTCCTTTATGGGAGAGGAGATAGGGCAATTCAGAGAATGGGATTACGAAGGTGAGATAGAATGGTTTTTGTTAAAATATCCGTCCCATTCGAATTTTCAAAAGTTTGTTAAGGATATTAATCATTTTTATTTGTCGCATCATGCACTTTATGAGCAGGACGATAGCTTTTACGGCTTTGAGTGGATATATCCCGATCTTAATGATATCAGCGTAACGGCGTTCAAGCGAATCGCAAAAAATAGAGACGAGCTTATTGCAGTCTTTAATTTCACACCTGTGGTAAGACAAGATTTCGTTATTCCGGTGAGTGATAAGAAATATAAAGAGGTGTTCAATACCGATCTTGACTGTTATGGCGGACAAGGGATAAAAAATTTGGGTGTATTATCTTCGGTAACAGACGAAAGCTGCAACAAATATATAAAAGTTACGCTACCGCCTCTCGGCTGCGTGATTTTTGAAAAAGCTAAAAAATAATAAAAATATTTTTATATGGAGGCAGACATGATAAAAAAGAAAGAGTGCGTTGCAATGCTGTTAGCAGGCGGCCAAGGAAGCAGGCTTTATGCATTGACGACAAAAACAGCGAAACCTGCAGTATCATTTGGAGGAAAGTATAGAATCATTGATTTTACTCTTTCCAACTGCGTAAATTCGGGAATTGATACAGTTGGAGTACTCACTCAGTACCAGCCCCTTGTTCTTAACGAATACATCGGCAACGGTCTCCCGTGGGATCTTGACCGTACGTATGGCGGTGTAAAGATCTTGCCTCCGTATCAGGGTCAGGAAAGAGCTGACTGGTATCGTGGAACCGCCAATGCAATATATCAAAATATAGAATTTATAGACAGATACGATCCGGAATACGTTCTGGTGCTTTCGGGTGACCATATTTACAAAATGGATTATTCTGCTATGCTTGATTATCACAAAGAAAATGGCGCAGACTGCACGATAGCGGTTATAAATGTTCCGCTTTCCGAGGCAAGTCGTTTTGGTATAATGACTACAGACGACTCGGGAAAAATCACAAAATTCACGGAAAAACCCAAGGAACCCGACAGTACAAAAGCGTCTATGGGTATTTATGTTTTCAACAAGAAAAAGCTTTTTGAATATCTCATTGCCGATGAAGCTGATAAGAACTCTTCAAACGATTTTGGAAAAAATATTATTCCCAATATGCTTAACGCAGGTGAAAGAATGTATGCATACCCGTTTTCCGGATACTGGAAGGACGTCGGAACCATAGACAGCCTTTGGGAGGCAAACATGGATATGCTCGGAAAACGTCCCAACCTTAAGCTAAACGACGAAAGCTGGCGTATATTCTCAAGACATTACGCGTCGTCTCCTCAATATGTCGGAGATAGCGCGAGGGTTGAAAATTCTGTTATTACAGAAGGCTGCGAGATACTGGGAACTGTAAAGAACTGTGTGCTTGGAACAGGTGTTAAGGTTTCATACGGCGCACTTGTAAAGGATTCGGTTATTATGGAAAACACCGTTATAAGTGAAGGAGCAACCGTCAATTATTCAATTATTGACAGCGATTGTACTATAGGTGCGGGCGCACGAATCGGAGAAGACAAGAAAAAATCAGCCGGGATCACGGTTCTCGGACGTGGCTGTAGCGTCGAACCTGGCGGAAATATTGCCGCGGGCGAAATGCTTTCCAAAAACTAAAGGAGGAAAATACAATGACTGCAGCAGGATTAATTTTTTCTAATATACACGACGCTTCGATATCCGAGCTTACAAGAATAAGAACAATAGCAAGTGTTCCGGTCGGTGGAAAATACCGTCTTATAGATTTTGCTCTTTCCAATATGGTAAACTCCGATATAACCAAGGTAGGTATCATTACACACTATAATTACCAATCACTTCTTGACCACATAGGAACGGGAAAGGACTGGGACCTTGCGAGACGCTCAGGCGGTATAAAGATACTTCCGCCGTTTATCACAGCGTATGATAGCGATGCCGCAAGTAAGCTTTATGTAACAAGACTTGAGGCACTTCTCGGCGTTATGAATTTTATAGGACGCTGTACCGAGGATTATATAGTAATGTCAGACTGTGACGTTATCGCAAATGTTGATATTTCCGATGTTATCCGTTACCACGAGGCAAACAATGCGGATATAACGCTTGTTGCTAAGAAGATACGTATGTCGGAGCATCCGCTTAACAATCATTCGGAAATTCTGTATTCCAACAGCGACGGAGACCTTATCGATGTGGTGGATTATACTCCGCGCGTAGAAGAAGGCGATATAAGCATGAATATTATGGTATTCAAGCGTATATTCCTCGAAAATGTTTTGCTTGATGCTGCCGCACACGGCTATACCAGCTTCTTTAAGGACATAATTTCAAAAAATATAGGCTCCGCCAAAATAAAGGTATATCACTTTGATGGATACTATTCGTTAATAGGCTCCCTTGCAAGTTATTTTGAACTTAATATGAAGCTACTTTCTACGGAAGCAAGAGAAGGTCTTTTCGGTGTCCGTAACCGACCGATACTGACAAAGGTTAGAAACTCGCCGCCTACGAAATACACGTCTGATGCAAAGATAAACAATTCACTTATTGCCGACGGTTGCGTTATAGAAGGTCGCGTTGAAAACTCTATACTTTTCCGAGGCGTAAAAATAGGCAAGGGAACGATAGTGAGAAATTCTATATTGATGCAGGATACTTACGTTGGTTCGGATGCCGCGCTTAACTGTGTGATAGCCGATAAAAACGTCATTATAAAGGATGGAAGAGTGCTATCGGGTCACGAGACTATGCCGTTCTTTGTTGGTAAGGGCAAAATGATTTGATAAAATTTGAGGTACTGTACTAAATGAAAAAAATATTATTTGTAGGCGCGGAGGCTATGCCGTTCGCTGCCACCGGGGGCCTTGGAGACGTTCTCGGATCCCTTCCTGCTGCTCTTGCTTCAACAGGCAAAAAGAACGTTGACGTAAGAGTTATTATGCCGCTTTATTCGGCGATAAAGCCCGAATGGCGTTCACAAATGAAGTGTGAGTTTGTCTTTGAAGTTAAACTTGCATGGCGAAATCAGTATTGCGCCGTATATTCACTTACAAAGGACAACGTTATTTATTACTTTGTCGATAACGAATATTATTTCAGCCGCAAAGCACTTTACGGAGAATACGACGACGGTGAACGTTTTGCGTATTTTTGTATGGCTGTTATGGAATTCCTTTGTCGCTCTGAATGGAAGCCCGACGTTCTCCATGCGCACGATTGGCAAGCGGCTCTTTCTGTCGTCTATCTTAACCGAAAATATCGCGGCGTCGAGGGAATGCAGAATATAAAAACAGCGTTCACAATACACAATATAGAATATCAGGGTAAATATGATTTTTCCATACTCGGTGACATATTTTCTCTGGATAACGAAGACCACGGTATTATGGAATACGACGGCTGCATAAATCTGATGAAAGCCGCTATTGAATCAGCTGACAGAGTGACCACGGTAAGTCCTAGATATTCAAATGAGATACTTGGAGCAGAATATTCGCACGGACTTTCGGGTATTCTTAACACTTATTCCTTTAAACTCTGCGGAATTCTAAACGGAATCGATTATGATTATTACAACCCAACGACTGATCCGGCTCTCGTGAAGAATTATAACAGACGTTCGGTCAAGTCAGGTAAGGAAGCAAACAAAAATGATCTTCAGAAAAAAATAGGACTTCCCGAAAGAAACGATGTACCGCTTATATCTGTTATAAGCCGTCTAGCATCTCACAAAGGGCTTGACCTTATCACTGAAATCGCAGAAAAGCTCCTCGAATCAGATATTCAGATAGTTGTTCTCGGAAAGGGTGAGGAAAAATACGAAGCCTTCTTTAAAGAGCTTGAACGCCGTTATCCCGACAAAATGAGAGCGCTTATAGAATATGACAGAGACCTTTCGCGTAGAATATATGCGGCAACCGATATATTCCTTATGCCGTCAAAGAGCGAGCCTTGCGGTCTGTCTCAGATGATAGCGTCACGTTACGGCGCAATTCCTGTAGTCAGAGAGACGGGAGGACTTTACGACTCGATAAAAGGATACTGGGAGCATGACGGAGAAATAGAAGGTAACGGATTTACTTTTGCTAACTATAATTCTGCCGAGCTTCTTGAAAGAAGTCTTGCAGCAATAGCGATTTGGAACGATTGCGACAAACGCAAAAAGCTTGTAAGTAAAATTATGTCTGTCGATTTTTCATGGAACGTGTCAGCCGAAAAATATCTGGCACTCTATGAATCAATATGAAATACAATATATTATTCAAAGGATACACAAAACTGATGAACTACAACCCCAACATCAAGGAAATCAAAGAAAACATCTCAATTAAGCTTTCTCGTTCGCTCGGTTGTACCGCAGAGGATGCAACAAAAGAACAAATCTATAAAGCAACCGCAATGACTATACGCGATCTTCTCAGTGAAAAGAGAGTTGATTTCAGAAATGAAGTCAACAAAAAAGAGGGCAAGAGAATCTACTATATGTGTATGGAATTCTTGCTTGGACGTTCTCTCAAGACCAACCTCGGAAACCTCGGACTTACCGAAAAATACAGAACAGCTCTCTCTGAGCTTGGATTTGAGCTTGAGGATCTGTTTGAGTGTGAGCCCGACGCAGGTCTTGGAAACGGCGGCCTTGGACGTCTTGCTGCTTGCTATATGGACTCGCTCGCGTCTTTGGACTATCCCGCAATAGGCTTTTCAATTTGCTATGAGTACGGACTTTTCAAGCAGAAAATAGTTGACGGTATACAGGTAGAATTGCCCGACATCTGGCTTCCCGGAGGCGAGGTATGGCTCGTCCCGAGAACAGACCGTACCTTCAACGTACGCTTTGGCGGACAGATAAAGGAAAATTGGACATCCGACGGTCATTGCGAGATAATGTATGAAAATGAAGAAGTTATAGAAGCCGTTCCGTACGATATGATGATATCCGGAGCCGACAGCTCTGCTGTCGGTCAGCTCAGACTTTGGCGAGCGAGAGATATAAAGAACTTTAATATGGGACTTTTCACACAAGGTCAATATGCAAAGGCTCTTGAGGAAAGCACAAACGCAGAGGTAATCTCAAAGGTTCTTTATCCATCCGACAATCATTATGAAGGAAAGCTTTTGAGGCTTACACAGCAATATTTCTTGGTGTCGGCTTCTGTTCAAAATATTATAAGAGACCACCTTGCCGTATACGGTACACTTGAAAATCTTCCCGAAAAGGTTTCAATACACATCAATGATACGCACCCCGCGATGTGTATTCCCGAGCTTATGAGAATACTCATCGACGAGCATTACTTCGATTGGGATAAGGCGTGGAGCTTCGTGACAAGAATCATGTCTTATACAAACCATACGGTTATGCCCGAAGCACTTGAGACCTGGAACGAGGATATATTTAGACTTAAGCTTCCAAGAATTTATATGATAATCAAGGAGATCAACGAACGCTTCTGCAAGGAAGCGTGGGAAGCATTCCCCGGAAACTGGAATCGCATTTCTCAAATGGCGGTCCTCGGTTACGGTCAGGTACGAATGGCGAACCTTTCGGTTATCGGCTCTCATACTGTAAACGGAGTATCAAAGCTTCATTCTCAGATCCTGAAGGATACCGTTTTTAAGGATTTCTACAAGATGACACCCGATAAATTTATAAACGTCACAAACGGTATTGCTCACAGACGTTGGCTCTGTTATTCAAATCCCGAGCTTGCGGGACTTCTTGACGAAACAATCGGTACAGGATACAGAAAAGACCCCGAACAGCTCTCAGAATTTGAAAAATATGCAGATGACACCGCTGTTCTCGAGAGGCTTCGCGCAATAAAGCACCACAACAAGGAAAACTTTGCAAAGTTGCTTTATAACAAAACAGGAATTTCTCTTGACGCTCATTCTATCTTTGACGTTCAGATAAAGAGACTTCACGAGTATAAGCGACAGCTCCTTAACGCACTTAATATTATAGGAACCTATCTCGACCTTAAGGAAAATCCCGATCTTGATATTTATCCGCAGACATATTTGTTTGGTGCAAAGGCGGCGTCGGGTTATCACCTTGCAAAAGAGATAATCAAGCTTATATGCTATATTCAGAAGGATATTGAAGCGAATCCGAAGATACGCGAAAAGCTGCGTGTCGTATTCCTTGAGGATTATAACGTAAGTATGGCTGAAGTACTCATTCCGTCTGCTGAAATATCCGAGCAGATATCTCTTGCAGGTAAGGAAGCCAGCGGAACTGGATGTATGAAGCTTATGATGAACGGCGCGCTTACTATCGGCACCTTTGACGGTGCAAACACAGAAATGCTTGCCGCCGCGGGTAACGACAATATGTATATATTCGGTCTCTCCTGCGCTGAGGTTGAGGATCTTTGGTTCCAAGGATACAATTCTGCTGCATACTGCGTAAGGAACGAAAGACTTTCCAAGATAGTAAACTATCTCAACACAGGATTTGCAGGACAGTCATTTGCAGGTATCGCAAACTATCTTATAGCGGGTCAGGGCGTTGCAGACCCATATATGTGTCTTGCTGATTTCGAATCTTATCATATAACACACAACCGTATGATAGAGGACTACCGCGACAGAAACGCATGGATGCGTAAATCGCTTATCAATATTGCGTCGTCGGGTTTCTTTGCCGCAGACCGCAGTATAAAAGAATACGCAGACAAAATCTGGCATCTTAATCAGATATCGAATGTTAAGCAATGAAACAGATTCCAATAATTGAAAAGTTTTTATTAAACAACAAGAGGGAGAATGTGTCGAGACTCGGCGCATTCCCCTCGGGGTCTGATATACTTATAAGATTGATCGTACCGCGCAGTTTAGGCTGCGCTTTCCCCATTTTAAGAATACGGCTTGATGGAACAGATGACAGGGATATACATTCGGATTTTGTAAGCTCTGACGGAATAAACGATATATTTGAAATAGAGCTTTCTCCAGACGTCGAAGAAGGATTGCTTTTCTATACGTTTGTATTTCCGAAAGAAAGCGGTGCGTATTTTACTTCTTCGTATAATAATGTGGACTTCGAGTTCTCAGAGACCGACGAATCACGTTTTTGTATGATGATATACGAAAAAGAATACAAAACGCCCGATTGGCTAAAATCAGGCGTAATGTATCAGATATTCGTAGACCGATTTAATCGAGGAAAGGGAAAAGTCAACTACCGTGACGATTCTATCATAAATGAGGATTGGTACAACGGTGTGCCGCAGTACGGTGAACGAGCAGGGGCGTTTGTGGAAAACAATATGTTTTTCGGAGGAAACCTTTGGGGCGTTGCCGAAAAATTAGATTATCTAAAGGAGCTTGGCGTAAGTGTTTTGTATCTTAATCCGATATTTGAAGCAAGATCAAACCATAAATACGACACAAGTAACTATTTAAAAATTGACGATGGATTTGGCGGAGAAGCCGCATTTGAAAATCTCTTAAAGAAAGCAAAGAAAAAAGGTATAAAGATTATACTTGACGGAGTTTTCAACCATACGGGTGACGATAGCCTGTATTTTGACCGCTATAACAAATACGGCGGCGCGTACGCAAATCCTAATTCGGAGTATTTTGACTGGTATACATGGAAGAGATACCCCGAAGAATACGAAAGCTGGTGGGGTATAAAAATTATGCCTCGACTTAACCAGAATAATCAAAAATGCCGTAGCTTTTTCACGGGTAAAGACGGTGTTGCGGAAAAATATATCCTTGAAGGAATTGACGGTTGGCGTCTTGACGTAGCAGACGAGCTTAATGATGATTTTATTGACGAGCTTCGTTATACGGTCAAAAAAGCGTCAAACGGCAATGCCGCTATCATCGGTGAGGTCTGGGAAAATGCCGCTCAAAAGATATCCTACGGCTCACGCAGACGGTATTTCAGAGGAAAACAGCTTGACAGTGTAATGAATTACCCATTGCGAAGCGCAATAATTGGTTTTGTCAAAAACGGCGACGCAACGGTGCTTTACAATACGCTTACAGAGCTGTATTCGTCATATCCTAGAGAAGCTTCCGACGCTCTTATGAATATTATCGGAACACACGATACCGAGCGTATTCTGACGGTCGTCGGTGGAGAAGAGGATCAAGGATACGATAACAAAACTCTCGCGTCAATGAAAATGACACAGGGCGAGCGTCTCAGAGCAAAACAGCTTTTGAAGATTGCATCGACGATACAGTTTACGGTGTTTGGTATTCCGTCACTTTATTCGGGTGATGAAGCAGGTGTCGAAGGATATCACGATCCCTTCTGCCGTAAGCCCTTCCCTTGGGGCAAGGAAGATGCCGAAATCCTTCTGCATTACAGAAAACTTGGCGAGATGAGAAATGCCCACAGTGCTTTTAACGGCGGTGATTTTAACATTATCGATCACAGCGATTCTTATATGATATATGAGAGAAAAGGCAAAAATGACCGCGTTGTTATAGCCGTAAACCGAGGCGAAGCTATGAAATTCACGCTCCGTGGTAAGTGGAACGATATTCTCACGGACAAAAAATTTGAAGGAAACGTAACGCTTGATAAAGACAGTGCGCTGATATTAGAGAGGATATAAAAATGGGACTTTTCAAAAGAAAAAGCAAAAACCCAGACAGTATAAAATACAAAAGGGAAATGGCAGAGCGAATAATCGGTCACCATAT
>JAZODV010000040.1:0-2632 GCA_045597185.1 Eubacteriales bacterium
ACCGGGACCGGGGAACGGCTGACGGTAAACCATAGCGTGAGGAAGTCCGAGAGCTTCACCGACAACACGAACCTCGTCCTTAAAGAGCAGCTTAAGAGGTTCAACAAGCTCAAACTTGAGATCCTCGGGAAGTCCGCCGACATTGTGGTGCGACTTAACGGCTTTTTTGCCTTCCGCCTGCTTGATGCTCTCAAGTATGTCGGGGTAGATAGTACCCTGAGCCAAGAACTCAACGCCCTCAAGCTTACGAGCCTCGTCCGCAAACACCTCGATAAATTCTTTTCCTATTATCTTTCTCTTGCTTTCGGGGTCGCTGACGCCTGCAAGGAGATCGAGGAAACGGTCGGTCGCGTCAATATAAATAAGGTTTGCATCAAGAGTTTTGCCGAAAATGTCAACGACTGCTTCGGACTCGCCTTTGCGCATAAGTCCGTGGTTTACGTGAACGCAAACGAGCTGCTTACCGATAGCCTTGATAAGAAGAGCCGCGACGACCGACGAATCGACACCGCCTGAGAGAGCGAGAAGCACCTTCTTGTTACCGACCTGCTCGCGAACGAGTTTGACCTGCTCGTCAATAAAAGCATCGGCGAGAGCTTTTGTAGTAATTCGTTCCATAGTTTCGGGGCGTCTGTTATTTTCCATATTATCTCCATTCCGCCGCGCGTAGCGGCACAAATATTTATAAAATCAAGAAGATTATTTAATAACCTATATTTTATCACAAACCTCGAAAAAGGGCAATATATTTTTTGAAATTTTTTGCCGAGATAATGCGATTTTTTGATATTGTACAAAAAATTCATATTGTGTAATAGATATATTTACAGTTTTTAAGGATTTGTGAGATCTTTTGTGTTTACAAAATTTAATAGATGTGATATAATCTCCGAATAGAAATATATTTTTGAATTTTTGGAGGAAAAACGATGAAAAATAGACTGACAGCTTTGCTTGCGGTCATTTTATGTCTTATTATCTGTCTTTTTACCTTTGCATCCTGCGACGACAGCGAAAAAACAGACGATACCACAAAAGTACCCGAAGAAAGCGCATCGGAGACGACACCGAGCAAGGACACCGACAAACAGCCGAGCGATACGACTGAAGCAGGCGGAGAAACGAGCGAAGCGCCTGACGACAGTACCGTCCCCGACAGCTCGTCGGATACGAGCGAGGGAACGTCACCCGACTCGACGCCGAGTGACGATACTACGAATGAAGAACCCGACGATACCGAAGCGCCAACACCTCACGTTCATCGCTACACAGAAAATATAACGGCGCCCACGTGTACCGAAAAAGGATATACGACACATACCTGTTCTTGCGGAGATTCGTACGTTGATTCTTATGTAAATCCCGAAGGACACGATTGGAGTATTTGGGAGATAGAAACCGAGCCTACATGCACCGAAATCGGTAAAGAGATACGCTCTTGCCGTTGCGGCCTCAAAGAAAGACAGAGCATTAAGGCAACAGGACATGATCACAAATCGGTTGTAACCGTCCCGACATGTACCAAAAAGGGTTATACAACACACACATGTCACTGCGGAGATTCGTACGTTGATTCATACGTTGATGCCAACGGACATACTGACGGCGAATGGATAATCGACAAAGATCCAACTTGTACCGAAGGCGGAAGTAAGCATCAGATCTGTGCAACCTGCGGAGATACAATCGACAGCGAAAAGATAGATCCAACAACGCCGGAAATTGCATGGACCATAGAAAAATACATTGAAAATTCAAAAGTTGTTCTTGAATGTACGCAAACATGCCTTTCTTGCGGAGAAATCTATTCAACTCAAAAGTTTAAATATGACGATCCAACAGCCGAAAAGCTTGCCCTTGAAGAGATAGGTGCGAAAAAGGCGGGAGAGGTTGAAGCAAACTACAAGGCGGTCGGTGTCGTCGGAATTTCATCGCTTGCCGAGATAACGGATCCTTACGGTTCTTATTATCTCACATCAGATATTTCCGCAAACACTACAACCGTTTCCGAATTTTACGGATTTTTTGACGCTTGCGGTCACACCGTTACAACGACAGTACCGCTTTTCGATACTCTTGGCGGAGCGGTTATCAACCTTAACCTTGACGGTAAGATATCCTTTACCGTTGAGCCTATAGCTCCTCTTGCAAACGTTATTGTAAACAATGCTTTCATCTTTAATACGATGAATACCTGTGACGTTACAGTCAACGAATCTACGACGACCAAGGTTTACGCAGGCGGTTTTGCCGTTTACGTATACGGTGAGGACGTAATATTTGCAAATTGCGAGTATGCGGGTGAGATCAGCAACGTATACAACGAGGCCACAAACTACAGAAAGTCGGGCGGATTTGTTGCGATCATTCAGGCAGATCCTTCTTCCGAGGATGCTGTTGCTCCCGTGGTTGATTTCATCAACTGCACGTTCTCCGGAAAGCTTACCGCTTCCTCGCACTGCGCAGGTCTTGTCGGTGAGGCTGTAACAAACTGCACGATCAGCATTGCAGGATGTGTCAATACCGGTACGGTTGCAAATACAAAAGAAGGCTACGCAGGCGGACTTCTCGCATATTTGAACGGCGCAGCTCCCGGTATTCTCAGTGTTATCAACTGCGCAAACAACGGAAC
>JAZODV010000041.1:0-9812 GCA_045597185.1 Eubacteriales bacterium
AGGAACTTTTTGCAAAAAGTTCCTTAAGTGGGGTGTGGGGCAACGCCCCGCATAAAAAAACAAACCCACCGACAAATCAAAATTTGAACTCGTGTACGCAAATATAACGAAAAACCGAAAAAATAAAAAAAGGTATTGACAAATAAAAAGTTTGTGGTATAATTTTAGGGTACAACATACGGGGGTGTAGCTCAGCTGGGAGAGCATTACGTTCGCAACGTAGGGGTCATGGGTTCGAATCCCACCATCTCCACCAAAACAAAAGAGCAGGTCATGCGACCTGCTCTTTTGTTTTCATGGAGAATATAATATCAGTTGGGATCCTAAAAGGGCGGTAAGAAAATCTGATTGTAGTAGAGATATATAAATCACAAAAATCAAAAAATATGAGATATTTGAATTTAATATATTGACATATCACATATTATATGATACAATCGTGATATAAACAATTTGGAGGTGCATATGCGCAGCTTTGATTATGCTTCTATAGATAAACGCTTGTGGGACGGAGAAATACTCCGTCTTATCGGAGATATACGCGAACGGAAGGGCAGACTTGACGTTTATTTAAAAGAAAATGCAGGTACGCTTGGTATGGCGGCAGAATCCGCAAGGCTTCGCGCGATCGAGGCGGCTAACGCTATAGAGAATATTTTTGTTCCGCGAAGCAGGATAAAACAGATATGTGCGAAAAAGACCGAGCCTCAGAACGACAGCGAGCATGACATACTCGGTTATTCGGACGCGTATAAAACGGTACTTGATGGATATGATTCAATGCCTGTTCGTCTGCGTTACGTTCAACAGCTGCACAGAGAGCTGTACTCCTATATAAGAGGTGTCGGCGGCAGCTTTAAGAAAACGCACGAGAGTATAAAGGCGGTTGATTCTCTCGGAAACGAGATCGTGCTGTTCACACCGATGACACCGTATGAAACACCCGGCGCTATCGATGAAATATGCAATAAATATAATAGAGCCGAGAGTGAAGGCTTGATCGAACCGCTGTTGCTTATACCTATATTTATACTCGACTTTCTCTCAATAAGACCGTTTTCAGAGGGTAATGAACGAATATCAAGCCTTCTTACTACTTTATTACTTATGCGTTCGGGATATAATGTTATAAAATACGTTTCCTTGGACGGACTGATCGAGGAATCGCGCGCAGAATACTTCACGGCTCTTCGTACAAGTCAGCACGGTTGGAGCGAGGGAAGAGAGGATGTTATTCCGTTTGTAAAATATTTTCTCGGTGTACTTCTCGACGCCTACCGAGAGTTTGAAGAGAGGATAGATATTTTCGGAGAAAAGCAGTCGGCGCTTGAAAGCGTACGAAAGGCAGCCCACGCCGTACAAAAATTCACAAAGGCAGAGATGCAGGAGCTATGTCCGAGACTTGGAAAGACCTCTGTTGAGAGCTCTATAAGACAGCTTGTGTTAGAGGGAGTACTATCACGCCACGGAAGCGGAAGGGCGACATACTATAAAGTAAGATAAAATAAACTAAGTATATCAAACGAAAAGGGAATGGGAAATCTGGTTTGAAAGCCTATTTTACCGAAACGGTGTGGCATACGTTCGAGCACACGGTAGTGCTTTTGCCGTTTTTATTTTTAACCTATCTGCTTATGGAGCTGATAGAGCATAGATCAGAGGATAAGACATCGGCACTGATCGAAAAAGCAGGCAGATTCGGTCCGCTGTTCGGCGGACTTCTCGGCGCACTTCCGCAATGTGGATTTTCGGCAGCGGCGTCGAGTCTTTACTCGGGGCGTGTCATAACCCTCGGAACGCTCATAGCCGTATATCTTTCGACCTCGGACGAAATGGCGGCGGTAATGCTTTCGGGAGCGATCAAAAACCCCGAAAATATAAAAAAGATGATAATAATTTTGGCAGTCAAGGTCATATCGGCGATAGCTGTGGGATTTGTCTGTGACATTGTGATACGTCAAAGAAAGCGGGATGAAAACGGAATCGGACGCGTGTGCGAAGAGGAAGGCTGCAGATGCGGAGAGCGCGGAGTTTTTATGTCGTCGTTGCTTCATACGGTGAAAATATTTGGATTTATCGTAGCGGTGACCTTCGTTATAAATAATATCGTGTTTTTTGTTGGTGAAGAAAATCTTGGCGGCGTGATGAAGCGAATACCTGTGCTTGGAGAGTTTATTGCGGGCTTTGTCGGACTTATACCAAACTGCGCGTCGTCGGTAGTAATAACCGAGCTTTATCTTGACGGTATCATAACCACCGGACAGATGCTGTCGGGACTGTTTGTCGGCGCGGGCATCGGACTTCCGGTGCTGTTCAGGACGAACAGAAATATCAAGGAAAATTTTGCGATCGTCGCGACGGTCTACCTCGCGGGCGTCGCACTCGGAATACTCATAGGCGAGACAGGACTTGCCTCCGCGATGGGAATATAGCCGAAAAATTGGGATTTAACGGTGAGACGAAAACAAAAGAAACACCTACCGCAAATAATATTTCTATAACCCGAATAAACCTTAAAAATTGTAGGGGTCGAAGTTCTCGACGACCCGATACGTTGATTTATTGAGCATAATATTTTATAAATTTATTTTGTGCATGTCTTTATAGAGATTATATTTTAATTAAATCATTTCAAACGGGTCGTCGAGGACGTCGACCCCTACAGATCCCTTCGATTCAAACACACCGATAAATCAAAATTTGAAAGACAAACAAAAAGCTAAAACATACTACACACAAAAAAGGAAAAACCATGGAAATCAGACTGCAAAAATATTTTACCGACTGCGGAATACTATCAAGAAGGGCGGCGGAGGCCGAGATAGCGGCAGGGCGCGTCAAGGTCAACGGTGTCGTAGCCGAGGTAGGACAAAAAATAGACCCTGAGCGTGATACCGTAATATACAAGGGTAAAAAAATAGAGCCCCCGAAGGACGCGCACAGGGTATGTATAATGCTCCACAAGCCGCGCGGATACGTCACAACGACAAGCGACGAAAAAGGCCGTCCGTGTGTTACCGACCTTGTCGAGGGCGTTGGCACGAGAGTATATCCGATAGGCAGACTTGACCTCGACTCTGACGGACTTCTGTTACTCACGAACGACGGCGAGCTTGCGAATTTTCTCACGCACCCAAAGCACACCGTACCGAAAATATACCACGTAAAAATAAAGGGCGTGCCCAAGCGTGAAGAGCTTTGGGAGCTTGGTAAACCCATAGAAATTGACGGCATGACCACCAAAAAGGTCGATATAAAGCTCATTTCGACGGCGCGAGACGACACAAGCGTACTTGAAATGGTACTTTTTGAGGGCAGAAACCGCCAGATACGACGTATGTGCGAGGCTCGCGGGGTTGAGATACTGCGACTGACGCGCGTCGCAATAGGAGATATAAAGCTCGGAAATCTCGCGCCCGGAAAGTGGAGACACCTAACGGCGTCACAGATAAAATACCTGCGCAGTGAAATGAAAAAACGTTGAACGAAGAAAAAAGGAGGACACAATGCGATATAAAATCCACGAACCGCACCGCACGGCGCGCTACATATCGCTCGGTATTTTTTTTGCCGTCTGCGTCCTCGTTTTTGCGGTAAGACTTATACACTATCAGCTGGTCACGGCTGACGAATATTCAATGCCGGTGTACGCTGACGGAAATATAAGAACCGTGACCGTCCGCGCCGAGCGCGGTAATATCTGTGACCGAAACGGAACAGTGTTGGTAACAAACAGCTATACATACAACGTACAGATAGAATACGGCGCGATTCCCGAAGAGCGCGCCGACGCATATGAGGTGTATCTCGGTGCGCTCGACTTGCTCGACGAAATGAAAACCGAAAGAGCGTCGGATTTTTCTCCCTTCGTTGGAGAATATCCGGAATACAGCTTTAAAAGCGAGGCAGATGACCACTCGTCAACTATACACAAAAAGCTCTCAAAGGTGCTTGAGGCTTTAAATTATCCCGAATATAACAGCGCGTCCGACCTTGCAAGATTTATAGCAAATAAATACGGTATTATAACGGTAAATAAGGACGGTACGGTCGAATCCGACTATTCCGACCGCGATATAGGCAGACTTACCGAGCTGCGCTATAATATGCTCGCGTCGGATTTTCCGTATTCTCCCTACGTGCTTGCGGAGGGCGTAGATGAACGTATGGCGTCGGCGGTAAAGGAACGCCACCTCACAGGCATCACGGTATCGGCAGAAGCGATCAGACAGTACGTTTACAAAAAATCAGACGGTGCGCGTTACGCATCTCACATTTTCGGAACTGTGGGTGCTATAACCGCAGAGACAGGAGAATATTACACCTCGCTCGGCTATCCGCTTGACGCAAAAGTCGGGCGGTCTGGAGCTGAACTTGCGTTTGAAGAGTATCTTCGAGGTGTTGACGGCACACTTGCGATAGTCGAGGACGAAAGCGGAAATATTATTGACACATATTGGAAAAAAGAGCCTATACCCGGCAAGGACGTCTGGCTGACGATAGATATAAACGTACAGATAGCGGCAGAAAATGCCCTTATGTCACAGATAGCAGAAGGCGGTAGCGGAGGCGCGGTAGCGGCGACCGACCCGAACACGGGCGAGGTCCTGGCGCTTGCATCATATCCCTACGACGAGGCAAATAAATCAATTTCGGCGTACGCTCCGGGCTCAACCTTTAAGGTCGGCATGGCGCTCGCCGCGCTGAACGAAGGAATTATCACGGCCGACAGTCTTGTTGAGCTTCACGGAAGCTATAACAAAACGACCTGTCACAACCACGGAAGTGGGACCTGCAGCGGTACGATAGATGTGGTTCACGCGCTCGGCTGCTCGTGTAACTATTTCTTTGCATATATCGGTGATATTCTGGGAATGTCTAATATTACCAAGTACGGTGAGCTATACGGCTTTGGAAGCCCGACGGGACTTGAAATCGGACTTAACGCGACGACACCCGAAGCATCTGGCAGTCTGTCAAGCGACGAAAATCTTGACTATATGTCAGCGATAGGTCAGCTACACCAATGTACGCCGCTTCAAATATCGCAGTATATAGCAATGATAGCAAACGGTGGCACACGATATTCGGCGCATATTTTAAAATGCGTAAAAGAATACGACTCGGGCACGACACTCCTCGAAACAAAGCCAAAGTCTGTCGCGTCGCTTTCGTCTATGGGGATCACACCCGAGAGCATAAAGACAGTATGCCGCGGTATGCTTGAGGTGGTACACGGCGAGGGCGCGTCGTCTTACGTAAGATCGGCGTTCTCGTCAGCGCCCTATACGGTCGCGGGAAAAACGGGTACTGCCGAGGTCGCAGGGCAGAAGGATAACGCATTTTTCGTCGGCTACGCGCCGTATACAGACCCGAAAATAGTCGTTACGTCATTCGTTGAAGAGGGCCGAACGGGAGGTCTTGCATCGGGTATCGTGCGAGACGTTATGGACGCCTACTCGGAAAACGTTCGTCCACTCACGGACCCGGTAGGGTGAAGTAAATTGGTAAGAAATAATAAGTGAAGGAAAGGAATTTTACAGTATGTTGTCGGTTCTTCCAATTCAATTAAAGGACGAGCAAAGGTCAATTTGCGAGCTTTGCGGAGTCGAATATAAGCCTACACTACTTGCATATAAGCTGACCGATGAAGGTACGACCGTAGGTGTCTGTCAGTTCAGACTTACTCCCGAGGGCGGGGTTATTTCAACGCTTTCGGGACTGCCCGGTGAGGAAAAATTCGAATATCTTTTTATGCTCGGCAGAGGTACGCTCAATTTTATTGATACCTGCGGAGCAAAGTACGCCTATCTCGATATCGACGGTTTTGACGACGTCACCGCCCGCGCCATAGGCTTTTCGAGAGTAGACGGACGCTACCGTATCGACCTCGAGGGATTCTTCACCGAACCGTGTAAGCATCACTGAATTTTGATTTATCGAACTGCCCGGGCGAAGCGTTTGAAGGTTTTTGCGTCGCTTTTTGCAAAAAGCGACCGCTGCTCCAGCGCGCGTGCGCTGGTCGCCTCCGCAGAGGCGAAATTCTCTTTCGGCGTGTTCTTTTTTGCCAAGCTTTTTTCTTTGCGCCTTTTGCCACAAAGAAAAAAGCGGGTTAAGGCAGCGGAAAAGCATCGCTTAGGACGGGGAAAAACCCACTTGTGTGGTTCCCCGAACCCCTCCGTGGCGCTTTTTGGCACAAGGGATTTCGTCCTCTGCTTGAGTCCCGACAAGCCTTTAAAAAGGCTTGAGCGAAACTTTAAAACGCTTCGCCCGGGTAGTGCGACAACCCCACCAACCTATATTTCGGTTGGTGGGGTTGTTTGTAATTTGATCTTACAATTAAATTTCGGGAATTTCGATCTCGATCTCGCGTCCGAGCGCTGCGGATTTTGCAATACCGTCAATGATTGCCTGATTGTAGAGTATCTGAGATGACGGAACGGGTGCGGGTGTTCCGTTCTTGCAGGCATCGAGGAAGGTACTCACCTTGCGCTCGAAGAGTCCGGGACCCTTCTGGTTGATTATCGGTACCTCAATTTCGATCTGCTGTCCGCAAACCTCGCGGTAGATCTTCATAGGTCCGCCGACCGTGCCGTTCCAGCACTCGGTCGAGGGAATGCGGAGACCTGCCTTTGTTCCGAGAATGATTGTATCTCCGGGTGTGTCAAGATTCATCGCCCAAGCAATACGGAAGTCAAGGATGATTCCGCCCTCAAGTCTGATAAATGCTGCTGCGAAATCGTCAACAGAGAATTTTTTTGCATATTCTGCTCTCTTGCTCTCCTTATAGCCGCAGTAATCGGGAGACGTACCGAAGAATGCCGACTTATAGCCCGAAACGGTGAGAGGCTTCGGATAACCTATTGCGTTGAGAACCATATCAAGCGAGTAGCAGCCGATGTCGCCGAGTGCGCCAAGACCTGCGGTGTCGTCCTCAATAAAGGTCGTGCCGAAGGGAGTCGGAATACCTCTTCTGCGTCCGCCGCCTGTCTGGATGTAGTATATCTGACCAAGCTCGCCCGATTCAACGATCTTCTTGATCATCTGCATATTTGCGTCAAGTCTCGGCTGGAAGCCTATAGAAAGAATCTTTCCGCTCTTTCTTTCTGCTCTCATAACCTCGACAGCTTCTTCTGTCGTAACGGTGAAGGGCTTTTCAAGGAGAACGTGCAGACCTGCCTCAAGCGCGCGGATAGCGGGAGCTGCATGCTGACGGTTGTAGGTACAAATGGTAACTGCATCGAGATTCAAGGATTTGTCAGCAAGCATCTCGACGTCGTCCTTATAATCTGTCTTAACGCCTTCAACGCCGTACTTTTTAAAGAAAGCGGCGGCTTTTCCGGGAACGAGATCACAACCCGCGACTATCTCAACGTCGGGCTGCGCCATAAACGCTTTAATGTGTGAGCCTGCGATCCAACCTGTTCCGATGAAGCCTATTCTCAGCTTCTTGCCGGTGGTATCAACCGTAGTTGTCTCTTCTGCGGTAAAGGTATTAAGACCTTCCATTGATTTGTCTGCCATAATACAAAACCTCCGTAATTTACTTACTTATTTATTGTTTTAAGGTAATCGAGACCTACCTTAATTGATTGAAGAGCCGTCATATCAAGGCTCGGTTTATCCTGCTCTATAACCAACCATTTCGTACCTGCTTCCTTTGCGGCATCGAGAATTGCGGGGAAATCCTGAACACCCTTACCGAGAGGACGAAGCTCAAAGCCCTCAGGGCGAGCGGGCGCCTTGCTGTCAATACCTATAAGCTCGTACATATTTTCGGTCCTTTCGCCGACAAAATCCTTGAGGTGAAGCACGGGAGCTCTTCCCGAATACTTGCGGAGATACTCAGCGGGAACCTCGCCGCCGACATTTACCCAGCAGGTGTCAAGCTCTGTCTGGAGCTTATCTGCGGGAATCTCATCGTAAAGTATGTCAAGAGCGTACTTTCCGCCAATACGCGCGAATTCGAAATCGTGATTGTGATAAAGAAGCTGAATACCGAGCTTTTTTGCCACCTCGCCGAGCATCTCAATGTTTTTGATGACCTCGGGGAAAGCATCGGTACCCGGACGGTACTCAGGAGTAAGGTAAGGAACAGCAACGTACTTACATCCGATAGTTGCGTACATTCCGAGAACCTTCTCGGGGTCGGCTATCATATCGAGATAAGGAACGTGAGCCGAGATCGGAACGAGACCGATATCCTCACACATAGACTTTATCTCTTCGGGCGTGTGGTCGTAAAGACCTGCAAACTCAACGCCGTCATAGCCCATTGCTTTGATTTTTTTAAGAGTTGCGAACAGGTTATTCTTCGCGTCTCCTCTGACAGAGAAGACCTGAACAGCTACGGGAAAAGACATATCTTTATCCTCCTTAAATATTTTTTGGTGCGCGGCAATCATACCGCAAATTACCGCGTTATTTTACCATCTAAAATCTGATTTTGCAATACGTTTTTCGAAAAATCTTTATTGTTTTTCGAAATACATTCGATACTTTGCCGCAACTTCTATTTAATAAATACCTGTACTACAGAGACAGCAAGGAATATAGCAACACACAAGGCAGACGCAACCGTCAAAAGACATTTTTTAAAGCGCGGAATAAGCTCGTACCGTCCGGCAGGCTCGCGGTAATCCGAGGGCTCGTCGCGTTTTGAGTAATTTTCGTAAAGCCGTCTCGCTCCGCCGCAAAAGATCGCCGCGGACAGAAGCAATACCATCACGAGAATAATTACGGCAACACCGACGCTTCCCGCCGTAAGATAGAATTCGGTTATGTATTTCTGCCCGAAAAGCCCGAAAATATTATAGATAAAATGGGCTATCATACACGAGACGACCGACCTTGTTGCGTAAAGCAGAAGCGACAGCACAATACCTGCAAAAATATAGATCGGTATCTTTGCGAAATTGAAGTGAAGCAGACCGAACCAAAGCGTGTTCATAACAACGGCGCAGACAACACCGTGACGCTGATACTCAGCAGAAAGTATTCCGCGAAATACCAGCTCCTCACACACGGCGGGCAAAGCAGCATAAGCCAGTATAAGCCAAAGCGCGCCGAGAGGTGTTCCGTTATACTTTGAAATAAAAGTATCGTAGAGTGAAAAGCTACCCTCAAGCGAGCTTTCACCCGAAAAATTTATACTTAACAACAGACATCCCGACATAAGAGCAAAGCTCGCAGATAATATGACCGTCAGATGTGAGAGCCTTGGCGGCGAGATTCGCAGTCTTTTCACATATCCGCGCTTGTGCGCGTCGTCAGACTTCACGGTACGTAGCCTGTACCAGATAGCTGCAGGGAGTCCAAATGTCAAAAGTTGTAATATAACGAGAGAAAGATATTCATTCGTTTCTTCATTCAGCATAAAAACAACGAATTTTGAGACAAGGAGCATTATATAGACGAAGAGGACAAGTTGTGCAGGTTCCATTCGGAATTTTTTAAATTTTTGGATCAATTTGTTCACGGGAATATAAAACGCCCCCTTTCACGGTAACTATTATATCGCATTTTTGGTCGTGCCCGTCGATTGGAAGCTTTTCCTCAGAAAGAAATCCGTCACGTACGGGAGCTATTGTGATGATGTCGTTCTTCTCGAGATATTTGTCGTAGTATCCACCGCCGTAACCGAGTCTGTTTCCGTATTTGTCAAAGGCAAGCCCGGGAAGAATACATACAGCAGGCTCACCGCCATATATTTTCGTGTCTGCCTTCGGCTCTCGAATTCCGTACGCACCTACGTTAAGCTCGGAAATACTCTCGACATAACGGAAGGTCATAGTCTTGCTTTCGGTATTGCA
>JAZODV010000042.1:0-4508 GCA_045597185.1 Eubacteriales bacterium
CACTTGACAAGGGCGCACCCTTCCGTCAGGTTCTGACACACGGTTGGGTCGTTGACGGACAGGGAAGAGCAATGCACAAGTCTCTCGGAAACGGAGTTGACCCTGCCGATCTTATCAAGGATTTCGGCGCTGATATAGTAAGACTTTGGGCGGCATCCTCCGACTATCACGCGGACGTACGTTGCTCAAAGGAAATTTTCAAGCAGCTCTCGGAAACCTACAGAAAGATCAGAAACACCGCAAGAATCCTGCTCGCAAATATCGGAGATTTCAATCCCGATACCGATATGATAGAAGTAGCGGAGCTTTGTGACATCGACAAGTGGGCACTTTCAAGAGTAAATGAACTCGCAAAGACGGTAAGAGAAGCATATATCGGCTATGAGTTTCACATCGTATATCACGCGATAAATAATTTCTGCACCACGGATATGTCGAAGCTTTACGTTGACATAACGAAGGACAGAGTATATACCGAAAAGGCAGACAGCAAGCTTCGCCGCTCGGCACAGACGGCAATGTGGCTCGTTCTCTCGTCGATGACAAGACTTCTCGCTCCGCTGATCGCTTTCACGGCAGAAGAGATATGGCAGTGCATGCCTCACCTCGCGTCCGATAATAAGGAAAGCGTATTACTCAACAACCTTCCCGAATATAACGATGAATGGTGCTTCTCCGAGATCACATCAGGCTGGGATAAGCTCTTCGAGCTTCGCGACGACGTTATGAAGGCGCTTGAGATAGCCAGAGCAGAAAAGCTTATCGGTAAGTCGCTTGACGCCGCCGTAACAATTTACACCGACAACGATGACGTTTACTCGGTATTTGACAACTTTAAGTCAGAGCTTACGACGGTTTATATCGTATCAGACGTTAAGCTCGTCAAGGGAACTGCCCCCGAGGGTGTATTCACTGAGACTGCATCGGGTATCGGCGTTAAGGTTGAGGCTGCTACAGGCGAACGCTGCGACAGATGTTGGATGTATACAAACGCTCCCATAGCTGACGGAGAAGGTGTTCTTTGCCCGCGTTGTGCAAAGATACTCGGAGTTTAATATAATATGCTTATATGGCTTTTGATCTCGGTCGGGGTAATATTCCTCGACCAGATCACAAAATGGTTGGCGGTAATATTTCTGCAGGGAAATCCTTCCGTGTCGGTAATTCCGTGGTTTATACAGTTTTCGTATCTTGAAAACCGCGGCGCGGCATGGGGAATGTTTGCCGACAACAGATGGGTGTTTATGACCATTTCAACCATCGCGATAATTGCGGTGTGTGTGTACATGTTTGTAAAACGCCCGAAAAGCAAATTGCTTTGCATCTCGCTTGCTTTTATTGTAGGCGGAGGTATCGGAAATATGATAGACCGGGTGCTACTCGGCTTTGTTGTGGATTTTCTTGAATTTACCTTTATGGATTTTCCGGTATTCAACGTTGCGGACTCATTTGTTTGCGTCGGTGCCGCAATGCTGATGCTTTATATGACAATTTTGACTGTCAAGGAATATAAGGATGAAAAACTTGCAAAAAGAACCGGAGCCGGTAAAACCGACAGGCGACAGAACGATGACGTTCTTGACGGAAAAGACGGTAACGGGAACGAGAATTGATATTTTCGTTGCGGCAGAGACGGGGATGACCCGCTCTGCCGCTGCAAAGCTTGCGGAGGACGGTCGTATAAAAGTGAACGGCAAAGCCGTTCAAAAAAACAGAAAGCTGAACGCAAACGAGACGGTGGAGGTAATTATCCCGGAACCGCGCTCAGACGAAGCTGCTCCCGAGGACATACCGCTTGATGTGATATATGAGGACAGCGACATAATAGTAATAAACAAGCCGTCGGGGATGGTCGTGCATCCTGCGGCGGGAAATCCGGATGGCACACTTGTAAACGCTCTGCTTCACCATTGCGGTGACAGCCTTTCGGGAATCGGAGGCGTCACAAGACCGGGTATAGTTCACCGAATCGATAAAGAGACGAGCGGACTTATCGCGGTCGCAAAGAACGACGAGGCTCATCTTTCGCTGTCTGAGCAACTTAAGGATCACAGCATGCGGCGTGTATACTTTGCCGTTGCTGTAGGTGGATTTAAGACCGACAGCGGAACGGTTGACGCACCTATAGGACGGTGTCCGACCGATAGAAAGAAGATGGCAGTCATACGTGACCCCGAAAAGCGGGCAAGACAAGCCGTAACACATTACGAGGTGCTGGAGCGGTACCGTGGCTTCACTTATATAAAATGTGAGCTTGAGACCGGCAGAACGCACCAGATAAGAGTCCATATGTCGTATATAGGTCATCCGCTTATGGGGGATACGCTGTACGGAGGAGGACACACTGAATTTGAAAAAAATAATAAAAAACATATAATGGGTCAGTGTCTGCACGCGGGAAGGCTGACATTAAGACACCCACGCACGAATGAGATAATGACCTTTGAAGCACAGTTTCCCGAGGACTTTATAAAAATACTTGAAAAGCTGAGAAAAAAAGCGGAATAATGTAAAGCATGGAGGTAAATATTGAAAGGCGCGTTTAAATATATAATGACAATTATAAACGGCTTGTGTATGGCTGTTGCTAATAGTGTTCCCGGTGTTTCGGGCGGTACTATCGCTATGCTTATGGGCTTTTTTGACGATTTTATCGGTGCGTTCAATGATATTATCTATAATAAAGGAAAGCGCCTTAAGGGACTATTTTACGTGCTGATACTCGGTTCCGGTTGGGCTTGCGGAATGATAGCGTCAATGCTCGTTCTCGATAAACTGCTTGTAACCAATATATATGACGTAAGCTCGGTGTTTTTTGGATTTGTACTTTGCTCGATCCCATTTATGATCTGGGACGAACGCAAATGCCTCAAGGGAAAATACTACAATATAATATACACAGTCATCGGCTGTGCACTGATCTCGGTGCTTACGTATTTTTCGACCAAGCTTGAAGCAACGAGAGACCTGAGCAATTTCACGTTTCCTCTCGGAATAATGCTTTTCTTTGTTGGTGCGGCGTCAATAATCGCAATGATACTTCCGGGTATCTCGGGGTCAACGATCTTTTTGGTCTTCGGTGTATATCAGCCGATAACAGAGGCGTTTGCTTCGGTGCTTTCGCTTGATTTTTCACCGTTTGTATCGCTCTGCTTCCTCGGACTCGGAGCTGCAACGGGAGGTATCCTCGGTGTCAAGGGAATCAAGATATGCCTCGATAAATTCCGTTCGCAGACGGTGTATCTTGTTATCGGAATGCTTGTGGGTTCGCTTTATTCGATAATGATGGGACCTGTAACGCTTGATATGGAAAACCCTGTCGAATGGATGTCACCCGCAAGATTTAATTGGTGGTGCCTTGTCGGAGGCGCGCTCCTTATCGGACTTCTTGAAGTATTTAAGTTTGTAAAAACAAAAGAAGAAAAAGAAACCGTAGCAGAGTAAAATAATAAGGGGTGCTTGGCACCCCTTTTAAACAATGGAGATATAATGCTAAAAAAAGCCTTTCTTGAAATAACGAACAGCTGTAATCTTGACTGCGATTTTTGCCACAAGACGTCAAGACCTACGAAATTTCTTTCAAAAGAAGAATTCACCTACGCCGCAAAAGAGCTGAGGCGAGTCTCGGAATATCTGTATTTTCATATTATGGGTGAGCCGCTTCTTCACCCCGAGCTTGAGGAATTCTTTAAAATTGCGGGTGAGCTTGGTTTCAAGGTCATAATTACCACGAACGGAACGCTGATACCGAAAAGACGTGAGATTCTGCTGAATTCGCCGTCGCTTCATAAGGTCAGTATCTCGCTTCACGCGTACGAAGCTAATAAAATGAATATTACACTCGACGAATATCTTGACGGCTGTTTTGATTTTTGCCGTGAAGCGTCGGAAAAGGGAATTTTTTGCATAATGCGACTTTGGAACGTCGGCGGAGAGGACACGCTTAATAAGTATATACTCGACCGTATGCACAAATTTTTTGGCGGTGAGTGGATCCCGAACCAGAGCGGATATAAGCTCTGCCGAAAGGTGTTTCTTGAGTGGGGAGAGCGGTTTGAGTGGCCCGATGAGGATGCGCCGCTTTGTGAAAATTCGCATTCCTGTTACGGACTTCGCAATCAGGTCGGAGTGCTGTCGGACGGTCGTGTCGTGCCGTGCTGTCTTGATGCCGACGGTGTGCTGACTCTCGGAAATATATTTGAGGACAAGATAGAGGACATTCTTGCATCACCCAGAGCGGTTGCGCTTAAGACCTCTTTTGAGAACCGCAAAATAACAGAACCCCTTTGCCTGCGCTGCGATTTCGCGGCAAAGAGGGTGAAATAATTTGATTTGGTTGTAAAACCTTTCAAATTTTGATTTGTCGGTGAGTTTGATTCGAAGGGATCTGTAGGGGTCGACGTCCTCGACGACCCGATACGTTGATTTATTGAGCATAATATTTTATAAATTTATTTTGTGCGTGTCTTTATAGAGATTATATTTTAATTAAATCGTTTCAAACGGGT
>JAZODV010000043.1:0-3262 GCA_045597185.1 Eubacteriales bacterium
ACTCGAATGCTCCTCACCGTCTGAATGAACGCCACAGCCCGCAACGACGACTATGTCGGAGTCCTTACCGATAAAGAAATCGTTATACGTCAGGTCATTTACGTCACTCTTTGTAACGCACGCGGGAATATATACGGTCTCGCCCTTGGTACCGGGAAGCACGCGGATATCAATACCGGGCTTGTCCTTTTTGGTTTCTATCCTTATGTTTGCGCTTGACTGACGGCCTGCGCAAAGTCCGTCCTCACGGATATTGAACGCGCCCTTGAAATCGGTTTTGAAATCCGAGATCTGAGAGAGCAGCTTTTTGGTAATTTCGTTCATCATGAGAATGCCACCTCCTGTTTACGACAGGCGTATACCGCGCTTCTTGAAGAAAGCACACGCTCCATCATCTCGTCGGCAGGACCCGACGCTGCAAATGTACCGTCTGCGAGAAGAACGATCTCGTCGGCGATTCGGAGAATTCTTTCCTGATGAGAAATGATAATAAGAGTGCCGCCAAGCTCTTCGTGAATGCTGCGGAAAGCCTTTATAAGATTTGCGAAGCTCCAGAGGTCAATACCCGCCTCGGGCTCGTCGAACACCGAAATGGGCGTTTTTCTCGCGATGACTGTCGCGATCTCGATACGCTTTATCTCACCGCCCGAAAGTGCCTGATTTACCTCACGGTTTACGTATTCGCTTGCGCAAAGACCGACGTTACTGAGAATTTCGCAAAGCTCGGCGTCGGTGAGTGTTCTGCCGGCGGCAATATTGATGAGCTGACGTACGGTTATACCCTTAAAGCGCACCGGCTGCTGAAACGCGAAGCTGATACCGCATTTTGCACGCTCCGTGACGTCAAGGTCGGTTATGTCCTTACCGTCAAAATATATGCGACCCGAATCGGGCTTGACAAGACCTGCAATTATCTTTGCAAGCGTTGTTTTTCCGCCTCCGTTCGGACCTGTGATAACGACGAGCTTACCGTCGGGAATTTCGGTCGTGACGTCGGTCAGGACCTTGGTACCGTCGGGTGCTGTCCAGGAAATGTTTTCAAGTCTGAGCATGTATCTGAATCCTTTCGTGATCTGCAAATATATATTCAGTATTATTATAAACCAAAACGCAAAATTTAGCAAGTGGTTTTGCGTATTTCGTTTGTCGAGATTGATTTTTTGTGACAAGGATTGACAAAGCCTCCTAAAAATGCTATAATTTACAGATATAAAAGTACGCATAATATGTGTATGAGCGAAAGAAGGATCAAAATGAGGGAAGAAATATCCTGCGGCGCGGTATTGTTTACACGTGTCGGCAGTGAGATAAAATATCTGATAATCAAGCAGCGCGGCGGGCATTACGGCTTCCCGAAGGGACATATGGAAGGTGACGAGACCGAGTGCGAGACGGCAATACGCGAGATACGCGAAGAGGTCGGCATCACCGTGACGGAGTTTGTTGAAGGATTCAGAACGACTGATGAATATATGCTTCCGCACAAGCGTGACGTAAAGAAAAAGGTCGTGCTTTTTCTTGCAGAATATTCGGATCAGAGGATAGTGATACAAAAGAAGGAGCTTTTCGGTGCGGCACTTTATACGTACGACGAGGCTATGAAGCTGCTTTCCTTCGACGGCTCGCGCAGAATGCTAAGAGAAGCTCACGAGTTTCTGAAAAAGATGTAAATTCATCTTGTAAAAAATACGGTAGATAATTGTATACAATAATTTTCGGCAGAGGCGTTGTTCCTCTGCCGATTTTGTGATATAATGGTTTGGGTGATGAAAATGGATAGTGAGAAAAATTTTCCGAAAAGGAAGCCAACACGGTTAAGTGGATTTGATTATAACAATTCGGGCGCATACTTTATCACAATATGTACAGAAAAAAGACGAAAAATACTTTCCCGCATTGTAGGGGTCGACGTCCTCGACGACCCGAATAACGTGGAATTATTGCCATACGGAAAAATTGTGGACAAATATATCAATCAATTGGCGAATTTTATGATAACATAAAAGTTGATAGCTATGTAATTATGCCCAATCACATTCACATTATGCTGTTTGTTTTTGATAACGGGTCGTCGAGGACGTCGACCCCTACAAGACAACATTCTTCGGTTTCGCAATTCGTTTCAACATTAAAAAGATATTGCAACAAAGAATACGGTGAAAACATCTGGCAACGCCATTTTAACGACCATGTTATAAGAAACCGTGAAGATTATAGAGAACATTTGAGATACATCTACGAAAACCCTATCCGTTGGCACTTGGATAAACTATATACAGAAGAATAAGAGGCATTATATGGCAACATGGGTAACACATTTGATTATCGCGGATAGCGTGCTTAATGAAATTTCAGCTCTGTGCAAACATGAATTTTGTGTTGGAAATATCGCACCTGACTGTAACATTGAAAGCGAAGATTGGACAAGCTTCACTCCTTCTCGTGAAACAACACATTGGATGTCGGGTAAAACAAAGGCTGTGTCGGATTGCGACAGATTTCTGAACGATTACATAAAAAAGCGAACGATAAAATCTGACGAGGAAGAATCTTTCCTTTTGGGTTATTATTCTCATTTGATAACCGACGCGGCATTTCAAAAATTTATAAGAGACGAGCAAAGGGTTAGATCCTCTTGGGACAGAATAAGATCTCATTACGAATTAAAACAAAAAGCAGTAGGTATGCCGGAAAATTGGGATTCTGTAAAAATGCTCATAAATAAAAGTGAAAGAATGAAAGATATTTACTCATTGGAAAAAGATTATTTGGACAGTCATACAAATTCAGGATATCTTACGGAAATATTGCCGCTTGAATCCTTCCCGGACTATATAGATTATTTGCCGGTTGGAGCTATTCCGCGAAAAATCAAAATTATGGGATATATACCGCAAAAAGCAACAAGTAAATATCCGTATATTTGTATATCCGAAGAGGAATATAATTCATTTTTGGAAAACACTGTGAAAATTGTTGCAAATGCGATATTATCATATAAAAATAAATAAAAGCCGACATTGTCGGCTTTTATTTATTTACGATATAACGTTCGTAATAGAAAAGGTATTGTTGAGCGATACCTGCGTAAGGACCGAGCTCGGCGGGGGTAAAGCCTTCTCGGAAATATTTTTCCATAACGCGTCGTATCCACACGTCAACGGGGAACGCATCGAGCTTTCCAAATCCGAAGAGCAGGGAACAGAGAGCCACCTTGGGACCTATTCCTTTGACCTCACAGAGCTTTTTGGCGCATTCGTCG
>JAZODV010000044.1:0-11629 GCA_045597185.1 Eubacteriales bacterium
ACCTCCTTCTCTTTCTTCGCAAACATTTTATGCTTACGGTTGATATGGACCTTATACTGAACGAAAAATTCACATCCGATGATAAAGAACAGTATTATTCCCGTCAGAATATCGGAGAATGATTCATTGAGTCCGCATTTCGACGAAACCTCACTTGCACCCATGTCAAGCACAACCAGCAAGAAGGTCGTGAGTGTCATCATAAGCGGATTGAACTTAGCAAGCCACGATACCATGATCGCAGTAAATCCGCGTCCGTCTGCAAGGTTTGAGTCTATCGAATGTGATGTTCCGCCAACGAGAAGCAGACCGACAAGTCCGCAAAGACCGCCCGAGATCGCCATCGTACGTATAATTACTTTTTTTACGTTTATACCGATATATCTTGCGGTGTTTTCACTCTCGCCGACAACAGCTATTTCATATCCGTGCTTGGTATATTTAAGGTAAATATACATAAGCACAGTAAGTACCGCAACTATGATTATATTAAGCAAATACTGCTGTCCGAAAAGCTCGGGGAGCCATCCGTGCTTGAGTATGCTCGGGCCAACCGTATTGGATCCGCTCTTATCCGCAAACTTGAGGAAAAGCTCTATCGACTGTATCGCAACGTAGTTCATCATAAGAGTGAAAAGCGTTTCGTTCGTTCCCCATTTTGCCTTGAATATAGCGGGAATAACACCCCAGATAACACCCGAAAGGATACTTGTAAGTACCATTATAAGTATGAGAAGTCCGTCGGGGATCTTTCCTCCGAGAGTCAGCATACAGATGGCTGTTGTAAGACATCCGACAAGCACCTGTCCCTCGGCTCCCGTATTCCAGAATCGCATCTTAAATGCGGGAGTTACCGCGAGAGCAACGCAAAGAAGCATTGCTATATCCTGAAGTGTTGCCCAGATTCTTATTGAGTTTCCGAACGCGCCCTCAAAAATATTTACGTACACGTCAATAGGATTTGTCTTTGTAAGAACGACCGTTACGACTCCGCAAAACAGAAGCGCGGCAATTATCGCAATGGCTCTGATCCCGATCGACCAGCCGAGAGACAGTGATGCACGCTTTGACATTATCAGAAGCGGCTCGTGTACTTTCTTTTCCTTAACTTCTACCGTAGGCTTTCCCGTATCAGTCATTGTTCACCGCTCCTTCCGTTTTGGTCATAAGAAGACCTATTTCTTCCTTGGTCGTGGTGCGTCCGTCAACGACTCCCGTGACTTTTCCCGAGCCTATGACAAGTATTCTGTCACAGAGCGCAACGAGAACGTCAAGGTCCTCTCCGACAAATATTACCGCAACACCTTTCTTTTTCTGCTCGTTGAGCAAATGGTATATCGTATAAGATGAGTTTATATCAAGACCTCTGACGGGATATGCCGCCATAAATACCTTCGGAGAGGACGCGATCTCTCGTCCGACAAGCACCTTTTGTACGTTTCCTCCCGAGAGCTTTCGTACGGGAGTGTTAAGGTCGGGTGTAACTACCTCAAGATCGTGTACGACCGAGTCGGCGAGGTCCTTCGGCTTCTTTCTGTTGAGGAAAAAGCCTTTTCCCTTTCTGTAGCTTCGGAGCATCATATTATCTACGATGTCCATATTACCGACAAGACCCATTCCGAGTCTGTCCTCCGGAACGAAGGAAAGTCTGACGCCAAGCTCACGTATCTGCATCGGTGTCTTATCTCTTAGGTTGACGGTTTCACCGGACTTCGGATCGTTATACAGGATCTCCCCGCTTTCGGGAATGTAGAGTCCCGCAATGGATTCAAGCAGCTCTCTCTGTCCGCTTCCGGCAATACCCGCAATACCGAGGATCTCTCCTCCCTGCGCGGTAAACGATATATTATCAAGAATCTTTATTCCGTCAACGTCGGTCAGATTTATATTCGAAACGACCAGTCGTTCAACGGGATCAACAGGTTCAGGACGTTCAATGTTAAGTTCGATCTTCTTACCTACCATCATTTCGGTAAGAATTGCCTCATTGGCTTCCGCCGTATTTACCGTATCAACATATTCTCCTTTTCGAAGAATTGCAACACGGTCAGATATCGACAGAACCTCGTGCATTTTATGTGTGATAATTATTATTGATTTGCCGTCGTCTCTCATTCGGCGAAGAACTGCGAAAAGCTTTTCTGTCTCCTGTGGAGTGAGAACTGCGGTCGGTTCGTCAAGTATAAGAATGTCGGCACCTCTGTAAAGCACCTTTACTATTTCTACAGTCTGTTTTTCAGAAACAGACATTTCATACACCTTTTTATCGGGATGAATATCGAAGCCGTAACGATTTGAGATCTCCTCAACGCGTGCCGATGCTTCTTTCAGATTGTATTTTTTACCGTCCTCTATACCGAGCACGATGTTTTCAGTCGCGCTGAAAACGTCCACCAGCTTAAAGTGTTGGTGTATCATACCTATGCGGTATTTAAAAGCATCCTTCGGGGACGCTATTACAACAGGAGCTCCGTCAATCAGTATCTCGCCATCGTCGGGATAGTATATTCCCGCTATCATATTCATAAGCGTGGTTTTTCCGCTTCCGTTTTCTCCGAGAATTGCGAGTATTTCTCCGTGATGTATACTGAAGCTTACGTCTTTGTTTGCTACGACAGGGCCAAATCTCTTCGTAACATTTCTTAGTTCAAGAGCAATCGAGCCGTTCAATGCGGCACCTCCTAAGGTAAAATAAAAAGCATACGAGGCGGGGTAAAAAACCCCGCCTTATTAGTTTAGTTAATCTCCGAACGCTGTATTTAGATATGTGATACCGTCGATTTGAATATCAAAGTAAGGAGCAGAGCGGAACTTGGATTCATTGAAGAAACCGTTCAGAACGACCTCTGTATCCTTTGCGAATGCCTCATCGGTGTCAACGTCTGCCATGTAGGTTGTGAGCTTCTTTCCACCAACGGTGATGAAGTTATCCTTGCTTGTATCAAATACGTTGAGCTTGCCTGCCTTGAAGTCCTCAATAGCCTTCTCGATCGCTTCTACCGTGCCCTCTGCTGCAACACCCTGGTTGATACCGGAAAGAACTACAGAACCTTCCTTGATACCGCCGCACCAGTCAGCCTCGATCGTTTTACCCGTGTTTACGCATTTGATGATATGCATAAAGTAAGGAGCCCAGTTGATAGCGGAGGAAACGATGAACGTCTCGGGACATGCATCATACGTGCTTCCGTTGTAGGATACGTTCGGAACACCCTTGAGCTCACATGCAGTGGGAGCACCCATAGAGTCTGCATGCTGGCTTATGAGAACGCACTTGTCAGCGATAAGCGAGGTTGCTGCTTCCTGCTCCTTGGCCTGATCATACCAAGAACCTGTAAAACGAACCTTCATTGTAACGGACGGGCAAACAGACTTTGCGCCAAGATAGAAAGAAGTAAGACCCGAAATAACCTCTGCGTATGTGAATGCGCCAACGTAGCCCATAACAGCCTCTTTTTCGGTGATCTTCTTATCCTTGATCATTTCGTTGAGCTTCATACCTGCGGCGATACCTGCAAGATATCTTCCTTCGTAAATAGAAGCAAATGCGTTGTGGAAGTTTGCAACACCTGCAGTGTGAGCCATGGTACCTGTTGCGTGACAGAACTGAACATCGGGACAATCCTTAGCAGCCTGAAGCATAAAGCTTTCATGTCCAAACGAGTCTGCAAATACGATCTTACAGCCCTGACCTGCAAGGTCCTTTGCTGTATCGTAGCAAACGCTCGATTCGGGAACGTTTACCTTCATAATAACCTGATCGTCACGAAGTCCGAGAACCTCCTTTACATTCTTTGCTGCATCGATAAAGTTCTTATCGTAGGTGGAGTTCTCATCGTGAAGGAAAATGAAACCGATCTTGAAATCGTCGGCAATGTCAAAATCCTTTGTGAGAGTGGGAGCCTTAAGCGGAGACTCGCTCATGCCTTGCTCTTTTTCATCGTCACCGCAGCTTGTGAATACTGCAAGCATCGAGAGAACCATTACGATAGCCATCATAATGGCCAATGTTTTCTTGAACATAGTCTGTTCCTCCAAAAAAATAAAATAATATAAAATCAGGTTTTACCCCAACTTACCAAAAATTAATGAGCGGATGCTTGTCCCTTTGTTACCGCATACGCTCTTTTTGCTCCTATTATCTGTTAATTTCTCGGTATTCGGTAAATATAAACTTTTTGCAATATAAACTCGATTACAGTCAAAATCTAAATTTATTATACCAAACTCTGCTTGTTGTGTCAATCGAATTTTGAATATTTTTTTGCTTTTTTGTCATTTGTGTGATTTTTGTACAAACAATTTGTGTTTGGTTTGTGTATTATATATCACTTCTTTTTTCGGTCTGTATCGAGATCAATATCATATTTTTCACAGTCTACGATTATATTAGCATCATTAGGAAGCAACGTATCAAATTTTCCAAGTCCGAACAACTCTTCATCCGCAAAAACTGCCTCATGTGCTGTATTTACCGCCGACGCAGTAAAAGCTTTCTTCGGATTTGGCCCGTGACTTCCGTAAACGATGCATCTTGAATCCTTTAAGTATTTGTTTATTTCGTCTCCCATGCTTTCAAAATACGACGAGCCTATAAAAGATACACTGTCATCTCCGAAATTCAATTTGAAAGCAAGTGTGTCCTGCACAGAGCGCGAAAGTTCTCCCCTTTCGTAGTGAATAAACGTGACGTTATTAAATATTTCGGTTGTCTGTTCAGGCTTATACATTATACACTCCGCACCGTGCAACCTTGAAATGCGTTCAAGAGCACTCGCCGCAAAAAGCTCTTCCTTATCTTCGGGTTCGGGTATCATAAGCCTACGCACCTTGATTACGGACATCATCTTACTTACCGAGTATTCGTGCTTATCATGATAGTGGGTAAGAATGAGTGTGTCAAGCTCGGTTGCTCCGTGCTTATGGGCTTCGTTCCACGCAAAAACGTAATTAGTATAGTTCCCGTCGGTCATGTCGAATATAACTGTTTTACCGACCGTAACAAGAGTCAGCGTTTCGGATTCTCCGCGTCTTATGTACGTCGCGTCTGCATTATCGACACTCAAAGCACGGTCGATTCCAAAGCAGATACAAAATACAACTACCGCCGATATTGGAGCTAACAAAACAAATCTCTTGTTTTTCAGTTTTATTATCAAGAGAACGGCGACAGCCGCGCAAAAGCACCAAACTATCAGCTTTGCATAAACAGACTCAAACGAAACACAAATATTTTCGATATCAGAACATTCTTCGCTTATCCTTATCACATAATTGCAAAGCATCCTTATAAGAAATGACAGCGCAGTACCGATATACGGGATCCCGTTCATAAGTAATCTAAGCATTGAAAGCACCGTTATTATCATTACCGGAAATCCTACCAAAAGATTTGACAGCGGCGATATAAGAGAAAGCTCACCGAAAAACATCTGTGTCAGAAGTATTACCGAAAGAATTGCGATAATCGTAACCGCCACAGACGCAAGTATTTTCTTTCCAAATAGTGACATAAGATATTTCGGACTTTTAAGTTTTTTATTGTCTTTTGTCCTCTCAAGCGATGCGGGATAAAATACGATAAGTCCAAGCGTTGCAAGGAACGACATCCAAAATCCAACGTCACAGACAGAGTACGGCATGAATGCAATTATAAAAGCCCCCGAAGCAAACAGCACCGTTCTTGTATCGGTCTTCACTCCAAGAACAAAGGAAAGATACACTGCGCTTAGCATAACAGTCGCGCGCAATGTCGGAAGCGAAAATCCTGTCACACAAAGATATATGACCATAATTATCGGCATAACACAGGAGCGTATCCGTCTTGGCACGTAACAGAGCTTCAGTAAATAGCAAAAGAACGCGGCAATAATCGCCATGTGCATACCGCTGAGTGACAGAAGATGTGAAAGACCCGAACGAGAGAAATCTCTTTTTATTTCATCCAAAAGACCGTCTCGGTCTCCAAGAGTCACAGCCGATGAAAGCGCTCCGGCATTTCCACCGACCGCATTTTGAAGCGTATAGGACAGCTCTTTCTGTATTCGTTTGAAGCCCTCGGACATAAGCTCGCTATCTCCCAATGATACCACGTCGTCAAGCTCACATTTTGAAACGAAGGCAACCAATACTCCGTCAGACAAAAGTCCCATTCTATCAGAGTTTCCGAGAGTAATCTCCGACAAAGGTACACAGTCTGCAAAGAAACGTACCGTTTCTCCTTCTTTAAATCCCATATCCTCAGAAAACTGTACGACCGCACGGCCCATAATTCCTTCACCGTCAATAGCGGTGATCTTAACCGTGTACTCGGATGAATACGATTCGGATTTATTTCTCGTAAGTACAGTACATTCAACGTCACAGGTACTTCCTATGTGTGAATAAAGCTCGGCTCCGTATATATCGTAATAAATGAACGATTCTGTCATAGACGCTGCCGAAAACAGCATCGCCGCGGCAAGCACGGCAAAAAGTATTCGTTTTTGTTTCGTCTTTATGCAGAAAGCTATAATCGAAAAAGTCACAACAGCGAGGAAAAGCGACATTAATATTATTATTTTGACATTTTTGTTTATACAAAATCCGACAACAGCCGCAATCAAAAAACAAAAGCAGCAAAGCATAAACGGTCTGCGTTCAAAAAGTGCCATTTTTCCTATCCTTTCGACTTTATTACCGACATTATAACACTTTTCCCTATCCCTTGCAATATTTAACGATCAATAATTTTTTTGAGATATTTTCATAATGTTCTTGACAAGCGTTCATTTTTTTTATATAATGAGTGAGCAAAGCTGTGTTTATCGAATATCGATAAGCATTAACGACCATTTTACATTAGGAGGATTTTTTATGTTTGAAGAACTTAAAGAGCTATTGGTTAACGAGCTGCTCCTCGACCCCGATGATATCAAACTTGAAGCCGAGCTTTCGGCTGATCTCGGAATAAGCTCTGTTGACCTTGCCGACCTCGTATGTCACTGCGAGGAAAAGTTCAACCTTGAGATCGATGATACCGATATGGGCAAATTCATCACGATCAAGGATGTTGTTGACTATCTCGAAGCACACAAAAACTGATATAAAATGAACCGCTTGCTATAAACAGGCGGTTCGTTTTTTTGAATTATAGAGCAAAAGCCTTAATATAATGTAATAACTCATTTTGGAGGAATTACGTTTATGAAAAAAACAAAAGGTAGCCCTTTTTCCTATGCTCTCGGATTTTTGGTGTTTTCGATGATATTTATTGCTATAGGTTATTCTATTTGCGCGTTCTGGGAGCATATCGGCAAGCGTACTGCTGTATACCTTACAACAGCTTCAAACAATGATAGCGTCACTACCGTAGTTATTGATCCGGGACACGGAGGACGCGACGGCGGCGCTATAGGAGTAAGTTCTGCTTATGAAAAAGAGCTTAATCTTGAAATATCGCTTATTTTGCGAGATATGCTGACCGCATCCGGCATAAACGTCGTTATGACGAGAACCGATGACGTTATGCTCTCCTCGGGAACAGGCGGAACTCTTAAGAATCAGGATCTGAGGGCAAGACGTGACATCGCGGAAGCTCAGGAAAATGCCGTTTTCGTAAGTATCCACATGAACGCATTTCCCATAGAGAAATATAACGGTCTTGAAGTGTACTATTCAATTAACGACGAAAACAGCAAGAATATTGCAAAAAACCTGCGTAACTCAGTCATTAAAAATCTGAATACCGGAAGCAACAGACAGATAAAGCCCGCGGGAGAAAACATTTATCTGCTTGATGAACTCACCTGCCCCGCAATTCTCATAGAGTGCGGATTTTTAAGCAATCCCGACGACGCCGACAAGCTAAACGACCCCGAATACCGTCAAAGGCTTGCGCTGGTTATTGCTATGTCATTGCACGAAAGTATTTTGGAAATTACCACCGCCGACTCTTGATTTTTGTCTTTTCTTATAGTATAATGAGGTAAACTAAAGTGTAAAAGGCGGTTTCTATATGAAGGCAGGCAAAACGGTATATATATGTAACGAATGCGAATACAAAAGTCTTAAGTGGCTCGGCAAATGCCCAAGCTGCGGTGCTTGGAACAGCTTTGAGGAGGAAACTGTTGTCGCTCCGACCGCAGCTCCGAAAAATCAGCGTGCGCTGACAAACGACCCCTCCCACGCCGTAAGCTTTTCAGATCTTGAGATTCCAGACTATATGCGTTCTGCAACGGGCATGGCAGAGCTCGACCGTGTGCTTGGGGGCGGTATCGTTTCTGGTTCTGTCGTTCTGCTTTCGGGAGAGCCCGGAATAGGTAAATCCACCCTTCTTATGCAAATTTCAGACGCTCTCGGCGAAGGTCGCCGCGTGCTTTACGTTTCGGGAGAGGAATCGGGTGGACAGCTCAAGCTCCGTGCGGACCGTCTCGGTATCAAGGGAAATAACCTTCATATACTGACCGAGACAAATATTAACAACATCATTTCCGAAGCCGATAAATTAAAACCCGAAATCATTATAACCGACTCAATACAAACGATATACAGTCCCGATTCCGCGTCGGCTCCGGGAAGTGTTACTCAGGTTCGTGAGTGCGCTTTTTCATTTATCGAAAAAGCAAAACGCCACGGAATTTCGGTAATTCTTGTTGGTCACGTCAATAAAGAGGGCAGTATCGCAGGACCTAAAGTTCTCGAGCACATGGTCGACGCTGTGCTTTACTTTGAAGGTGAGCGTCAGCAATCATACCGTATTATCAGAGCTATCAAAAACCGTTATGGCTCGACCAATGAGATAGGCGTTTTCGAAATGACCGACAAGGGTCTGATTGAGGTGCCAAACCCGTCCGAAATGCTACTATCGGGCAGACCTAAAAACGTTTCAGGTAACTGCGCCGTATGTACTCTTGAGGGTACTCGTCCGATCATTGCGGAGATACAGGCACTCGTCACACCGACGCCTTACCCTGCACCTCGACGCAATTCAAGCGGACTTGACTATAACCGTATGTGTCTTATTCTCGCGGTGCTTGAAAAGCGCCTCGGAATGAGGTTCTCGCAATCTGATGTTTACACGAACGTTATCGGAGGTCTTCGTCTTGACGAAACGGCATCCGATCTTGCAGCCGCGCTTGCGCTTATTTCGAGCATTACCGACAAGGTCGTGCCCGACGAGCTTATCGCTATAGGTGAGCTTGGTCTTTCGGGTGAGTGCCGTGCCGTGTCAAGTCTTGAACAGCGTGTGCGTGAGGCGGCGCGTCTCGGTTTTACAAAAGCTATAGTACCGTCCAAAAACGTTGAGAGCCGAAAGCTCGATATTGCGAGAATCGAAATAATTCCCATAAAAAATATTTATGAAGCCCTTAAGGTCTTAAAATCCGAAAAGAAGGAGCAGTAATTTTCCGTGAGCGTACTTAATACACCCATAACTAAGCTCCGCGGGGTCGGTCCCGTCAAGGCAGAGGCATACGCAAAACAGAATATCTATACTGCGGGCGACCTTATCTGCCACTATCCGCGAGCTTATGAAAACAGAGGAAAGATTGAACTTCTCACAGATATCACAGACCCCGACATAAAGCACGCCGTTATTCTGACTGTTGCAACAGAGCCTAAATCAGTACGTATCAGAAGCCGACGTATGTCTATGTTAAAATTCAAGGCGTACGACGACAGCGCTATGGCTGAGATAACCTTTTTCAATCAGGATTTTTTAAAGGACAAGTTTCCGCTTGGCTCAACATTCCGCTTTTGGGGAAAGGTTGAAAAGGTCGGCAAGCATTTTACGATGTCATCCCCTGCGTATGAGCCGTATTATTCGGACACCGCGCTACGCGACCTTATTCCCATATACCGACTTAGCGAAGGACTTACGCAAAAGCTGATAATCGAAAATATAGCTCAGGCGTCGGCACTTTGCGGAAAAGAGATACCCGACGACCTTCCAAATGAGCTTCGACTTGAATACAAGCTTTGCACAAAAAATTACGCACTGAAAAACATTCACAATCCCGAAAATTTCGTTGCACTTGCCGCGGCAAAGAGAAGGCTTATTTTTGATGAGTTCTTTACGTTTGCTCTCGGTCTTGCGCTTACAAGGAAAAAGATAAGGGCTACAGGAGCGCCTGTCTGCCGCCAAAACGACCTGTCAGAATTCACATCTGCGCTTCCCTTTCCCTTGACCAACGCGCAAAAGCGCAGTATCGAAGAGATACGACGCGATATGTCTTATGACAGTCCTATGAACAAAATTCTTATCGGTGACGTCGGTTGCGGTAAAACGGTATGCGCCGCCGCAGCTATATATATTGCCGCAAAAAGCGGTTATCAGGCGGCTCTTATGGCGCCAACCGAGATACTTGCACGTCAGCACTTTTCTGACCTTTCCGAGCTTCTCGGCGGTCTCGGTTTCTCGGTCGACCTTCTCATAGGTTCAACCACAGCTTCAAAAAAAGCAAAAATAAAAGCTGCACTTGCTTCGGGTGAGCTTGACATAGTTATAGGTACTCAAGCACTTCTTTCGGACGGCGTTGAGTTTTCGCGTCCCGGTCTTATAGTTACAGACGAGCAACACCGATTCGGTGTTCTTCAGCGTGCCGCGCTCTCTCAAAAATCAAGCAAGGCTCACACTCTCGTTATGAGTGCGACACCGATTCCGCGTTCTCTTGCTCTCGCTATGTACGGCGACCTTGAAATGTCCGTGATCGATGAAATGCCACCCGGACGTCAGCGAGTCGACACCTTCTCCGTTGACGGAAGCTACCGTCAACGACTTAACGGATTTATAAGGAAAAACGTTATTTCGGGCGGTCAGGTATACATCGTTTGCCCTGCTGTTGAAGAAAAGGAGACTGCCGATGACGAGGTCTCTCTTTCCGAGCTTCTTGAAAGCGGTATACGTCCCAACACCGCGCCACCTCTTAAAGCGGCTGTACAGTACACGGAAGAGCTTAAAAGTGAATTTCCTGAATTCTCAATCGAGTTCGTTCACGGAAAGCTAAAAAGCAAGGAAAAGGATGCGATAATGCACCGCTTTTCCGAAGGAAAGACACAAATACTCGTATCGACCACGGTCATTGAGGTCGGTGTAAACGTTCCGAATGCTTGTCTTATGATAGTTGAAAACGCCGAGCGCTTCGGTCTTTCTCAGCTTCATCAGCTTAGAGGACGAGTTGGACGAGGAAGCCGAAAATCGTACTGTATATTGGTATATGGCGGAGAAAGCCTTGAACAGTGTTCGGAGAATGCACGTCAGCGTCTTGATATTATGAAATCCTGCTACGACGGCTTTGCTATTGCCGAAAAAGACCTTGCTATGCGCGGTCCCGGTGATTTTCTCCGTGGAAACGGCGACGACACCGTGCGTCAGAGCGGCGGCGTTAAATTCAAAATCGCCGATCTTTGCGATGACACGGCAGTTCTCTCATCTGCCTTTGCCGCCTCGAAAAAGCTGCTTCAAACAGATCCGGATCTTTCGGCTCACAAGGAGCTTTCGGATAGAGTAACGAATATGTTTACACTTGAAAGAGAAACTGTAAATTAAACAAAAACAAATACACCCATTGGTAAAAAACCAATGGGTGTATTTGTTTTAAGTTAAAGCTTATTTCTTGGACTCGTCATTTACCTTGATGACTTCTTTTCC
>JAZODV010000045.1:0-17522 GCA_045597185.1 Eubacteriales bacterium
CAGGCTTGTCCTCTTTTTCCTCGTTTTCGTTCTCGTCATCATCATTTACCTTGTTATCACACGACACTATCGCACCGCACATAAGTACTGTGATCAGCGCGAGTAACATACAAAGACCCCTCTTTATGATTCCCCAAAATCTATTGTTTTTCATTTTTACTCCCCCCATTTTTCAATTTTATTTATCGTCCATATCTTTTGCGACGTCTTTAAGCATCTTTCTTATCGGAAGCTCATACGGACATCTTGTCTCACAAGCCCCACACTCAACGCAGTCCTTAGCTGTTTTCGCCATAGAAAAATATCTTGCTTTTGCCCATTCGGCAAGTCCGTATTTTCTGAAATAATTGGCAAAAAGGAAGTTAGATGGTATGTTTATTCCCTGAGGACATGGCGCGCAATAACCGCATCTACGGCAGAAATTACTGCCAAGCTCGGCAACTATATCGGCACATTTTGACATTTCGTCATCGGTAAGCGCTCCAAGGTCTGCAGCCGCCGCGTTCTGATATACCTCGTCTGCATCTCCCATACCGGGTATTGCTACCGTACAGTCGGGATTTGCAAGAATATATTTCATAGCAAGCGTCGCGTCATCAAGATTTCCACCCGCAAGCGGCTTCATCGCTATAAATCCTATGTTCTTATCGGCGCACATCCTCATCAGACGTTCACCCTGATTTTCGACAATATTGTACGGAAACATCACTGTCTCTATCTTGTCTTCAAATTCGGTTATAAGACGTTCAAACGCTTCCACGCCGTGTGCTGTAGCGCCGATATGTCCTATCTTTCCTTCTTTTTTAGCTTCAAGTAATGCCTCGTACGCTCCACCCTCTCCGAAGCACTTATCAAACTCCTCGTCGCTTTTTATGTTATGTATCTGATAGAGATCAATATAGTCGGTCTTAAGATTTGCAAGACTTTTTTCAATGTCGGCTTTCATTCCGTCGTAGTCGCGTGACATGGTTTTTGTCGCGATCACAAACTTGTCGCGTTTACCCTCAAGTGCGACTCCGAGATATTCCTCTGACACCGTGTATCCCCTTGCCGTATCTATAAAATTTATTCCGCATTCGACGCAGGCACCGATGACTTTTTTTGTCCCCTCAACATCTGTTCTTTGTATCGGTATTCCGCCAAGTCCGACAACCGACACGTTAAGTCCTGTTTTTCCGAGTGTTGTATATCTCATTTTTGCTCCTTTTTTAGTATACTTTATATTTATTATACCAATAATGCCGAATGCTGTCAAGGAAGTGATAAATGTTTTTTCTGTTTTTTCTGTTTTTTCTGTTTTGTTTTCAAACAGGTGCTTTTTTGTGTGTTATTTGCATAACCAAGGCCACCGGCACTGCTGATGGTAGACTGCGAAAAGCGGTGGGACAAAGCCCACCGTTTTATCTTAATGTGATTTTTTCTGAAAAGGAAAAATACAGCCTTCCATATTAACTTAGTGTTTCTGTAATCGTTGCGGCATTTCTTGTGCTTTTCGGCGCTTGTGCCTTATTTATTTGCTTCGATGTATTCAACGAGTTTATCAGGGTAATTGACCGTCATGCCGTCGGCTCCGAGGTCGTATACCCGTTTCATATCGTCAAGGTCTTTAATTCCCCAAGCTCTGACAGAAAAACCGTCGTTATGCCACGTCTCCACAAGCTCCGCTGTTATAAGGCTTGACTTCGGACAAAGCTCTGAAATACCGTTTTCCTTCATTTTTTCGGCAAGCCCGTCTCCTACTTTGCTTGTGAGATACCCCAAACGGAAATCCGATGCAACGGCGTGCATTCTTTCAAGATTTGAGAAGCCGAAAGAGGTTATGACGACTTTATTTGTCATTCCGTATTTTCTTATAAGCTCCGCGACCTCTTTTTCTATATGTTCCACCTTCAGCTCTATAGCAAATGTGAGGTCAAATTCACAAAAATGCGAAAGAAAATCTTCAAACGAGGCTATTGAGTCAACATATTCGCCTTTACGTATTTTCTGCTTTTTAAGCTCCTCAAATGTATAATCTGCCACGCAGCCTCGGACTCCTGTTTTGGCTTCAAGCGTATTATCATGGAACAGCACAAGAACTCCGTCCTTCGTTTTCTGAACATCGGTCTCGATACCGTTCGCACCCATATAAACTCCGGTATAAAACGAAAGCATCGTGTTTTCGGGACAATAGTGGGATGCTCCTCTGTGCGCGTAATTTACAAACATTTTTCTTCTCCTTTAATTTATTTCGCCCGACGAAACCGTTACTGTTTCTCCACCGTCGGTTTTTATCATAAGAAAACAGTTACGGTCAACACCGAGAACCGTTCCCGAGAGCTTTGTGTCGGGCTTTGTATAGTCGGTAACATCCACACGTTGACCGACCGACGACAGCTCCGAGCTATATAATTTTACTATCTCTCCGTTTTCTGTTTCTGTATATGTTTTCAGCTTTTTTACTATCTCAACAATAAGCTCGGTCTTGTCGCCGTTATAATTTATCGCCGCCGCTTTATGCTTTATATCGTCGGGAAAGCCTCCGTCAGGTTCAGTCAGGTTTATACCTATACCGACAACGACACGCGAGATCTTCCCATTTTCTGTCTTTGCTTCGGTCAGTATTCCGCAGGCCTTTTTGCCATTCACAAGCAAGTCGTTGACCCACTTCAGCTCCGTTTTGACTTTACACACAGAAAGAACCGCTTTTTTGACTGCAAGTGCTGCTGCCGCCGTACAGAAACCAAGTCCGCATTTTACCTTTTCGGGATCAAGCACCACCGACATATAAAGCCCACCGTTAGGTGAAAAAAAGCTTCTTCCGAGTCTTCCGCGGCCACCGCTTTGTTTGTCTGCCATTATTACAGAAAGATGCGTAAGATCCGCTCTGTTCATTGCTTCACTGTTTGTTGAGTCAAGTTCTTGAAAGTGTATAATTTTTATTTCATCCGTATAAGATTCTTTCATGCCCGATTTTTTATTTTCTCTTTTTCATTACGACAACGGAATACGCAACGATCGCTACCGCAACAACGCCGACCGCCGCAACTATCCACCATATCCATGCTCCGTTGCCGTTTCCCGCAACGCCCCAGCTTCCGGAATAGACGTACAAACTGTTACTGTCAAGCGACGTACAGTTCTTGAATGCCGAGTCTCCCACCTTTATGTTTTGAGGAATTTTGACAGCTTTTAAATTTACGCATTCTGCAAATGCTGAGTCTCCTATACTTGTTACCTTATCGGGTACAACTATTTCCGTAAGTCCGGTACAGCTTTCAAACGCGCTTCTTTCAATTTCGGTAAGTCCTGCCGGAAGCGTTATTTTCGTGAGTGAAATACAATTTTTAAATGCTCCTACACCGATTATCTTTACATTACTCGGTATCACGGTGTTTTTACAGCCCACTACAAGCTTTGCTGTTGCTTTTTCTATAACGCAACCGCTTTCGGCATAATACGCGGTGTTTTCTTTCGACACTTCAAAAGCAGCCAGACTCGGACAACGGTAGAAGCTTCCCTCTCCGAGTCTCGTTATTCCCTTTCCTATCTTTACCTTTTCAAGCTTTACGCAACCGTCGAGCAGCGATCCTCCAACCGTTGTTACACTGTCAGGTATATTTATTTCTGTTATAGATATACAGTCCTTGAACGCCGATGCATTTATCATTTCAAGTCCTTCCGGAAGAGCTATACTTTTCATAGACGAGCATCCGTCGAATGCCGACATACCGATGATCTTAATAGATCCCGGCAAAACGATATCCGCAAGACCGTCTTCACCTGAAAAGGCTTCGTTTCCAAGCATAACGCTGTCTGTAAGCGTTACCTTTTTCAGTGTGTCGGGAGTTCCGTTATCTCCAAAAAGATACCAAAGAGTGTTTCGGTATTTTCCTCTTGTTCCGTCAACGTCTGGCGTGTCGTTCGGATCAGTGTAGGTCGGATCGCCCTTTTCGTCAAGTCGACAGTCACCAACGAATGGTACTGTTATTTCTTCAATTTTATTACATTCCGCAAACGCGCCGTAACCTATATATATAACGCTGTCCGGCACAGTCAGGCTTTTCACATCGCATCCCGAAAAAGCATACTCACCGATATACTTTACATTTGACGGAAACTCTATTTTACGTGAGCCGCGAATGACCGTTTCGTTACTTATCTGTATAAGACAGTTCGCTTCGGCACGGTATACTGTATTTGCCGAATTTACCGTTATACTTTCTATTGCTCCGCAGTTTGCAAAAGCATTTTTTCCTATCTCGGTAACCGTAGAGGGGATCTCAAGAGAATCAAGTGAACTACAATACAAAAATGAATTTTCATCTATTTTTTCAAGTCCATCGGGTAAGGTCAAGGATTTTAACTCAATAAGTCCGGCAAATGCGTTCTTACCCACCTTGGTTATTCCTTCTTTTATTATAATACTCTTTACCGAATCGGCGTAGCTTCTCCAAGGCGCCGCATTGTTTCCGACGGTGGCTGTTGCGGAATAGTCTGCAATGCTTCCCGCTCCGCTTATCTGCAGAACACCCGTCTTTATATTAAGCACCCAGCTTACGCTTGAGCCATCTGCACCGCATTCTCCGCTTTTTGTTTCTTCTGCTCCAACAGGTGTAACAGAACCCGCAAGGCAAAGACCAACGGCGAAAGAGAGTATTACTATCGCAATTATAAATTTCTTTTTCATTTGAATCAACCGTTTCTCCTGTTGTTTATCATTTCGTGCTTAAGTGTCCAAAGCTTTTCGGATAGGTCTACATAATAATTATGAGGATTTTCAAATCGCAACACTTCTTCCCAGATGCTTCCGATAGAGACCTTGCAACGATCATGTATCTCATTAAGCGACGGAGGATTATATACAAGACGTCCTTTATCAAAAATTCTGACGCTCAAAAGATTCGCTGTATAGTCATCCATTACTCTGCGCTTCCACGTATGGACAGGATCGAATATTTCAAGAGGCTTTGTTATATCGACCTCTTCATCGTATATACAGATAAGGTCCGCCTCTGCCTTTGCACTTTCGTTACTGTAAAGTCTGTATATTTTTTTGAAGTGCGGCGTTGTTATTTTAACAGCGTTCTCACTGAGCTTTATCTTAGGTATTATCACACCGCTTTCCTTTTCAACTGCGGCAAGCTTATAAACTGCGCCGAACACAGGGTCACTCTTTGCAGTTATAAGACGCTCTCCGACGCCGAAGCCGTCTATCTGCGCGCCTTGAAGCAACATATCGCGTATAAGATATTCGTCAAGTGAATTGGAAACTATTATCTTACACTCGTAAAGACCTGCATCGTCAAGCATCTTTCGCGCTTTACGCGTAAGGTAGGTAATGTCTCCAGAGTCGATTCTTATTCCGCATTTCTTTATTCCCTTTGGCCAAAGGACCTCCTTAAAAGCACGTATGGCATTTGGTATTCCCGATTTCAGAACGTTGAAGGTATCAACCAAAAGGGTAGCAGAATTTGGGTATATCTCACAGTATGTCTTAAAAGCCTCATATTCGCTGTCGAACATCTGTACCCACGAATGAGCCATTGTTCCGGTTGCGGGAACTCCAAACACCTCGTCGGCTATCGCGCAAGCAGTTCCGTTTACACCGCCTATATACGCAGCTCTTGCTCCAAGTATCGCCGCATCGGAACCATGCGCTCTTCTTGATCCAAATTCGCTGACAACACGCCCGTTTGCGGCTCTTACTATTCTCGACGCCTTTGTTGCTATGAGAGATTGGTGATTAAATGTGAGAAGAATATAAGTCTCTATAAACTGCGCCTCTATTGTCTTTGCCCTTACCGTCAAAAGCGGTTCGCCCGGAAATACTACCGTACCCTCGGGTACTGCCCAGATATCTCCCGTAAATTTAAAATTCCTCAGATACGCGAGAAATTCCTCTCCAAACAGCTTTTGCGAGCGCAGATACTCTATATCGTCATCGTCAAAATGAAGGTCATTTATATATTCTATTATTTGCTCAAGGCCTGCCGCTATAGCGTAGCCTCCATTGTCGGGATTTCGTCTGTAAAACACGTCAAAATATACCGTTTGGTCTGCCATTCCCGCCTCGAAATATCCGTTACTCATCGTCATTTCGTAAAAATCGAACAGCATTGTAAGATTTCTGCTTATGTCCTTCATTTTGTATCCTCCGACATTTGTTGATTTTGCTTTTGCTTTTTTGATATCATTATCATAGCTATCACGGTAAGCAGCACCGCTGCCGCAATAACAATTACTGCCTTTATATTTGCACCTGTACCCGACACATTTTCTGCCGAGTCTTTAAGTCTTTCACGTTCCGCTTCTATAAGCTCGGTAAGTGTTTCGCTGTCATAGGTCTTGCTTTTTGCATTAAGGGAGTATAGATAAAGCTTGTCTTCGTTCGAGTCTCTATCACCCGTGCTTATTTTTAAAGCTATATATTCTATTTTATTGTTTTCCGTAAATTCCGAAACATCTATATACATCCTTTCTTTTACGCCTGAGACCAGCTTAGGCGAGCTGTACGTATATAGAAAACCTTCTCCTCCGATATCAATAGATACCGTATATTGTTTACTGTCCGATTCAAGCATAAGCTCAAATTCGATGTAATCAGTATATTTGAAGCTCTCGGTATATTTATATTTGTGAATGACAAAGCAGCTGTCTGAAAAGCGCGCCACGAGCGCCTTTCCGAAGGTATTTTTTCCTGTCGAGATACCGCCGCAGGACTCCGACGGATACCAATCGGCAATATCCGCAGATGATGAAAATTCAAAATACGGAGAGCTTCCCTTCACCGTGTCCTTCAGTGTTTTTGAGGCTTCGATCTCTTTGAGCTTTGAGGTTACAAGCTTTAAGCTTGTGTATTTTTTGAATTCTTTGGCAAGATCCTTGATACCGAATATACGTTTTAGCGAATCAAGCCCCACCTTTTTCTCTGCCGACTCGGTATTTATATATCTTATAGACTCTACCAAGCTATCGTCCGCACCGCCGGCAGAAACGATATATGAATCAACTTTTCCACCGAAAAACATACTGAGATATCCGTACAAGTAAGCGGCTTTCAGCGTTATTTCGTTATAACTCGGATTCGGAATGAAATTGTATATAGAATCAATATATACATTTCCTTTTTTTTCTGCAAGATCATACAAAAAGGTCTTAAAAATCGAATAATTGTCGGTGGCTATTACATCTTTTGAATTCTTTTGAAGAGCTTCTACTGAAGCATCGTCGGTAAGGCAATACGGATTTGCGCTTCCCTCCACCATTACGGTAAACGAAGCCCCCGATGAAAGCGCCGGCTCGTCGCACAGCTTTTCTAAAAAGTCTGTCGCCGCCGCATAGCTGTCCGACACGGGAACAATAAGTCCTATCGCATTTCCATGACTGTTTATCGCGGATGCCGCAGCATAAAGACATGACGAATAAAGCTCGGGTGAGCCACCGCCATCTGTCGTGTCGACATCTCCCAAAGCTATTCCCGATATACTGCTTTCCAAATCGGAATATCTTGCCACGAAAAATGACACGTATGCATAGACCAAGCTTTGATATGCATATGCACTCGTTTCGTTTTTTCGTGGGATTATCTTCAATATAATGTCAACACCTGCGCTGCTGTATATTTTTATAAGCGAATCTATACCGTCAACATATTCACGGGAAAAGGTGTATGTCTTTCCATCTGATTTAAAAAGATATCCCGATCTTCCGCTTTCGAGTCGTTCTCCGTCTATTTCGAGCATAACAGTCTCGACGTTTGTATAAAGTACCGTATCGGAATCTGTCGATGCTATCCCCTTAAATCCTGTATTTATTGCGTATCCTTTTACCGATGGATAGAACACCTCCGAGGTTATATATTCTCCTATCCGAGTTTTAATTGCAAGAAAATATCCTGAAATGCGGTCAATAAGACTCTCGGACGCAAAATCAGTAACCGTTCTATTCGACGGGGTTATATCTTTTATCTTTGGTTCTGCCTTGGAAAAATCAAAAGTATCTATACTTTCTCCTACAGAAAGTCTGTAAATTGAAACCGAGAGCTTTTCATACTTTTTTACAGCGGTACTGTTCATTCGGTATTCAATTTTTATTTTACCCGACTGACTGTCGTAATTACATTCTATATTGTAAAACGGAGATCTGTCCGTGTTTTCCTCTGCAGTATCCTCGGCAAAGGAAGCGGTCGGAAAAAGCGAAAAAAGCACTACGCAAAGAAGAATTACTGAAAGGATAGACAATATTCTTTTTTTCATGCTTTCACCGCCTTCTGTGTAAGTTTTCAATATTATATCATATTTCCCCCAAAAAATAAAGAGTATATTGTTAATTTCACAACATACTCTTTGATTTTTTTGATTTATTTCAGGTCGTCGATATAACGGCAGGCCGCAAGAGCCGCAACAGAACCGTCTGCCGCCGCTGTTGTTACCTGTCTTATTGCTTTTGTACGGCAATCGCCGGCAACGAAAACACCTTCTGTTTTTGTCGTACACTTCTCGCCCGAGGCATAGTATCCTCTTTCGTCAAGCTCAGCGACATCCTCAAAAGCCGCATTTTCGGGTACAAGTCCTATCGCCACGAACACTCCATCACATTTTACCGAAAACTTTTCGCCGCTTACTGTGTTTTTAAGATTTACTCCGCCAAATCCGCCGTCTGTAACGAACGACTCCACAACAGTATCACATACTATTTCAACGTTATCCTTAGCGTAAAGTATATCGGCAAGTCTTGCCTCTCCCGTAAGCCTTGAAAGGTTCTGAACTACGGTCACCTTTGTGCATCCCTCAGACAGAAGTATCGCCTCCTGAAGTGCGGAATTCCCTCCGCCGATGACAGCGACGCTCTTTCCTTTATAAAACGCTCCGTCGCAAACCGCGCAGAACGAAATACCGTCGCCGACAAGCTCTTCTTCACCCTCGATTCCGAGCATTCTGTGCTTGACTCCGTTTGCGAGTATTACAGCAAGGCACTCAAATTCCCCGCCTGCAGTAATAACGGTCTTTGTGTTTCCGTTGTCGCGTATTCCGGATACCTCGTCGATCTCAAACTCTCCTCCGAGATTTAAAACCTGCTCTACCATTTTATCTGCAAGCTCATTTCCACTTGCGGAAATAACTCCGGGGAAATTTTCGATCTTCGGGGAGAACGTCATCTGACCGCCAAAGGCTCCGCGTTCGATTATAAGTGCGGTCTTTCCCGCACGAAGCGCATAAGTTGCCGCAGTAAGCCCCGCGGGACCTCCACCGACAATTATTATATCGTACATATTAATCTCCATTCCGCCGCCATGGCGGCGGCACTAAATTTGCGTGACAAGTATATTTCACTCACAGCAAGAAATCTTTCACGCCAGACTCCTTTATTTTCAAACTTAGAGCCACCATAGAATATTTATGGTGGCTCTATTAACAGTTACAAAATTTTATTTTGCAAGTCCGTCAACATATTTTCTTATATTGGATGCGTTGGCTATAGTCTCTACAGTTCCGTTCTTTACGACTACGAGCGTGGGAGCCTGCTTTACGCCGAATTTCTCACAAAGCTCGGCATTGTCCTCGGCATAAACTTTCGTATAAGCTACACCTGCTTTGTCAAGGAAGCTTGCCGCGATCTTGCAGTTCGGGCAGGTCTTGGTTGCGAAAAGCATTACGCTATCCTCTACGTCTGTTGTGTTATCACAGCAACAGCACTCTTCGGCAGCCTTTACGGTCAGGTGCGAGTTTGCAATATCGTATACCTTTCTCTGTTTGAACTCCTGCGACTTACCGTCGTTCCAGTTCTGTACAGGTCTGTAGTATCCTGTTATACGGCTGTATACCTCTGTCTTTTCGCCGCAATCGGGACATGTGTAGCACTCACCTGCAATATAGCCGTGGTTCTTACATACCGAGTACGTGGGAGACATTGTGTAATACGGGAGCTTATAGTTCTCTGCAATCTTGCGAACGAGATCTGCCGCCGCCTTCCAGTCGGGAAGCTTTTCGCCGAGGAATGCATGGAATACCGTTCCCGAAGTGTAGAGTGTCTGGAGCTCATCTTGAACGTCGAGAGCCTCAAAGATATCGGCTGTGTAGCCAACGGGAAGATGTGAGCTGTTGGTGTAGTAGGCTGTTCCGCCCTCTTCTGCCGCGCTTATGATGTCGGGATAGTGCTTCTTGTCGTGCTTTGCGAGGCGGAAGGATGTTGACTCTGCGGGAGTTGCTTCAAGGTTGTAGAGGTCACCGTACATCTCCTGATAATCGGAGAGACGCTCTCTCATATGGTTGAGAACTCTCTTGGAGAATTCCTGTGTTTCCTTGTGGGTCATGTCCTTTCCGATCCACTTGGCGTTAAGACCAGCCTCGTTCATACCGACAAGACCGACTGTTGAGAAGTGGTTATCGAAGCTTCCGAGGTATCTCTTTGTGTAAGGATACAGACCAAGCTCGAGAAGTCTTGTAACGACTGTTCTCTTAACCTTGAGCGAACGCGCCGAGATGTCGAGCATCTTATCAAGACGCTTCATAAACTCCTCTTCGTTGTTGGAAAGATACGCGATTCTCGGCATATTGATGGTTACAACGCCGATAGAACCTGTGGACTCACCCGATCCGAAGAAGCCGCCGGATTTCTTGCGAAGCTCACGAAGGTCAAGACGGAGTCTGCAGCACATCGAACGTACGTCCGAGGGCTCCATATCGCTGTTGATGTAGTTCGAGAAATATGGTGTGCCGTACTTTGCGGTCATCTCGAAGAGAAGCTTGTTGTTCTCGGTCTCAGACCAGTCAAAGTCACGTGTGATCGAATACGTGGGAATAGGATACTGGAAGCCGCGTCCGTTTGCGTCACCCTCGATCATGATCTGGATGAATGCCTTGTTGACCATCGCCATTTCCTCGACGCAGTCCTTATACTTGAAGTTCATTTCCTTACCGCCGACGATACAGTTCATTTCTGCAAGGTCATTAGGTACTGTCCAGTCAAGCGTGATGTTCGTAAAGGGTGCCTGAGTACCCCAACGGGAAGGAGTATTTACGCCGTATACAAACGACTGTATGCACTGTTTGACTTCCTTATAGGTAAGATTATCCACCTTTACAAAGGGAGCAAGATATGTGTCAAACGATGAGAATGCCTGTGCGCCCGCCCACTCGTTCTGCATGATTCCGAGGAAGTTTACCATCTGGTTGCAGAGCGTTGATAGGTGAGATGCGGGAGCGGACGAGATCTTGCCTGGAATACCGCCAAGTCCCTCTGTTATAAGCTGCTTGAGCGACCAACCTGCACAGTAACCTGTGAGCATAGAAAGGTCGTGAATGTGAATATCTGCGTTTCTGTGTGCGTTTGCTATCTCGTCATCATATACCTCAGAGAGCCAATAGTTTGCCGTGATAGCGCCCGAGTTTGAAAGAATAAGTCCACCGACCGAGTACGTTACAGTCGAGTTTTCCTTAACTCTCCAGTCAGCCGCCTTAAGATAATCGTCCACAACATTCTTATAGTCAAGGAACGTGTTCTTCATAAGACGAAGCTTTTCACGGTTACGTCTATAAAGGATATATGCCTTTGCAACGTCTCCGTAGCCTGCCTGACCGAGAACGTTTTCAACACTGTCCTGAATATCCTCAACAGCTATCTTGCCGTCCTTTATCTTAGACTCAAAATCCGCTGTTACCTTAAGTGCAAGAAAATCAATTACACCGGGAACATAATTCTTTTCAATGGCTTCGAAAGCCTTTGTTATGGCGACACTAATCTTTTCTATCTCAAAATTAACTGTCTTACCGTCTCTTTTTACTACCTGATACATTTTTTCCGCCTTTCTTTTTTGTGATATTTATTTTGTTATCCGACGCGTGTCTGATGCGACAAAAAAAGCAGTCGGACTCGATTGCGAAATAATTATATCAATATCGGTAGTTTTTGTCAATACACAATATACACAATATATTGATAATTTTTTTGGCTAAATTACCATATATAGTGCAAAAAGCGATTTTTCAATCTATCCCCCGAAGTGAGGCGGAAGGTACGGAAAGCCTAATGATATCAAGCATTTTCGCCATTTCGGCAGGTGAATATGCCGAATAATTTTGTCCTATAAGATCGCCTGAATCGATGAATCCCTGCAAAAAATATTTCTTTGTACCGCTAAGCCATTTTCCTATTTCCTTCATATCCTCTTCGGTATGAAGTTCACGGACGACCGTCGTTCTGAATTCATGGTCTATGCCGTTCTCCTCAAGTAAAGCCACGCTTTTTTTTACAGAATCAATGTCGACCGATTCGCAACCTGCCGTCATCGGATATTTTTGGGGAGAGTTTTTTATATCCATCGCAACGTAATCGACGATTCCCTTTTCTACTATCTCGCGTAGGCGTTCAAAAAACGTTCCGTTCGTGTCAAGCTTGACCAAAAAACCGAAAGATTTTATTTTTTCAATAAAAGGAATTATATCGGGCATGAGCAGGGGCTCACCACCGCTTACACAGACTCCGTCAAGTATTCCCTGCCTTTTTTTGAGAAAAGAAAAAAGCTCTTCCTCGGATATGATATTGCTTCTATCTATATGTGTGACAAGCCCCGCGTTGTGACAGAACGGACATCTTAAATTACATCCCGCAGTAAAGACCGTGCATGCAACGCGACCCGGATAGTCGAGAAGTGTCAATTTTTGTAATCCTTGTATTATCATATTTCCTCCAAAACGATTTTATCCTACCTATATTATAAAAAAAAACGGCTTCTCTGTCAACTTAATATTGACTAATTGATAAAAATTGTTTATAATATATATAGGTATATTTTACCTAAAGGAGAAACGGAGTAAAAAATGTCAAACGAAGAGATCAAAAAAGGCGGTATCTCGGTTGAGACCGCGCACATATTTCCCATTATTAAAAAATGGCTCTATTCCGACAAGGATATTTTCCTTCGCGAAATAGTATCGAACGCTTCAGATGCCGTCACAAAGCTTAAGCGTCTTATTTCTCTTGGACAGGCTACAAGTAACGAAACAAAATTCAGAATCGACGTAAAACTTGATCGAGAGCTTGGAACTCTTACGGTTTCCGACAACGGCATTGGCATGACCGAAGATGAGCTTGAGCGCTATATATGCAACATAGCTCTTTCCGGCGCGCTTGAATTTATTGAAAAATACGAGGGCGAGGACACGACAGGAAACGGTATTATCGGTCATTTCGGTCTTGGATTCTATTCGTCGTTTATGGTCAGCGACACCGTTGAGATAGTCACAAAATCTCACACCGGTACGTCTGCGGTTCACTGGACCTGCAATGAAGCGGGAGAATATGAGATAGAGGCGTCCGACAAAGAAACTGTCGGAACCGACATTATAATGCACATAAATGACGGTGAAGATTATCTTGAGCTTTCGAAGCTCAAGGCTATCCTCAAAAAATACTGCGCGTTTATGCCCGTCGAAATTTATCTTTCCGATGAAAACGCAGAAAAAACAGATACCGAAGAAAAGCCCATAAATGAAACAAACCCACTTTGGTTAAGACCGTCGTCGGAATGTACACCAGAGGATTACAAGGCTTTTTACACTCAGGTGTTCGGAGATCTGCGCGAGCCGCTTTTCTGGATACACATAAACGCAGATTATCCTCTTAATTTTAAGGGTATACTTTACTTCCCCCGTCCCAGAAATGACTATGAGTCAAACGAGGGGGAGGTCAAGCTTTATTATAATCAAGTATTTGTAGCGGACAATATTAGAGAGGTCATTCCCGAATATCTTCTTATGCTCCGCGGTGTGCTTGACTGTCCTGAGCTTCCGCTCAACGTATCGCGCAGCTATCTTCAGGATAACACGTACGTGTCTAAGGTCTCGGCTCATATCGTCAAAAAAGTTGCCGATAAGCTTGGCTCTATGCTGAACACCGACCGCGAGACCTATGAAAAGCTTTGGAACGACATAAGAGTATATATCGAATATGCCTGTCTTCGTGACCGTAAATTCTATGACCGTGTAAAGAATTCGGTGCTTCTAAAGATCACCGACGGAAAGCTTATGACGGTAGATGAGTATCTTGAACACTCAAAGGAAACGAACGAAAACAAGGTATATTATACCACAGACAAGCGTCTCCAATCTCAGTATATATCTATGCTGAATGCGGCAGGCATCAAGGTTGCGGAAATGGAGCATATCGTTGATACTCAGTTTGCCGCAATGCTTGAGGATCTTTCGGAAAATGTAAAGTATCTCCGAGTAGATGCCGATATCGCAGACGCGCTCAAGGGTGACGGCGATGTCACGGAAATCAAGGCACTGTCCGATATTTTCAAAAAAGTCTCGGGCAATGAAAATCTTACGGTCAGCTTCGAGCCGCTGAAGGATGAAAATATCCCCGCGCTTCTCAACGTTTCCGAGGAATCGAGACGAATGGAAGAGGCTATGAGACTTTACGCAATGCAGAGCGGTAACTCAGACGCTGATTTCTCCTTCCCCATTGATATGTCCCTCGTTGTCAACACGTCGTCGTCTCTTGTGAGAAAGCTTGAAGTACTTGCAGATACTGACACAGAAAAAGCCGAAAAGATCGCTTCATATATATATAAGCTGTCGCTTATCTCTCAGCGCAGACTCACTGAACAGGAAATGAAAGATTTTTTGTCTGAGGGATATTCGATACTTGAGCTTATCTGATGACGAGATATAAAGAAACGGGAGACCGAGACACCGACGCGGTCCTTCGCGGTATACACGAGATCGACGAACGAATGCTTACAAACCGCCAGATGCGTCTAGCTGAGATACACGAGCTTGTTACAGCAGTTGCGGCGAAGGTTCAAAGCAGCGAAGCAGCGATAAGCCGTCTTGAAGCAATACGTCCGATACGTGATCTGGACAACACCGTGTCAGCCCTTGAACGCGTTGCTCTGTGCCGCGAATATTTGAAAATATATCCCAACACACAGGGCTTTCAGCGTGAGCTTTTCTTCGGCTCAACCGAAGCACTTTCAAAAAACGCAGAAAATAATATAGCGTATATCGAAAACACCTACACGGAAGAAGCCTTCAAGCGCTTTTCCTGCGAGCTTGGTTCGGCGGTATCTGTTCATGTCACGAGCTTTGAGGAGCTATGCGAGGTGGTGTATTCGGGTTCATCCGAGTTCGGTATAATTCCTATAGAAAACACAGAAAACGGAAAGCTTGCGAGGTTTTATTCTTTCATAAATAAGTATGACCTCAAAATAGCATCGGTTCTGAGCATAAGCTCGTCCGGCAATAATTCCGAAACAGGCTTCGCTTTGATAAGAAAAAATATAGACTATCCGAAATTAAAACTCGGAAAGCCTGATTTTTTTGAAATGTTCGTAATGTTAAACGAGACCGAAACACTCTCAGAAATACTTGCCGCCGCTGATTTTTGCAACATGTCGCTCTATCGTATCGACTCCTTTCCAATCTCGCACCAAGGAGGAAAATACACGCTCTGCCCTGTTTTTAGGGCCGAGCACTCCGACATAGACAGCTTCCTTCTCTATATGGCACTCGATTTTCCAAGATACACGCCTATCGGTATATATTCTCATTTATAAAAAATTTATTGCCAACACGGCAAGGAGGTTATAAAAAATGGAACACATTTCATACAATACTTCGGGCACTTGCGCCCGTAAGATCGAGATCGACGTTGAAAACGGTATCGTCGTCGACGTAAAATTCATCGGCGGCTGCTCGGGTAATACTCAGGGTGTTGCAGCGCTTGTCAAGGGAATGTCGGTCGAAGAAGCAATAAAAAGACTTGACGGCATCCGTTGCGGCTTCAAGTCCACGTCCTGCCCCGACCAACTCGCGCAGGCACTCAAGAGATCAGCAATTTAAAAATAGAAAAGGAGAAAAAATGTCTTATATTCAAAATTACAACCGTTGGCTTGATTCCGGTAAGCTCTCTGCGAATGAAGTCGCAGAACTCAAGGATATAGCCAACAACGAAAAAGAAATACGCGAACGCTTCTCTTGCGGTCTGTCATTCGGTACTGCAGGCCTTCGCGGCATCATGAAAACAGGAATGAACGCGATGAACGTTCACACCGTTTCGCTCGCAACTCAGGGACTTGCCAACTATATAAATAAGGTAGAAAGAGGGAGCGAGGGCGTTGTCATAGGGTACGACAGCCGAAACAATTCCGAGCTCTTTTCAAAGACCGCCGCATCGGTTCTCGCGGCAAACGGGATCAAGGTGCTTATATTTGACGGACTGCGTCCGACGCCGGAGCTTTCCTTTGCGCTCCGTTATCTTCATTGCGTTTCGGGCATAAACGTAACGGCATCACATAATCCAAAAGAATACAACGGATACAAGGTATATTGGGACGACGGCGCGCAGATCTCACTTGAAATTGCCGCTGAAATATCCGATTCTATCGCCAAAACAGATGTGTTTGAGGATATAAAGACTGTAGATTTTGACGAAGCGGTAAGATCCGGAATGATCTCATTTCTCGGATCTGATATTGATGAAAAGTATCTTGCCGCAGTCGAAGGTGAGGCTGTCAATCCGGGTATCGTAAAAAAGGTTGCAGACGAGCTTAAAATAGTTTATTCTCCGCTTCACGGCGCAGGCTACAAGCTCGTTCCCGAAATTCTCAGAAGGATCGGACTTAAGCATCTTTATATGGTTCCCGAGCAGGCAGAGCCCGACGGTAATTTTCCCACGGTATCAAAGCCAAATCCCGAATACAGCGAGGTTTTCTCTCTCGGTATCGCTATTGCAAACGACGTAAAGAGTGACCTCGTTATCGCGACGGACCCCGATTCGGACCGTTTCGGAGCTATGGCGAGAACGAAAGACGGAGATTTTATCACGATCACCGGCAACCAGATGGGTGCACTTTTACTTGACTATATTCTTACGGCATACGAAGAAACAGACACAATGCCAAGCGAACCTTACGCGATAAAGACTATCGTTACAACAGAGCTTGCGGCCAAGGTCTGTGCCGCACACGGAGTCGAGATCTTCAACGTTCTGACGGGCTTTAAATTTATCGGCGAGGTCATAAAGAACCACGAGGAAGCCGGTCACGGAAGCTTTGTTTTCGGTTTTGAGGAAAGCTATGGCTACCTCAAGGGCAATTATTGCCGCGACAAAGACGGTGTGGTTGCGTCTATGCTCGTCACAGAAATGACGGCATACTACAGATCCAAGGGAATGACACTCATTGACGCGCTTGAAAGTCTTTGGGAGCGCATCGGATATTCGTTTGAAAAGACCGACGAGCTCTTTATCGAAGGACTTGAAGGTGCGGCAAAGATATCGTCAATTATGGAAGCATTCAGAAACGATATGCCACGTGAGATCGGCGGAGTCAAGGTCGTATCGGTCGGAGATTATCTCAACCGCTATTTCATAGACACGGCAACAGGCGAGAAATCCCACACGGGACTTCCCCGCTCCAACGTTATGTACTTTAAGCTTGAAAACGGCGACGTTGTTATCGCGCGTCCCTCCGGAACCGAGCCCAAGATAAAATTCTATTATCTCATCACCTCAGCGACCAAGGAAACGTCGTACGA
>JAZODV010000046.1:0-4637 GCA_045597185.1 Eubacteriales bacterium
GTATCGGGTCGTCGAGGACGTCGACCCCTACAATTTTTAAGGTTTATTCGGTTTATAGAAATATTATTTGCGGTAGATTTTTGTTGAGGTTTCGTCTCACCGATAAATCCCAATTTATCTGCTTAAATATCTACAAGAACCGTTTCTGTTTCGGGCATTGCAACGCAAATGCGTACGTCCGAAAAATCCGACAGCTCCTTTTTTGCGGAGCAGAGTGCAAATTCTGGTCTGTTGTTCTCTCGGCTCAGGTGCGCCAGCATAAAGCTTTTCGTTCCGCTTTCGGCAAGCCGTTTTGCAAAAGCCGCGCAGTCCTCGTTCGACAGGTGTCCTCTTCTCGACATTATTCTTCTTTTAAGCTCGGCGGGATAAGGACCTACCTGAAGCATTCCTATATCGTGATTGCTTTCAAGCACTACGGCGACACAGCCCGACATCTCGCTTATCATTGTCTCGGTCACGTATCCCGTATCAGTAGCAATGGCAAACGAATAGCCGTCGTCTGTCGTAATTTTATAGCCGACACACATTCCGCTGTCGTGCGAGAGAGGAAATGACGTGACTGTCAGGCTTCCTACCTTTTCGGTAAATATAGGCGGATGAACGCGAAGCGCTCCTCTCAGCCTTGAGCCCTCAGGCGAATGTACCGCCATAGCCGACGGCGCGGTCATATGTACGGGTATCGGATTTTTCTTCAAAAATACCTCGAGCGCGCTTATGTGGTCGGTATGCTCGTGCGTTATGAATACCGCCCTTATACTTGACGCATCGCTTCCCGCCTGCCGTAACGCACTTGTCAGCGCTCGTGCGCTTTTGCCGGCATCTATCAAAAGAGAGCCGTCCTTTGTCTCTATCAGGGTTGAATTGCCGGACGAACCCGAATAGAGTGACACAATTTTTATGTGCTCCATATCAGCTGTTCAAAAATTTTATCACGGTCGGAACCACGAAAATATCAAGCAGCTCGTAGGCATATATACCAATAAGCGGCATTATCACAGTGAGCATCCATTTTGACTTTTCATTTCTTATTTTCGCATCCTCGATAAAATCCGTCTTTTTTTCGGGCGGCCACTCGTCCGGCAGCATGTCGAGCGTCACCTTATTTCGCGAAAAGCCTCGGTTGTATATAACGTACGCGAATGAAAATCCCGCGAATACAGCGCTGTACACGATAAAGGTCACGGTCGCCGACATCCTCACAAATATCAGGTACAGCGCAAACATCACGATGAAATTCACTATCAGTATTATTGCGTATTTTGTTTTTTTTGTCATCATATTATTTTTATCGCGCCGTCGCGTCGTACACGAAGGATATAGCACGAGCCCTCGCCGAACACCGATTCAAGAAGTGCTTTGAACCCGTCGGTCGCGTCCGCGGGTACGTATGCCTGAACTGTTCCCGCAAATCCGCCGCCGTGAAGTCTGAACGCGCCGCCTATGTCTTTTAGATATCTCTCGCAAAGGTTTACTGCAAGCGGTACGCCCTGACCCTTAACGTCCTTGACGGCATAAGCGTTCTGAAGATAACAGAAGCTCGACCTGCCCGACGCTATAACGCCCGCAAAGAATCCGTCGAGGTCTCCGCCGAGCAGTGCCTCGGTCTGTTCCGTCACGCGTCTGTTCTCGTCGAAGAAATGGAGCGCGCGAAGCACTGCTCTGTCGCCGAGCTTTTCACGGAGCGCAGGTATTGCGGCTATGACGTCGCTCTCGTCGGTCTCACGCAGACAAGTCTTTCCGAAATGAGCCGCGACAGCCCTCATCTCGGCAGGAACTGCCGCATAATCGTCAGTAAGGTCGGCGTGGCTTCCGCCGGTATCGACGATGCAAAGCCTGTAGCCTGCGCCCGAAAGATCAAAATTCACCTTCTTTATTATGGGTTCCGACATGTCGGCAAAATCTATCGCGACGATACCGCCCGACGCACATGCGACCTGATCCATAAGTCCACACGGCTTACCGAAAAATTCGTTCTCGGCGTACTGCGCGAGCTTTGCTATCTCGGTGTTGTCTATTTTTCCGTCGTTGTAAAGATAATTTAGAATATTACCTATCATGACCTCAAACGCCGCGGACGAGGAAAGCCCCGATCCCTTGAGTACGTTCGACGTGGTATACGCGTCAAATCCACCTATATTGTAGCCTTTTTTGCGGAATCCTGCGACCATTCCCGCGATAAGCGACGCCGAGCGTCCGAAAAGGCTCTCGTCCGGTATAGTGTAGGTGTTTATATCGACCACATCCTCGGGGAAGCCCTCGCTTTTAAGTCGAATGATACCGTCCTCGCGAGGTGTCGCTGCCGCAATTATGTCAAGGTCGATAGACGCGGCTATAACCTTACCCTTGTTGTGGTCTGTGTGGTTTCCCGAAAGCTCGGAGCGACCGGGTACAGAAAACAGAGAGACGTCATCGCGACCGTATATCTCACAAAATTTTTCAGCAAGCGAAATAAGACGCTCGCGGCGCTGCGGCATAGCTTCTCCGTAAAGAGAAAGGAGAGTACCGTCAAGCTTTCCGTGGTTAAGGGTTGTGATAACGGTGTTTTTATTCATAATATACCTCATATTAAGATTTCGTACAATCATAGATATTATAACACTATATTTGAATAATAACAAGTGGTTTTTACGAAGAGACTATAAAAAATATTTTGAAAGATTGTATTTGGGGTTGAGATGACGCGGTTTAGTGATATGCCTCGCTATGCTCGGCGTGATATTACTCGTTTCACTCGTAGTGATATTGTTCGCTCACGCTCACAGTGATATTATACTCGCCTTGCTAAATCAAACGCGCGAAGCGCATATCACTTGCGAAGCAAATATCACGCACCTGTGCATACAACTCGCCGAAAGGCGAATATAACAGAAAAAAGCACTTGCGAAAGCAAGTGCTTTTTTCTGGCTTAAACGTGATAAAAGGTGTCTAAACAAGGGTAAAAACGAATAAAAGGTGTCTGAAGCCCCTAAGATTTTTCATTAGGTTACATCTAATTCGTTACAGTCGTACATCATGGAATTATAGGCAAAGACAATTTCCTCTGTTTTATGTAGTACAACAAGATAAAATTCATCGCCCGGGGTAGAAAGGTCAAAGGGAGTTCTTGCTTTTGGCGCAACGCATCTTCCGTGTTTTGTAAAATAAATCACGTTAACCGTATGACGACCTTCGTCATAACTTTTGGGAATTTCATCAAGAGATATGCGAGAAACAGTATCCTTCACAATTGAAAAGCCATTTTGCTCGATCGTTTTTGAGAACGTCACATCGCGTATAATTCTATAAACAAACATGGCGGAAAAAATTGCACATATCAAAGCAAAAACAATTCCCAAAATAAAAATATATTTTGCCAAATATATCGATAAAAGAAAAAGTGGAACAAATATCAACAGTAATACTGCCAACACAACCGAATCTTGCATTAGCCTTGCTTTGGATAACCGCATAAGCTCTGCTTTACAGTTTTCTCTCGTTAATATGTTTTTGGACTCTATTTTCATTTTTCACCGCCTTTCTAAGTTTATTATAGCATAAATTCGCTTGTATGTCAAATGATGCATCGCCTTGCGGCGATATGATGTTTTTTTCTTCGCTCAAAATGATGTTGCTCCACTGCGTTCCGCAATGATGCGATCTTTGCCATTATGTGCCGTCAGGCACACATCATTAGGCGAAGCCGTCATCATTGGCGTAGCCAACATCATTTGCCGAAGGCAAACATCATTCAAAAAACGCACCTTTGTCGGTAGACAAAAGTGCGTTTTTTGTTGGCGGAGAAGGCGGGGATCGAACCCGCGCCCCGGTTGCCCGAGCTAACAGTTTAGCAAACTGCCCCCTTCACCCCTTGGGTACTTCTCCTTTTCGCTCGGCTTTTGCCTCGCGTTTTTATATTATACCGCATTACTTAGCGATTGTCAATAGAATTTTCTAATTTTTTTATAATCTTTTGCTTGTCGGGATGTTTGCGCCGACATTTTTGTTTTTTGTCGGAGTTCTTCCCGCCATTTCGTCAAAAAGTGACAAAATATATCAGGAAAATAGGTGATAAATTCTATGTTATGGTTTTATTGCCAAAAAATCTTCTGAAAAATCGTTAAAAATGATGGTTTACAAACCGATTCCTTTATGATATAATGTTCTTCGCAAGGTAGGGGACCATGGGCCAACAGGTCACGTCCTTGTTTATATATCGCACAGTGTGCTTTATGTTTGGAGCGAAATATCAAGCTTATGATATCGATACGCCCAGGCTGCAACGCTGTGCTTTTATTTTTTTGCAATCCACAAGCTCGGCTATATTGGATTTTTTGCATTCATGTGAAACCTTCGGACAAAAAATGGCGACAATATTTAGTAGGTTTGTTCTTCTACATATTGCACAAAATTGGAGCGTATCACTTGAAATGTACAGTTGTGTGTGATATAATTAAAGCTGAAAGTAAATTAAGAGGGGTAATATCATCCCCGATAATTTGGGATTTATCGCACTGACAGCGCGAAGCGTTTGAAGGTTTTTGCGTCGCTTTTTTCAAAAAGCGACCGCTGCTCCAGCGCGCGTGCGCTGGTCGCCTCCGCAGAGGCGAAACTCCCCCACGGCGTGTTCTTTTTTGCCAAGCTTTTTTCTTTGCGCCTTC
>JAZODV010000047.1:0-17111 GCA_045597185.1 Eubacteriales bacterium
CAATATGATCGACCGTCCTCTTGCCAAAACCGTTATTAAAAAATGGAAAAGCGAAGTATTTACAGAGATCATTCCGGACATTGAAGCCAGACGCAAGCAGCTTGAAGAGGACGGAGTCGTTACGATCTGGCCCGATTACAATCACAGCGTTCCCGTTTGGGACAGACTTTTCTCGCTTGGATTTACAGGCATTTTAGAGGAAAGTGAGAGAATTCGTGCAAGCAAAGAACGTTCCCCCGAGGAATCCGCATTCTTTGAGGGAATAAAAATAACCTACGAAGCGGTTCTTGCCTTCATTGATCGTTTGCAGGCTATGGCTACCACCGTGAAAATGAAGACTGCTCTTAGAGGTATCCGTAACGGTGCGCCGCAAAGCTTTTATGAAGCACTCCTTCTCTCCTATCTTTACTTTATGATCAGTGAGCACATCGACAACTTGCAGGTGCGCTCTCTTTCGGGCTTTGATACCTCTTACTATCGCTTTTATAAAAATGATCTTCAAAACGGTGTAAACGAGGAAGAGATCAAAGTCGACCTCGCATATTATTTTTTACAGTTCACTACGATCGGAAACTATTTCAATCAACCCGTATTTCTTGGCGGAGAGAATGCCGACGGATCAACCGTTATAAATGAGCTTTCATATCTCTTTCTCGACGTTTATAATGAGATGAACATTTATAACCCAAAAATACAGATCAAGGTCTGTGACTCTACCCCGAAGGATCTTCTCTGCAAGGCACTCGATATGATCCGCCACGGAAGAAACAGTATCGTTTTCGTTTCTGACAGAACGATCAGAAAAGCCCTGGAACGGACGGGCGTATCCCACGAGGAGGCGCGAACCTGCAATATCAAGGGATGTTATGAATATGCCCCGCAGAGCTCGTGCGGAGCAGAAATGAATTATCTGAACATGCTAAAGCCGTTGGAGATCGTACTGCATCAAAGCTGTAACGGTGTTCCGTGTGCATTTTCGGATATTGAATCTGAGGATATATCTCGGTTTACTACGTTTGACGAGCTTTATCGTGAATACAAGCGACAGCTTCTCCGCGTGATCGATGCTACAGTAGAAATTGTCAACGGATTTGAGGGCTATCTGTCAGAGATCAATCCGCTATCTCTTCTTTCTGCAACCTTCCCGAGCTGCCTCGAGAAAGCGAAAGATGCGATCGGGGGAGGTGGGTGCTATAATGAGTCTATCTTATCATTTGGCTTTCTCGGAGACATCACGGACTCCCTTGCTATGATCCGTAAATATGTGTATGATAGAAAGGATCTGACGCTTTCAGAGCTTGTAAACGCTCTTGAACGGAATTATGAGGGTGAAGAGACTCTTCGCAGAAGACTCATTTCAGACCGTGAAAAATGGGGCAACAACAAGGATTTCCCGGATTCGATCGCGGTCGATCTTGTAAGCTTCATTACCGAAAACCTCTGCGGAAGGCCAAACGCCCGTAACGGAAAATGGAATTGCGGATTTCACGTGGCTCGTATGTCCTACACCCAAGGAAAAAAGACTGCCGCATCTGCCAATGGGCGAAGATTTGGCGAGGAGCTTTCCAAGAACATTTCGGCTTCAATGGGTCAAAACAGAGAAGGAGCTACCGCGGCAATTTTATCTGCGACCAAAATTGATGCGACTGCATTTTCCCACGATGCCTCTCTCGACCTCGGCTTGATTCCTTCTGCGGTAAAGGGTGAGGACGGACTCGAGGCGATGTACGGACTGCTTATGACCTTTGTAAAACGTGGCGGGCACGCAATGCATATCAACGTTTTTGATGCCGACACGCTTCGCGATGCACAGGCGCATCCCGAAAAATACCGTGATCTTCAGATCCGCGTTTGCGGTTGGAACGTACTTTGGAACAACATCAAAAAGGAGGAGCAGGATGGCTTTATCCGTCAGGCAGAGGCACTTATATGATGAAATCATTTCTTATGCTCGGACAGTCAAATATGGCAGGACGCGGAGATTTTGGAGAGGTAGAAGAGATAAAAAATCCCCTTTGCAAAATGCTTCGAAATGGCAGATGGCAGCCTATGAGCGAACCGATAAATCCAGACAGACAAATTTGGGGCAAATTTCACAGCGGCGTTGGACTTGCTGCCAGCTTTGCCGATGAATACGCAAAGCATTTCAATGAAAAGGTCGGTCTTATTCCTTGTGCCGATGGCGGTACCTCGATCAGCGAATGGAGACCGGGCGAGTTGCTTTATGATCATGCGGTATCTCAGTCAAAATTAGCGCAGAGAACTTCTGAAATTGTCGGAATTCTTTGGCACCAGGGAGAAAACGACAGTACAAACAAAGAGGATGTGGAGCTATATCACGAAAGATTTATGCATATGATGTCATCACTTATAAGGGACACGAATTTACCCGCGAGCACGCCAATTATAATCGGTGAGCTTGGCGAATTTGTTGGCAGCTATGATGGTGAAAAATACAAATACTTCAAAGAGGTGAATAGCGTTTTAAGAGAACTCGCCGCGGAGCTACCCTCGGGAGCATTCGTCAGTGCGGCAGGGCTTACCTGCAAGGAGGATGGAATACATTTTAATTCCGCATCATACAGGGAGTTTGGAAAAAGGTATTTCAATGCTCTTTTAGAGGTAATTAGTGATAAAAGCTAAACAAAAACGGAGAGAGAAACAATGAAAGCAACCATATTTGAGATCAAGCGCTTTGCCGTACACGACGGTGACGGAATACGCACAACAGTGTTTTTTAAGGGCTGTCCCTTGCGGTGCGTGTGGTGTCACAATCCCGAGGGGTTGACTGCTATACCGCAAATCGCTCGATATGAGCATAAATGCGTCGGTTGCGGAGAGTGTAAAAAGAATGGATTTATGCCCGCGGATTGCCTTGGAGAGGCAACTGTGCTCTACGGCAAAGAGGTGACGGTGGAGGATCTTTTGCCAATTCTTATGGAGGACAGAGATTTTTATGAAAATTCGGGTGGTGGCGTGACCCTTTCGGGAGGTGAGTGCCTGATGCAAGCCGATTTTTGCACTGAGATATTAAAAAGGTTAAAAGGAAACGGTATTCATACCGCCGTGGACACCTGTGGATTCGTATCGAAAGAAAGCTTGGATAAGGTCGTTCCGTATACCGACATATTTCTTTACGACGTCAAGGCATACGATGAGGATGCACATATCAAATGTACGGGGGTATCGAACAAGCAGATACTTAAAAACCTAAAATATTTGAATTCGATAGGTAAAGATATCGAGATCCGCATCCCCTACGTTCCCGATTATAACGACAGTCAAATCGAGAGGATCGCTTATTTTCTCGCACCACTTCAAAATATCAAAAAAATACGTATACTTCCATACCACAATTATGCGGGATCAAAATATAAAGCATTAGATATCGCGAATACACTGCCCGAAAGACGGCCCACGGACAAAGAAATACAAAAAGCCGCGGAAACAATAAAAAATATCACAAATTTTGTTGTCATTTATTGACCACACTCGTGAGCGGTAGCCCTATTATTCAGAACTGCAAACTTGTCGGCGCGGTCACGCACGTACTCATCAACGACCTCACCGCGGGGTATGGGATATTTATCGAAAATATGCTGGATGCAGTACAAATGCCAAAGCAAGTGGCAGCATAGAAAAAAGGCAATATCATTCCCAAAAAACGGCTTGATATTGTCTTTTTATTGTTTTATCTGTTTTCTTTTAAAAGAGTTGAAATTTGTGTTTTGTAATCAAAAAACTCTTTATTATCCGGGGTTATCTGTAATACGTAATTTATTTGTCCAAGCAAACGGGAAAGATAAGTATACTGATTTTCCGTGCTTCCGATACGTGACAAATGCTCTTGTACACCAAATTTTTTACAATAAAAAACTTCTTGACGAATTTGTTTTCTATAACTTTTTTGGGTGTTTATTTTTTCATTAACAACGATACCCGTAACTGTTTTTTTGTTTCCACCCGTGAAGCAACGGGTCTTTTTCTTGTTGAGTATAAATCCCAATGACTTTAATCTGCTTGTAACGAATTCTATGACATCGTTTTCGTCAAAGCTTCCGGAAAATGACATATCATCGCAATATCGAGAATAGCTTATTTTGCGTTCCTTACACCATTCTCCGACAGTTTGGTCAAAATCGCGCATAATTATATTTGATATTATGGGTGATGTTGGTGCGCCTTGAGGAAGAACTTCACCTTTGTAACAGAGCAGCGAAAGTAAGATACGGATTTGTTCAGAATACTTATTTGAAGGAAAAACTTTTTCTTTAACGAGCGAATAATTTATGCTGTCAAAAAATTTATAAATATCCAGCTTTAAAAGCTTTTCTTTTCCAACATGGCAAATTGCGTTTTTTCTTACGTTGCTTGTAGGTTTATATGCTTTGGCATATATAGAAACAGGCTCGTAAGCGAGAAGCTTTTCCGAAATTGCTCGTTGTATTTTTTTTAACGGTTCGTCAGGAATAGAAAGAATTCGCAAACTTCCGTCGGATTTTGGAATACTTTTGTTGTGATAATGAGTGTTTATATTGTTGCTTATTGAATAAAGCGTTTTTATGGAAATGCCCAAATCGGTTTCTAACGAATGTAGTTCTGTATATACTATCATAGATTATCTCCTAAAACAATACTAATTGTATAATGAAAAGCGCAGGAGTAATTATATGCGACGGCAGTCGCATATAGCGCACATTGTGCGCGTATTACTTCAAGCTCTTTCATTTGAGCCTGCGAATACGAAAAGATTGAATTCAGGGAACGACTCGCTCCCCGTTCGATTGAAAAATCGAATAACACTATTGCTTTTACGGAGTATTATAGGATCTATATTACATAAAAATTTGCTTTTTGTCAAGCGGTATTATGATTTTTTTGTTTATTAAATCAATTCTCATTTTCCAAAATCCAATCAAGCAGCTCTTGATATTTCATCTCTCCCGCCGCGACTGCAAGTCCGACACGGGCGACCTCGGCATTGGTGGGACGGAGCTTGATACCGTTCGTTTCAAGGAACGTGAGAAGAACGTACATTCCAATACGTTTATTGCCGTCCACGAAAGCGTGATTGGAGATCAGCGCGAAACCGAGCCGCGCGCCCTTTTCCTGCTTGGTGGGATAAAGTTCTTTTCCGTCAAAGGTCGCAAACGCCGATTCGAGCGCACTGTTGAGAAGCGCGATGTCACGTACGTTTGGGTCACCGCCCGTTTCTTCCGTAATGAGCTTGTGCAGGAGCAGTACCTTTTCTTGACTAAATTTGATCATTTCGCAAGCTCCTCAAATGCGGGACGGTAAAGCTTTAAAATACGAGCTGCCACAAAGTCGATCTTCTCATCATCGGTCATTTCAATCGAGGTATCCTGCTCAATATCTACAAGCTTGTATTTCGGTTTGTTATTTTTAAAAATATAAAGCTCACCGTGCTTATCGGTCATTCTCGCAACACGGGAAAAATTCTGATTCGCCTCGGAAATTGAAACGATTTGCTTTGTGTTCAAATTCATAATAGATACCTCCTTTTGAAATTTCAATATTATTATACACAAATTTTAGGATATTGTCAACCTAAAGTGTTTAATTTCATAAAAATTCCATTAGAACGGCTCATTGACCGGTCTCGTTGGATAAAAGCATAAAGGCAATATCATTCCGAAAACTCGGTCTGATATTGCCTTTAATATTTATTTGGAACTTTTTGAAAAAAGCTGATAATCTGTTATTTTACGGTAAGTCTATTTTATAAATTCCGTTTCTGCACGTTACGAAAAGCCTTTTACGTATTTTCAACAATGCAACAATTAAACAGTGCTTTTTCAAAACTTCTATGGCATATTCGGAGCATGTTGGCATACATAGGCATTTTCTTCTGGTACTTTCCTTGGCGTAATGCTGATAGCACTCAATAAGCTTTATAAAAAAATTGCGTGCGTTTATCCAAAACATAAGAGCCCATATAGAAAACACTAAAATAAACTCGATCCAGAAATATGTATTTATATAGTGAAGAATGAAAAGCGACACGCCTACGCAAAGTAAACAATAACAAACTATCATAACAATTATATTTAAAGCGTTCGTTTTAGGTCGCAGTAAGGGCTTTGTAAGAACGTAGCTTCTGATCTGTTCCTGTTCACAGTTGTGCTGCTTGTATTGAATAGCGAAATTTAATTTTTCGTTTTCTTCCTTTGCCATTATCTAAACGAGATACATCCAGCTTTTTTGGGAAGTGTATAGTTAGGGTCATTTTTTTGTATTTTGACAAGATACTTTTCAGGAAGAGTCTTATCGATTCCACAGTAAGGATACTGCTGTTGAACAGCAACTGCCTGTTTCCAAGCATCAACAGATATTGAGCGTATGTCGGCATTGTCATTAAAATGTGTCTCTATTGCATCACCAAAATTATAAAGTAGCTCGATTCCCATTTTCTCGCAAGCCTTTTTCTGATTATTATATTTTGCTTTTTCGCTTTCCGGGGCGGTTTTCCAAAGGTCGACCTGAATGCCGCTCATAGAAGAGGGAAGTCCTTTGACATATGAGCACATATCCTTGAGCAATTTCTCCTTGTCGGCTTCGGAGTAATCCGATTTTGCTACTGCTTCTACGATGGATCTGACAGATTTGCAAAATGTTATGAAGTCACTGTAAGCATCTCCTTTTGTTCCATCCCAAAGACGATAGTAAGAGTAGAAAAATCTTGCTTCTACATCATCGGGATCCTCGGTTCTAACCATGTCGTAAAATTTTCTTGCGTCCTCAACATTATCATCCTCACGGGCGCGTCTTGCAAGTGTTAAATACTTCTCGGTGTTTGCCATTTTTTGTTCTCCTTATTTTAAAAATATTAGACCCCCATATTTAGGCTATCTATAGCCTATATTGTATCATATATAGCCCACTTTGTCAAGAGGTTTGGGCTATAATTAGTCTAAATTATTAAAAAAAGCAAAAAAAGGAGCGAATAATGGGCACATATATAACGGTAAAAAACAGGATATTGCAGCTATTGGGAGATAAAAAGATGTCTATTCACAAGCTCGCGATGGAATCTGCAGTCGCGCCTTCCTCTATAAAAAACATTCTTTATGGAAAAAGCCAAAACCCCGGTATTGTTACTCTTAAAATGCTCTGCGACGGCTTTGGCATCACTTTGATCGAATTTTTTGACACACCTGAATTTGCAAATTTAGAGCAGGAGATAAAATAAAAAAACATCGTCGAAAACTACCCTAAAGGTTGTTCTCGACGATGTTTTTTGCTGTTATGAGTTTTTCCTGTAATCATTAGGCGATACTCCGATATACAGCTTGAAGTTTCTGTTGAAGCTTCGGAGTGACGTATAGCCACAGTCATACGAGCATTCTATCACTGATTTGCTGGTGTTTTTCAATATATAGCACGCTTTGCTTATTCTGCGCCGATTTACGAAGGATATAAAAGACATATTTGTTGATCTGCTGAAATATCGCGAAAGATATGAGCGGTTATATCCTGTAACCCTGCTTAATTTTTCAAGCGTACAGTCTTTTTCAAAGTTATTTTCAACAAAGTCAAAAATAGTACGGAGCAAACCGTTTTCAACAGACTTTCTGTTTACGTATTCCGTGCTTTCGTCAAGTATAGAAATGACCGAGTAAAGCGCAGCCTTTGTTTTTACAATAGAGGACGTCTTTTCAAGCTCCGAAATCTGAGATAAAATATACTCCGGAACAACTATCTTGCTGCTTTTCGGTATTTCCGACGAATGCTTTGAATAATATGCGCTTATGATATCCGCAGAAAAAATAATCAATAAATGCTTGCTTTTTTCACTTTTCAGAGAATGAACCTGCTCGGGAAATATTATTACCCCCTCACCTTGATTCAGCGTGTAGACATCGTTTTCTACGGTTATCTCCATAGCACCGTCAAGTATAGTAATAAATTCAAACGAGTGATGAATATGAGCGGGAAAAGAAAAATTCTCGCCGCGTTCCTTGCAAAAATATTCCGAGATCCCAAAATGTTGATTTTGATAGAACATTGTTTTTCTCCAAAAAGTAAAATTATGTCTACTATTATAGACTTTTTTGCGAGAGTTGTCAACAGATAAGTGATATAATTGTCTTAAATCAAAGAAGATCTTCATCAAACTCATTTAGGAAGGAGAAGAAATGGAATATTACGTTGGTATTGATCTTGGAACGTCATCGGTAAAGCTTTTGCTGGTTGATGGAGACGGTAGCGTCAGGAATACGTTGACCGCGGAGTACCCCATAAGTTATCCGCGCAACGGATGGAGCGAGCAAAACGCAGAGGATTGGTGGAATGCTATTTGCGAGACAATTCCCAAGCTGCTCGAGGGCTTTGACGGTCAGTCGGTCAAGGGCATCGGCGTTGCGGGTCAGATGCATGGGCTTGTTGTTCTTGATGAAAACGATAATGTAATACGTCCGACAATTCTTTGGAATGATGGACGGACCGATAAGGAAACCGCATATCTTAATGAAGTTATCGGAAAAGAAAAGCTGTTTGAACACACGGGGAATATTGCATTTGCGGGATTTACCGCCCCAAAGCTTTTGTGGCTTCGTGAAAATGAGCCTGAAAATTTTGAGAAGATAAGCAAGATAATGCTTCCAAAGGACTATATAAATTATCTTCTTACCGGAACACATTGTACAGATTATTCCGATGCGGCGGGTATGCTTCTGCTTGACGTGAAGAACAAGTGCTGGTCTCGGGAGATGCTTGATATTTGCGGTATCTTTGAGGAACAACTTCCAAAGCTATACGAGAGCTTTGAGTCAGTCGGTACTGTCAGAGCAGAGATCGCCGACAAATTTGGAATAAGCAAAAACACCGTTGTCGTAGCAGGCGCGGGCGACAATGCAGCCGCCGCCATAGGTACGGGAACGGTGGGTAAGGACAGGTGCAATATATCTCTTGGAACTTCCGGAACTATATTTGTGTCAAGCGACAGATTTTCGGGAGACTCAAAGCAGGCTATACATTCCTTCTGTCACGCTGACGGCGGTTATCACCTTATGGGCTGCATACTTTCTGCGGCATCGTGTAACAAATGGTTTTGCGATGAGGTGCTGAAAACAAAAGACTATAAATCCGAGGAAAGTGCGGTGTCAAGGGAAAAGCTCGGTAAAAATAACGTATTCTTTCTCCCCTATCTTATGGGAGAGAGAAGTCCCATAAACGATACCGACGCCACCGGCATATTTATAGGGTTGCGTTCGAATACTTCCCGTGCCGATATGTATCAAGCGGTGCTTGAAGGGGTTGCATTTGCGATCAAGGATAATCTTGAGATAATAAAAGATTTTGGTATTGATGTAAAATCAAGCTGTTTGTGCGGAGGCGGAGCTAAATCGGTTCTGTGGCGCGAGATACTTGCAAATGTTCTTGATATAGAATTGAACATACCCGTAACCGAGCAAGGACCGGGCTATGGCGGCGCAATACTCGCTATGGTAGGCGCTAAAGAATTGGATAGCGTGAAGCAGGGAGTAGACCGCTTCTTCAAAATAAAAGAAACGGTAAAACCGAGTGAGGAGCTTTCCTCGCTTTATGCTGACAGATACAACAAATATCGCAGTATTTATCCTGCGGTAAAAAATTTATATAAGGAGATGAAAGAATGACAGAATTTTTTAAAAACATTCCCACTATCAAGTATGAGGGGATAAAAACAAAAAACCCGTTTGCCTTCAGATACTACGATGCCGACAGAGTAATCATGGGCAAGAAAATGAGCGAGCATCTGCCTTTCGCTATGGCGTGGTGGCATAATCTCTGCGCCGCAGGAACAGATATGTTTGGCAGAGACACGGCAGACAAGAGCTTTGATGCCGAAAAGGGCACAATGGAGCACGCAAAAGCAAAGGTTGACGCGGGATTTGAATTTATGCAGAAGCTTGGAATCAAATATTTCTGCTTCCACGACGTCGATATCGTTCCCGAGGCAGACGATATAAATGAAACCAACCGCCGTCTCGACGAGATAACCGATTATATACTCGAAAAAATGAAGGGAACCGACATCAAGTGCCTTTGGGGTACGGCAAATATGTTCTCTAACCCAAGATTTATGAACGGCGCGGGAAGCACAAACTCGGTTGACGTATACTGCTTCGCTGCGGCACAGATCAAGAAGGCACTTGAGCTTACCGTAAAGCTTGGCGGTCGCGGTTATGTTTTCTGGGGCGGACGCGAGGGATACGAAACACTTCTCAATACCGATGTAAAGTTCGAGCAGGAAAATATCGCAAATCTTATGAGAATGGCTGTCGAGTACGGCAGAAGCATTGGATTTACAGGTGATTTCTATATCGAGCCCAAGCCGAAGGAGCCCATGAAGCATCAGTACGATTTTGACGCGGCAACGGCTATCGGCTTCCTTCGTCAGTACGGACTTGACAAGGATTTCAAGATGAATATCGAGGCAAATCACGCAACACTTGCAGGCCACACCTTCCGTCACGAGCTTCGTATCTCTGCAATTAACGGAATGCTTGGCTCAATAGACGCAAATCAGGGTGACTATCTGCTCGGTTGGGATACCGACGAGTTCCCGTACGACGTATATGAAAGCACGATGTGTATGTACGAGGTGCTGAAAGCAGGCGGACTCACGGGCGGATTTAACTTTGACGCAAAGAACAGAAGACCCAGCAACACCTATGAGGATATGTTCCACGCTTATATTCTCGGAATGGACACGTTCGCACTCGGACTTATCAAGGCGGCAGAGCTTATCAAGGACGGTGAGCTTGATGAATTTATCGAGAAAAAATACGAAAGCTTTAAGAGTGAGCTTGGTCAGAAGATAAGAGCAGGTAAAACGACACTCACAGAGCTTGCAGACCGCGCCTCGGAGATGGGTAGTTGCACAACTCCCGACAGCGGCAGACAGGAATATCTTGAAAGAGTAGTTAATCAAGTCTTGTTTCGATAAATAAGAAGGATAGCGTGAAAGTTTATTATGCTGTGAGAAAAGTTCACGGATCACGCTACCAAATTTAAACTAAAAATGGGATCCAACCCATTTTTGTTTGCAAAGCAAACACGCTTAAATTTTATTATTTATTGTGTCGCTGCATTGCAGCGGAATGGAGGTTACAATGTTATACAAGGATGGTATAGAAAAAGCCAAGGAACGCTGGGGTGCCTGGTGGAACGGTGAGCTTATAGACCGTTGCTTAGTGAATATAACGGCAAGAAAACCGATACCGATAACATCGGATGAACAGAAAATTTTACAAGTTCCGGATACCCCCGATGGTCTCCTTCAATATTGGACTGATCCCGAATGGATAGTAAAAAGAACGAGAATAGGTCTGGAGCGCACATGGTATGGGGGTGATGCGTTTCCCATAGCCACGGTAAATCTCGGTGCGGCAGGTCACGCAGGATTTTTCAAAGGTTCAAAATATTCATTTGACGCTCGTTCTTTGTGGTTCTATCCAAGTCTGCAAAGTTTTAATGAGCTTGAATTCGACGAAGGTAGCTTCCTTTATAAGAAAACGTTAGAGGTGACACGCGCCTTGGCAGAGGACAGTAAGGGCGATTATATGGTATCTATGTCGGATTGCTCGGGAAATATCGACGCGTTATCTCACCTTATAGGTCCCGATGAGCTGATGATCCGGATGCTTGAGGAACCCGAGGAAGTGCTTGAAGCGCTGGGAAAGCTCCAACACGCATATAAAAAAATACACGAGGAATCCTTTAATATCGTAAAGGATGTCAATATGGGCGGCTCGTGCATCGGGTGGCTGAAAACGTGGGCACCCGGCTTACACGCACAGATGCAGTCGGATATGTCGGTCATGTTTTCAAACGATATGTTTGGGGAGTTCATAGAGCCCGAATTGCGATCTCAAACGGAGTTCCTCGATTATTCCCTCTATCATTTTGACGGAATTGAACAGATAAGACATCTTGACACATTGCTGTCAATAGAAAAGCTGCACACGATCCAATGGACGCAGGTTGCGGGGCAGCCGCCATGCACAGAGTTCATTCCCGAATTGCAAAAAATCCAAAAGGCGGGCAAAAATCTGTTGATAATAGTAAATCCGCGTCAAATAGAACCGCTTTTGCAAAATCTTTCTTCGAAGGGCTTGTGCCTCAATGTAAGGGTAAGATCTGAGGAAGAAGGAGAGTCGTTATTGAAAAATATCGAAAAATTAACACATGAATAAGTATATTAAAGGAGGTCTTTTATGCTTAACCGTGATCAAGTACGCGCAGCTATAAGATTTGAGACACCCTTGCGCCCTCCTCGCGCTTTTACGAAATGGTGGGGAGATGGATTGAATCAACAGTACGGCAATGAGCTGTCTCGCTTTGATAAATATGAAGAAGACGTTGTAGTCGTCCCTTTTCCAAGACCGGCATTCAAGCCAAGGGAGGACGGATTTTATTGGAGAGTCCCGGATATACAGAACAACTCCAAAGCACACGACTCCAACGCTCGTTTGCCTGACTGGGAGGATCTTCCCACGCTTCTTAGGACTTTACCCGATACCGATGCGCCGGGACTTTTTGACAAAGCAAAGCGCATTGCCGATGCCGCGCACGCAGAAGGAAAATATGTACTGATGCATCATTGGCACTTGATGTATGAGCTGATATGGCAATTCCGAGGCATGGAAAATCTTATGATCGATTACTATGAAAATCCGGATGAGGTACACGCTCTTCACAGGGCTGTTGCAGACACAGAAAAAAAGCTGCTCCTTCGTGCGTTTAAAGAGGTAAAGCCTGACGGATATATGTTCAGTGACGATCTTGGTACACAAACCGCTCTTATGATGAGTCCCGATACCTTCCGTGAGTTTATTAAGCCATACTACACTGAAATTTGGGGTCTTTGCAAGGAGAACGACGTCGATACGTGGCTTCACACCTGCGGTAACATTTCCGAAATAATCGGAGATCTCATAGAGTGCGGTCTCTCTGTGCTTCATCCCTTGCAAAAGGGAACTATGGATTGGAACAAGGTGGCAAGCGATTGGAAGGGCAAGATCGCTTTTTGGGTAGGCATGGATGTTCAGAACACGCTTATCAACGGAACCCCGGAGGACGTCAGACGTGAGGTGCGACTGATGCGCGATACGTTTGATTCACCGAAAGGAGGCTTCCTTTATGCCGCGGGAAACGGAATTGTTAAAGGAACTCCCCTTGAAAACATTGAGGCATTTCTTAATGAATGCATTACTTATAAAAACAGTGAGGTGATATAATCAATGAAAGCAAATGAGATAAACATACGCGATCCGTTTATACTTTTAGACGGAGATAAATACTATATGTACGGCTCTCGCGGATACGAGCTTTGGGGCAAGTGTACAGGTCTTGACGTTTATGTCAGCGACGATCTTGACGAGTGGAGCGATCCTATCGTTGCCTTTGAAAGCTTTGACGGATTTTGGGCAGACAGAAACTATTGGGCGCCCGAGGTGCATAAATACAAGGACGGCTATTATATGTTCGCAACCTTTAAAAGCGGCAGCCGCAACCGAGGAACGCAGATACTTAAGGCAGACTCTCCGATGGGACCGTTTATGCCTCACAGTGACGGACCAATAACGCCCGAGGAATGGAGCTGCCTTGACGGAACGCTGTACGTGGAAAACGGTGTCCCTTATATGATATTTTGCCACGAGTGGACACAGATAAGAGACGGCGAGATGTGCATAGTTAAGCTGACCGAAGATCTTAGCGCGCCCGACGGCGAGCCTCGTGTTTTGTTTAAAGCTTCAGAGCTTCCGTGCGGCAGCGATAAGCTTCATAACGGATTTGTAACCGACGGACCTTTCTTATACAAAACGGGCAACGGAAAACTTATTATGTTATGGTCAAGCTTTAACGAAAAAGGATATATTGAGGCGGTCGCGGTCTCGGATAACGGAAGTATAAACGGAAAATGGATACTCTGCGAAAAACCGCTGTCAGACGAAAATGGAGGACACGGAATGCTGTTCAAGGACAAAGCGGGACACTTGAATTTTACAATGCACAGTCCGAACAAAAGACTTGCGGAAAGAGTCAGAATCTTTGGAGTTCACGAGATAGACGAGGAACCGTTTTTGAAATTTGACTAAAAAAGAAATAGGCTGTATCAATTTGCGATTGATACAGCCTATTTTGTTGCTTTACATTAAGTCTTTTACAAGCTCGGGGAAGTCGAGATAGTTGTCAATTTTTATGTAGTTTACGTCGCTTTTGTAGACCGATTCGTCGTTTCCGCCCTCACCGTAGTCGTCACCGATATAAACTACCTCATCGTGAGCAATACCGCGCTCGTCGCAGTACTTAAGCAGAGCGTATGCCTTATCGTAGGGCTTCGGCGCCATATCGAACGAGGAAGAACCGCCGACAAATACCGTGTAGTCCGAAAATACGTTTTTTACATCATCATATATCGCGCGTCTTTTGCTTCTGTCGGGGTCAAATGCGAGCTTATCCTCAATATTCGCTTTTGTTCCGAGTATCGGGAAGGTGACGCATCCCGAGCTGTGAAATTCAACGTTTTCGCCCGCGTATTCGGTAAATCCGTATTTTTCGCGGAGCATTGTAATTCTCTTGTCAACCGATTCTCTGTCGCAGGGAAGGGTCGCGTCAAAAATAAGATCTATGTCCTTGGTGTCGTGATTGTACTCGGCGTACTGCATACCGTAATTTCCGAGTATGTCAATGGGGAATCTGTTAAGCTGTTCAAATATGCGTCGGCAGGTTCCCGCGCCAACCATCAAAAGTGTATATTTTTCGGACAGCTTTTCGAGAACAGCGGTGTGCTCGGGAGAGAGCTTTGTTTTGTGCTGCGTCAGCGTTCCGTCCATATCCATCGCAATGATCTTTATGTTTTTCATGATTTTTGTCCTTTCTTTGCGTTGTATTGTATTTTCGGGATACATTATAGCACGATTGTAGCCCTTGGTCAATATGCGTGTGGATTTTTTACGGATATTTTTTATTATTTAGCAGATAAAAATGGTAAAAAACTTTTATTAAAGTGTTAGTGAGCTGTTTACTATGAGGCTTTCAAAATCCTTGTCAAAAACAGAAACGTCTATTTTGTCGATCGATGTCAGAGTATAAATGGAACGGGCGCAGAACTTATTGCTGTCGCACAAAAATACCGTTTTTTTTGCTGAATCTATCATAAGGCTTCTCATATAGTTTTCCTCTTCTGTCGAGTCAGATATTATACCGTCAGAATCAAGACTTTGAGATGAAAAGAAGAGAATATCAGGTCTTATTGACGACACTGTACGGAAGGCTTCCGATCCTGACATTGCAGCAGAGCCGCCTACCGAAGAGCCGCCTATACAGTGGGTATTTACTCCCGCTTCTATAAGCGACATCGCGGTTACAAGGTTGTTTGTGAATACGGTTACAGATTCAAAAAGCGCAAGATAGGGAACGAGAAAGCCTGCCGTGCTTGAGCTGTCGAGAAGAACGGTTTGTCCGTTTTTGAGCAAAGATGCGGCTTTTTTTGCAATTATGCGTTTTTCAGCGGCGTTTTTTGTCATTCTGTCGTGAAAGCTCGCGACCCCGCGTATCGAATCGGGTAGAGTTACTCCGCCGTGAGAGCGTGCTACAAGACCTTGGTTCTGCATAGACGTTAAATCACGGCGTATGCTCGACGGTGACGTATATGTCAGCTTTGCCAGCTCGTTTACAGATATGTAATTACGGTTTCTGATTATTTCAAGTATTTGCTCTTGACGCTTTGATGTGCTCATTTACAAGCTCCTTTTTGCTCATTTATCTAAAAAACCGCCAAATGTTGCGTGAAAACGACTAATGATCTATAATTATATCATATAGTTTTTTACTTGTCAATTTATTGATAAGAATTTTTATGATATTGATCTTTTGGAGGAGGAAAAGATGTTTGAACAGTTGAAAAAAAGGGTGTATGAAGCTAATATTGCGTTAAAAAGCAATGGTCTTATAACTCTTACGTGGGGCAACGTGTCTGAAATTGACCGAGAGAACGGCGTAATAGCCATAAAGCCGTCGGGCGTGAGCTATGACACTATGACACCCGATGATATGGTCGTTGTTGATCTAGACGGAAACAAGATCGAGGGAAAATACAATCCGTCGTCCGACCTTCCGACGCATCTTGAGCTTTACAAGGCATTTCCCAATATCGGAGGAGTTACGCACACGCATTCAAGATGGGCAACGGTTTTCGCACAGGCAGAGAGTGACGTTCCGATGCTCGGAACTACGCACGCCGACGCTTTTTACGGTGATGTGCCGTGCACAAGAAAGATGACCGCAGAGGAGATCGCTGGAGCTTACGAAAAGAACACGGGTGTGGTTATTCGTGAAGCGTTCGAGGATAAAGACCCCGATGCAATACCCGCGGTGCTTGTAAATTCACACGGACCTTTCACATGGGGTAAAAATGCCGCAAAGTCGGTCGAGAATTCTATAATTCTTGAAGAGGTCGCGTTTATGGCTTGGCATACCGTTAAGTACAATGAAAACGCAAAATTCCAGAAGGAGCTTGCGGATAAGCATTATTTCAGAAAGCACGGACCTGATGCATATTACGGTCAGAAAGGTTAAAAGCAATGATAATAGACAGCAAAAAATATAACGGAAAATGCGCTTGCGGACGCGAGCACGAGATGGTAACGCTGCTTTCTGTTGTTGAAAGCGGTTGCCTCAGTGACATTGACAAATATCTTAGAGAGTTCGGTCTTGACGGTGTCAAGGTCGCGGTCTACGACGAAAATACGTACAAAGCAACCGAGGGAAAGCACCCGAACGTTGATATAGAGGTAATTCTTGATCCCGAGGGACTTCACGCAAACGAGCACGGTGTCGAGCTTCTTGATGAACGTTTGCCAGAGAAGGCAGACGTGCTTATTGCGGTAGGCTCGGGTACCGTACACGATATAACTAGATATTGCGCTTATAAAAAAGGAGCGTCGTTCGTTTCGTGTCCGACTGCCACAAGTGTTGATGGCTTCTGTTCATCCGTTGCCGCTATGACCTGGAACGGATGCAAGAAAACACTCACCGCAGTTGCCCCGAAATTCGTTCTTGCCGACCTTGACGTGATAAAGAACGCGCCCATACGTATGGCA
>JAZODV010000048.1:0-4381 GCA_045597185.1 Eubacteriales bacterium
GACTCGCTCACTCGTCGTTGTCACCGCCCCGGGGCCCGGAAGCGGTAAGATGGAAATCTGTCTTTCTCAGCTTTATCACGAACACAAGCGAGGAATAAGCGCAGGATACGCAAAATTCGAGACCTTCCCTGTTTGGAATCTCGACCTAAAGCACCCTGTAAATCTCGCATACGAAGCGGCAACAGCCGACCTTAACGACGTTAATATGATAGACCCATATCACCTTGCGGCATACAGCGAGACCGCTGTAAACTACAACCGTGATATTGAGATATTCCCTGTACTTAAAGCAATGTTTGTTCAGATTTACGGCAGATCTCCTTATGAAAGTCCTACCGACATGGGCGTGAACTGCGCGGGACTATGCATAACCGACAATGACGCGGTTTGCGAAGCCTCAAAGCAAGAGATAGTTCGCCGCTATTATTCTGCACTTTGCTCGGTTCGTAAAGGAATGTCGGAGCAAAGCGAAATACTCAAGCTTGAGCTTCTTATGAACACGCTTGGCATTGACACGTCGATTCGTCGCTCGGTATCTGCGGCGCTTGACAAAGCAACGGCTACGGGAACCCCCTCGGTTGCTATCGAAACGAATGACGGTATGATTGTAACGGGAAAGACATCAAATCTTTTAGGAGCATCTTCTGCAGCGCTTCTTAATGTTCTCAAGGCTCTTGGAAACATTGACGACAGCTACGATCTTATTTCCCCATCTATAATTGAGCCTGTTCAAAAATTAAAAGTAAATCATATGGGCAACCACAATCCGAGACTGCATACAGACGAGGTCCTTATCGCGCTTTCGATCTGCGCACTTTCTGATGACCGCGCAAAGCTCGCGCTGGATCAGCTTCCAAAGCTTCGCGGGTGTGAGGCCCACTCAACGGTCATTCTTTCTCAGGTTGACAGCGGAGTTTTTAATAAGCTCGGCATGAATGTGACGTGCGAGCCGAAATATCAAACAAAAAGACTTTATCACAAGTAAACATATAAGAGGTACCAATGAATTTTCACGCGCAGCACCGACAACGTGTAAGAAATAGATTCCACGCGGAAGGACTTGACAGTTTTGAAGAGCATCAGATATTGGAAATGCTTTTATTTTATGGCATTCCAAGAATAGACACAAACGAGATCGCACACAGGCTTATGATAAAATTCGGTTCGTTCCGCTCTGTTATGGACGCAGAATATGAAGAGCTGCTTGAGGTAGAAGGTATTGGTGAACAGGCGGCAACACTTATAAAATTTTCAGCCGCAGTCGCAAGACGTTATGCTCTTTCTGAATTTACGAAAGGTACGCGATATACAACTGTCGAAAGTGTCGGTAAATATTTCGTTGCGAAATTCATGGGAGAACATACGGAAAAGACTTACGCGATGCTTATCAACGGAAGGTCTGAAATGATAGATTGTAAGCTTATTACAGAAGGATCATTTGTTTCAAACGACGCAACATTCCAAGCAATAATCAACGCTGCTATTAAGAATAAAGCCTATGGAGTGATTCTTGCACACAATCATCCTACAGGTCTTGCTATCCCGTCTGCAAATGACATAGAATTTACGGCTCAACTTGATTATTTTTGTTCGCAGGTCGGTATTTGTGTTCTTGAGCATATCGTAGTTGCCGAAAATTCCTTTATGCCGTTTATGAGAAATCATTTAAGTGAAAGCTTCAGCAATATAAAGCTAAAAAAATTTGGTTCTGACACAGAGAACCAAAAGGATGCCGATCCTAAAGCCAGCAACTAAAATCACATAACAAAAAGACTTGACATCTGTTAACAGGTGTCAAGTCTTTTTGTTATTCATTCATCAACTTTTTGCTGTTCAAAATCCTCTTTTGACGCTCCGCACAAAGGGCAGATCCAATTTTTAGGCAGATCCTCAAAATCTGTCTTGGGTGCGACTCCGTTTTCGGGATCTCCCTCTGTAGGGTCGTATTCATATCCGCAAAGCTCACAAACGTATAAAAGCTTCATATAATCCTCCTTATATAATGAAAGCAATGCGTATTATAACACATATTATATGCTATGTCAAGGATTTTTTTGCCTATAAAAAAATTTATTTTTCTTTATACCTTTTTGCGATATCCGCGATCATTTGTGCAGTACCTTCTATGCCGAGAAGTCCGCTATTGAGAGACAGGTCATAGTTCTCATATCTTCCCCATTTTCGTCCGGTATAGAAGTTATAATAATTGACTCTTCTTTTGTCTGTTTTGGCGATAAGGTCTCTCGCCGCGCTGTCTGTCAAATTATGACGCTCCATAATCCGCTCAACTCTCTTCTCAAGATCAGCATACACGAAAACACTCATCTTTTTCGGATGATCGCGAAGAATGTAATCTCCGCAGCGTCCGATTATAACACAATCCTCGTTTTCGGAAAGCTCCTTCATTATTTCAGACTGTATAACAAACAGTCTGTCATTAACAGGCATATTGAAGCCTACGTTGACTCCTGCCGAGCCCATTGCCAAAGTGTAAAGCAAGCTGCTTGTAGCTCTTTCGTCAACCGAATGAAGCGTATCTGCGTGAAGTCCGCTTCTTTCAGCCGCCATTGTTATAAGCTCTTTTCCGTACGATTTTATTCCGAGAAGCTCTGCAACTCTCTGCGCTATCTCACGCCCTCCGCTTCCGTACTGACGACCTATCGTTATTACAAGATGATTATTCATAATAATCTCCATTCCACCGCCATTCTGCGGCACAAAAAATAATAAAATTGCCCTTGCATTTTTATTATAACATTATTTTCCCCAATTGTAAATAGCTATCCTATTGATTCTATAAATGTTTTTTTCAACATAAAATATAACACTTCAAAAAATCAATGGGGTAACTTTAATGAGTCGGGTTAAAAAATTTTTTGAAAACGCAATACTCCTGACGCTGACCGCACTTCTTATGCGCGGCGTAGGTCTTGCTTTTAACGTTTGGCTATCAAACAAGGTAGGGGCTGAGGCACTCGGTCTATTTTCACTCATATCGGGAGTATACGGCTTTGCTTTAACACTTGCAACGTCGGGTATTGCTCTTGCCGTCACACGAATGGTTGCGGAAGCGCTCGGACACGACGACCACGCTTTAGTCAAAGCGTCTATGAAGCGTTGCCTGACATACGCCGCGTTTTTCGGTTGTCTATCATTTCTTCTTTTGTTTTCCTTTGCCGAGTCTATAGGAATATATTGGTTGAAAGACGCGCGTACCGTCAGACCGCTGAAAATAATGTCACTAACTCTTCCGCTTATCGCGCTTTGCTCGGCGATGAACGGTTATTTTACCGCAGTGCGACGAGTTGCGAAGAACGCGGCGTCGCAAATAGCCGAGCAAGCGGTTAAAATTGCCGTCACCGTGACCTTTATAACCACACTTCTGCCCGACGGTATAGAAAACGCCTGTATTGCGCTCGTGCTTGGCGGTGCGGTTTCGGAGCTTTTGTCTTTTTTTGTTATGACCGTAATGTACCTCACCGACAAGAAACGGCATATAAAAGCGAAGGATTCGGATAAGTCTTGCAAGGGAGTGACAAAAAAGCTGCTCGGTATCGCCCTTCCCGTCGCTTTTTCAACCTATGCGCGTTCGGGGCTTTTAACTCTTGAACACACACTCATACCAATAGGACTAAAAAAGCACGGCGCAAACCACGAGCGAGCGCTCGCGACCTACGGAGTGCTTGGAAGTATGGCAATGCCCGTGATACTTTTCCCTACGGCGCTTATCTCATCGTTTTCAAGTATGACGATACCCGAAATTTCCGACTGTATCGCAAGAGGACACAAAAACAGAATAAAATACATCGCAAGCCGTATCTGGCAGTTTTCACTTTTGTTTTCAATCGGTGTTTCGGGAATCTTAATATGCTTTTCGGCTGAGCTTGGAGAGGTCTTGTATTCAAGTGAGGAGGCCGCGACTTATATACGAATGCTCGCGCCGCTTATACCTATAATGTACCTCGACACCACGACCGATGCGCTTCTCAAGGGACTTGGCGAACAGCTTTATTCAATGAACATAAATATAATAGACGCCGCACTGTCGGTGCTTCTTGTGTGGTTGCTCGTTCCCGTGTGGGGAATTTACGGATATATTTTCGTAATTATCGCAATGGAAGTGCTAAATTTCGGGCTGAGCGCAACGCGTATGCTGAACATTTCCGAAATGAAACCGAAACTCGTGTCGTGGCTTATAAAACCTCTGTGCTGTATCGTTGCGGCTACGTTTTTATCGAAAAAATTCTTTGACGGATTCAGTATAAGCGGAATACCGTGGCTCTCTCTTAGTCTTCACATAATTTTCGCGGCACTGCTTTATATTCTGTTTATTTCACTGACACATACCGTCACCGACGAGGATTTTGAGTGGTTAAAAACT
>JAZODV010000049.1:0-21399 GCA_045597185.1 Eubacteriales bacterium
TATAGTTGCGCAGATCTGATACGGGCTTAATGTTTGGCATCATAAATTCCTCCTTTGTTTGTATTCTGCTGTATTTATTATACACTAATTCTTCGTAAAATTCAACAGCAAAATCAAAACTTTCATAAAAAATTTATAAAAAGCAAGGGATGAACCGCTTGGGAACACCCCTTGCTTTCGGTTTATGCGAGTATCAATTCACGCATTACGGTTTCTTCGGCAAAGCTGTGAACATTGTTCATCATCTGCACCCACCGCATTTGGTCGGTCGCCTTGAGGTGTTCGTCGACGCCTTGAGTCTTGGCAAGCTCTACCGTCAGAGAGGTCAGCATTTCGTGTGCCTGTTCGTCCACGTCGGCAAGATAGGCGTTGAGCCGACCTTCACCGAGCAGGGCGGAGTACCTTCCGCGACGGTGTTTCTTGAGATAGTCGAGGTGAATCTTTCCGTATTTGCCGATTTGCTTCTGTTCGGGTAGCTCCACGTCGGGAACGAGGCTGCCGTTTTCCTCGCGGTATGTACCTCCGAGCTGTTCGTAAATGGTCTTAGTGTCCTTCATTTTTTGTTCCTCCGTACGTTTATTTCATCAAAACCTTATACCGTAAGGGAAAACGCGTACTTGACGGTTATCTTGTGTCCTTGCGATATGCGGTTATGACGTTCAAATCTCATAGTTCGTACGGGGTTCATATTGTTAACCATCTGACCGCCGATAGAGCCAGCCTGACGTGCAGTAAGATCGCCGTTGTAGCCCTGGTTCAGTGTAACGCCGACTTCATTTGCGGCCTCCATCTTGAACTGCTCAAGAGCCTTTTTTGCTTCAGGAACAAGTGCCTTGTTGCTTGCCATATTGATTTCTCCTATTCTGAGAAAGCGGCTCATGCCGATTCCTCATTCAAATCTATGATAATTGAGCCGCTTCTCGCGAACTCTGCTATTATTATTTTCAATCGGAGATATTTTATGAATGGCAATTTTATGTGTATTTTTTATTTTTCTGCCTCTTTTAATTTTTTGAGTATCACAGGGATAAAATAATAAATTGAGTATACAATTAAAAATCCTATGGTTGCGCCGGAAAAATCAATAACTACATCAACAACAGAGCTTCCTCTTCCGGAAAAGTACTGTATAAACTCGTCCGAAACCGCAACCGCCAAAACGTAAAACATTGCACATCCAAAAAGGGCTTTGCTTTTATATTTATATATTTTTACCGTTAGCAACGCAGTTAAAACGCTGAGTATGCAAAATTCGGTCATGTGGGCGAGTTTTCTGATTATAAGGCCAAGATTTTCGGGTGCTTTTCCAAACACTTTTTCGACAATTGGTTTTATTATGCTCACTGCAAAATCGCTGTCTTGTGCCGACTCTTCTCTGCTTTTCATCGAAAAACTAAATATTAAAATCGTACACAGTATAACCAGAACAGCCAAAATTATAATTGTTCTTTTTTGTTTCATATTACTCCTCAAAAGTTAATGTTGTGTATGCTTATGATAACATATTCTATCTACTTTGTCAATAAACACGATATTTTAATAGAATTATTCAAAGAATTCTTAGAAATGTTATTGACTTATTTGAGATATTAGTGTAAAATATTAGAGTAAATATTTATTTTTTGGAGGCTTTTATGGCAAATTACATTGATGCGAAAAAGGCATACGCTGCTATCGGTGTTGATACCGAGGCTGCAATTAATACACTTGCGGGTATTCCCGTATCTGTTCACTGTTGGCAGGGTGACGACGTTCTTGGCTTTGAGTCGCGTACTGCTCTTTCCGGCGGTATTCAGACAACCGGAAACTATCCCGGCAGAGCAAATACTCCCGAAGAGCTTCTTGGGGACTTTGAGTTCGCTCTTTCTCTTATGCCAGGTAAGAAACGCATAAATCTTCACGCAATTTATGCTATCACAGACGAGACTATCTCTCGTGATTGTATAAAGCCCGAATATTTTGATACTTGGATCGATTTTGCAAAGAAGAACAATCTCGGAATCGACTTTAACCCGACTTTCTTCTCTCACCCCATGGTAAAAGACGGTCTTACACTTTCGAGCCCTGACGAAGAAGTACGTGCCTACTGGATCCGTCACGGTATCTCTTGTATGGAGACCGCACACTACATAGCACAGAAGCTCGGTGATAAGGTTCTTTACAACCTCTGGATCGGAGACGGCTTCAAGAACGTTCCCGCAGACAGACTTTCTCCCAGACTCAGACTTAAGGATTCTCTTGATCAGATATTTGCAAAGCGTTATGATGACGTTATCTGCGCTGTTGAGAGCAAGGTATTCGGTATCGGTCTTGAGAGCTTCACCGTAGGTTCGAACGAATTTTATCAGAACTACGCTGCAAAGAACAATATTTGTTGCCTGCTTGACAACGGTCACTATCACCCGACCGAGGTCGTTTCCGATAAGATACCCTCGCTTCTCGCTTTCTCTGATTACGTAGCACTTCACGTTACCCGCCCTGTTCGTTGGGACAGTGACCACGTAGTTCTCTTCGAAGATGAGCTTAAGGAAATCGCAAAAGAAATCGTCAGAAATAATGCAACAGACCGCGTGCTTATCGGTCTTGACTACTTTGACGCAAGCATCAACCGTATCGCCGCTTGGGTAACAGGTCAGAGAGCTATGCAGAAGGCACTTCTTTACGCTCTCCTTTGCCCCAATGATGAAATGAAGGCTCTTCAGGATGCTGAAAATCATTCCAGACTTATGGTTCTAGGAGAGGAGATCAAGACACTTCCCTTCGGCGACGTTTGGGAAGAATACTGCAACCGCGTAGGTGTTGATGCAGGTATGGCTTGGTTCGAGAAGGTCTGCGATTACGAAAAGAAGGTTTTGGAGAACAGACAATGAGATATTATCTTGCGATAGACATTGGCGCTTCCAGCGGTCGTCATATTCTTGGACACGTTGAGAACGGAAAGCTTCTTCTTGAAGAAATATACCGCTTTGATAACGGATATATTGAGAAGAACGGACATTTCTATTGGGATACCGACAGCCTTTTTGCAAATGTTTGCGCCGGAATCCGTAAGTGCTCTGAAATAGGAAAAATTCCTCAGACTATCGGAATAGATACTTGGGGAGTTGACTACGCGCTTCTTGATAAGGACGGAGAACTTATTGACGGTGTTATGGCATATCGCGACAGCAGAACTCTTTCTGTTATGGACGAGGTATACTCCATAGTTTCCAAGAGAGATCAGTTCAGCAGAACGGGTATAGCCGAACACAGCTTCAATACTATCTTCCAAATGTATGAGGATAAAAAAAGCGGCAGAATAAACGATGCTGAATCGATGTTATTTATTCCCTGTTATCTCAATTATCTTTTGACCGGCGTTAGAATGAACGAATATACATTTGCATCAACAACAGGTCTTGTTAATGTTCATACTCGTGATTGGGATTATGAAATGATAGAAAAACTCGGACTTCCGAGAAAGCTGTTTGACAAGCTTTACGAGCCGGGTGAAACGGTCGGTAATCTAAAACCCGAAATTGCAGGATTTGACTGTAAGGTCATTATTCCCCCGTGCCACGATACTGCAAGTGCAGTCGTAGCCGTCCCTGCTCCCGATGACGCTCCGCTTTATATATCCAGCGGCACGTGGTCACTCTTTGGTGTTGAGACAACCGTTCCTTATACCGATGAATTTTCCGAATCTCAGGGATTTGCAAATGAGGGCGGAGTAAACGGTACCGTTCGTTTCCTTCAGAATATAATGGGACTTTGGATGATACAGTCAGTCAGACGTGAGCTTAACAAGAAGTACTCCTTCCAAGAGCTTATGATAATGGCACAGAACAGCACTTACGCAGGTATTGCCGATGTTGCTGACGAGCGTTTCCTCGCTCCCGACAGTATGATAGACGCAATAAACGGACAGCTTGTTGAGCTTGGCTTTGATAAACCCGCCGATATCGCAGACACAGTTCGCGCTATTTATCATGGTCTTGCAGCCGCTTATGCAAAGGCAGCAGATGGAATTGAAAAGATAGCCGGAAACAAATACGATACAATATATATCGTAGGTGGCGGAAGCAAGGACGAGTATCTCACCGAACTTACAGCCGAATATTCTAAGCGTAGAGTTGTAACTGGAGTTACCGAGGCGACAGCTATTGGAAATCTTGCGCTCCAGCTTATCGCTGACGGTGCGGTTGAGGATATCAAAGCAGCAAGACGCTTGATCGCAGCTTCCTTCCCTCTAAAAATTACCGAATAAAATAAAAGTACAACCGAGCAATGCTCGGTTGTACTTTTATTTTATCATAAACTGACTCTGACATTTTGGGCAAACCGCAGAGCGTTTGCCTTTTATTTTTTCTAGTCTTACGACAGCATGACATTTAGGGCATTTTTTATAAACGTGTGTCTTTCTGTCTTTAAATTTGTTTATCTGTAGTCTGACCAAGGATCTTGATTTGCGAAAAAAGTTAAAAAACATATAATTTTCACGCCTTCTTGCAGTGTGATTGTGCGATAATGCCCTGAATATCATAAAAAACAACACGAAAACAATTGGTATATAGATCAAAAAATGCTTAACGAAAACATTTATCAGGATCAAAATCAGCGCAATACCGAATAAGACGAAATAAAGATTATCTATACCGTATATATCGACAAAAATTTTCTTAAAAAAGTTCTTTATCTTATTCAAGCAAATCACCTCTCAGGTTATTTATCAGCAGGCTTAAGACGCGCGTAGGTTGCCATGAGCTTTTTAGTTCCGACACGTTCAAATATAATTTCATAAAGTATATCTGAACCCATTTTCTTTACCGAAATTATCTCTCCCCGTCCAAACGACATGTGCTGAACCATATCTCCGGGTTCAAATGTTTTTGACTGCGCGCCCGATGCCTGCGGTACGGCGGGCTTTCTGTTTATTGTAAGATTGTTTGAAGCGGGACGACTTTCAGAATAATATACTTTTGCAGCACTCTGTGTTGTTCTTTGACGCAATGAAAGCGGGACTTCCTCAGTATCAAGTAAGGACGTCGATATTTCTTTCAAAAACATTGACGGTGGGTTCATCATAGTCCGACCAAACAGAAGTCTTGTGGAGGTATGAAGTATATAAAGCGCATTTTTTGCTCTCGTTATTGCAACGTAAGCAAGTCGTCGCTCTTCTTCCATCTCCTCGGGATCGGAAGAGGCTTGTATTCCGGGGAAAATGTTGTCCTCCATTCCGGGTAGAAATACTATCGGAAATTCAAGTCCCTTTGCGCTGTGTATTGTCATCATCACGACTGCGTCTGCGGTCTCGTCGTAACGGTCAACGTCGGCAACAAGCGCGTTTTCTTCAAGGAATCCCGTAAGTGTGGGTTCTTCCGTTCGGTTCATATATTCAATAACGCCCGAAACAAATTCGTCAAGGTTATCCAGTCTGTCTTTTTCCGCAGGGCCTGCGTCTATGAGCATCTGACGGTATCCCGAGCGTTCAAGGACATCACGTACAAAAACATCAAGGGTCGTTTCCTTCGCTCTTGCAGAAAGTGAGTTTATAAGTGAAGCAAAATCAAGCAGGCTAGATGAGCTTCTTGAAAGCGCAGGATACAGATTTGCGTTTTCTATAACCTCGAACATAGAGCAGTTAAGTTCAAGCGCGATCTGAGATATCGCATCAAGCGTACGGTCACCTATCTTACGTTTTGGCTCGTTTATTATGCGAAGCAGTCGTTCTCTGTCGTTGTGATTGTTTATAAGCTGAAGATAGGCAACGATATCACGTATCTCTTTGCGGTCAGAGAATCTTGTTCCGCCAAGTATACGGTAAGGCATACCGCTTTTTGCGAATACGTTTTCAAGCGTATTTGCCTGAGCGTTAGTTCTGCAAAGCACCGCAAAATCACGGTATTGCTTCCCTTCAAGCGAGACCTTTTTACTTATTGTGTCAACGATAAATCTCGCCTCAGATTCTTGATTGTCAAGCTTTCTGACGTGTATCTTCTCTCCGTTGCCGTTGTCTGTCCAAAGTGTTTTTCCGCGACGGCCTTCGTTGTGAGATATAACGTCATTTGCCGCGGTAAGTATTGTTTGAGTCGATCGGTAGTTTTGCTCAAGCTTTATGACCTTTGCATCCGAATAGCTCTTATCAAATCCAAGAATATTTTCAACGGTTGCACCTCTGAAACGGTAGATACTCTGATCGTCGTCACCGACCGCCATAATATTTCTGTGATATGATGAAAGAAGCGCAACAAGGGCAAACTGAGCCTCATTTGTATCCTGGAACTCATCGACGCTTATATATCTGAAGCGTTCCGCATATTTTTCTCTTATTTCTCTGTTATCACGAAGAAGTGTCACGGTTCTCATGATTATATCGTCAAAATCAAGCGCATTTGAGCCCTTAAGCCGTGACTGATATTCTTTATAAATCTGAGCTATGAGCTTGAAACGGTATTCCTGCCCTGCTTCATAAGCATACATTTCAGGTGTCCAAAGCTTTTCTTTTGCTCGGCTTATGGCATTGACAACGGATTTTAGCGGCAACATTTTTTCGTCAATATTCAGCGCCTTCATAGATGCCTGTACAGACTTTTTTGTGTCGTCAGTATCATATACCGTAAAGCCGTCAGAAAGACCTGCCTCTGCCGCATTCGCTCTGAGTATTCGCATACACATTGAATGGAACGTTCCTGCCCAGATCATATTTGCAGCATCGGGATCGTCAAGAGCCGAGGAAAGTCTCGCCTTTATTTCGTTTGCTGCTTTGTTGGTAAAGGTGATGGCAAGAACACGCCACGGAGGACACGGGTCGCTGATGAATTCGGGTAAAATGGCTTCTATTTCTTCAAGTGACAAATTTTTCGCGGCTTCAATAGAAGCAACCTTTTCTTCGGTCAGGTGTGTGGGAATTCTTGTATCAAAATATGCGTTGCCGTATTTTATAATATGAACTATACGATTTACAAGCACGGTAGTTTTACCGCTTCCGGCTCCTGCCAATATAAGTAATGGGCCATTTACGGAAAACACCGATTCTTTTTGTTTATCGTTAAGCTTTCCATATGCTATATTGAAAAGCTCTTTTTTTGCATTTAAATATCTTTGATTCAAATCTGACATATCTTTTTGCTTTCTATGTATATTTGATATTTCCGCCGCCCTTTTGGGCGGCGGATCCAAAAATCAAGATTAGATAACTTATCTGTCGTTCTGGTTTTGGTTGTTGTTTTGATTTTGGTTGTTGTTCTGATTGTTGTTCTGCTTCTGGTTTTGATTGTTATTTTGCTTATTGTTGTTCTGATTCTGATTCTGGTTGTTCTTGTTGTTTGACATAATTATCTCCTTATAATTCAGCGATACTTTATAATTCATCGGGAATTACAAGATAATTATTTGCAAAATCCTCATGTATTATTACGAAAACAAATATTTTTCCTCTGCTTTTTCTTTAATTTTATACAGCATAAAAATAAACGTTCCCGCAAATATAGTAGTCATCACAAATTCTATCAACCATGACGCTTCGGCAATCGAGTACAGAGAAAACGAGTATACGCGAAAACTTGTGCTTACCGCCGAAAGAAATCCAAATACACATGAAACTGTCAACATATTTCGTACAGCTCTGTGAAGCTCTGCTGCTCTTGCCAATGGATCTATGGTTGCGTGCGTAGGTGTATATCCTGTATTCTTTTTTACACTTTCATAAATAAGCAGGCATACAACTATAACTGTTGATACAAAAAGTATAGCTTCAATAATCGAAAGCGCAAACAACGTGTTCCAATACTGAAATGCGGCCGGCTTTCTTGAAACATCGAAAGGATGATATTTCTGTGAAAAATTGTATGAAAACCAATACGATACTGCCGAGACTATACCGTAAATTACCGATAATGCAACCGCCGGAAGCTTTATACTGCTTGTTTTATCCGCAAGCAATATACAACCAAATAAAAAGCATATTGCCGATAGCGTGTCAGGTATAATATTTAAGCCTTCATTCCCCCCAATATAAAAATCTATCGATAGTATCGCTCCTATCATAAATATTGACAGAGCAAGATTTAGCTTTCTTCTTGCTAGTATTGAAGTATCAGGCAGTATTTCGGATGTGTATTTGTCGAAAAGACGTTCCATAAAAGGCTCGTCCCTTTTTATCGCGGATATGTATTTTCTGATCTTAGCAAGCCAAATAACACCCACGACCAATATTATTATCATGCTCAAAAGTCTGAAATGGTTTATAAAATCGTACATACTGTAATTGTACGATTGAAAGCTATCGGTTATGGCAAGTGCTTGTGTTTCGGGTAAAAACCACAACAGATTTTTTATTACTACGAATGATACCGTAAACGTTTTTATTTTATCAACATAACCTGTTTTTCCCTTTGGACCATTAAATATTGCTTTGCCGTCAAGTCTTGTAGCAACGTGAACAAGAGCGTTAAAAAACTTTAAGTATGCAGGTATCAAAAGCAAACACTCCGCGGTGGCAAGAATAAATACGGTCGTAAGTATAGTCGTTGGCTGTTCATTTCCGTCACTAAAAAGATAAACTATAAATACTCCAAGTATTTTCACCGCCCCAAATAAAACAAGACGGTGAAATGCTTTCTTTGTGTCGGTAAATTCGTCATACATATCGGAAAGTCTTGTGAGTCCGACAGATATCAGAATATATCCTATGATGTCCGGTAGAATGTCAATCACCGTAAAATCAGGAAAAAAGAAGAATATAAAGCCTGCCGATATAAGACCTAAGCCCATTTTTTTTGCTTTTTTATTTTGTCGGTCTGTCATATTTTTCTCCCTTCCGATTATTTTTTCTTTTTGGCCTGACTGCGCTTCTTTCCCTGCTCTATTCTGTCAAGCCGTTTGTGTATCTTTTGCATGTGATATTCTTTGTTCGCTTCTATTGCTTTTTCTTCTTTTCTGTCAAATTCATCGCGGAATTTATTAATGGCTTCGATTTTTGAGCGCTTCGCCGTCATATCTCTGTCCGATTCGTCGCAGATACGCATATAGCAAGAGCATATACATACGCTGTTCAATATAACGGTAACGAGGTAAATTATCATTGACCCCATAAAGATGTACCTGTTAGGATATATCTCATTCACTATAGCTGTCACCGAATATAACGCAAAGAAAACAATGTTCCGTATTGATGCTTTCTGCGTTTTTTCAACCTCGGTAGCTTTCGCGATCTTATATATAGCAATAAACAGTACTACATTGAATACTAGGTCAAAGAACACCTTGCCGTATGCAAAAACTGTTTCGGTTATTTCGTATCCCAAAAATCTCGGCAAAAACAAACCGAACATAAAGGTTACCTCTGCGAAAAGTCGATATCCGACACACAGTGTAAGTGGTATCAATGTGAAAAATGCATACTTAAAATACGGTTCATAATCAAGAAGCTTTGTTAGCGCATACATCATAACTATGCACCCAATTGTTGCAGGAAAACAGCCGTATGCACCGGCGAGCGACATAATGTAAGCCGCGATATATCCTATAAAAAGTATACCGAAGCCCATATCAGTTGTTTACTCCCGGGTTTGCGCCGCAACAGTTTTTATATTTTTTGCCCGAACCGCACGGACACGGCTCGTTTCTTCCTATCTTCTCTTTACCCGATATTGTGATACCCTTTGGCTTTTGCTGAGGCGCGACAGTAACCTTTCGTCTTCTTTGACCGCCCGAAAAGCCCTCGGCTACAGCTCTTGCCACCTGTACACGCTCGACTGCTTTTTCTCTCGGTATAATGGAGAGTATCATTCTGACAGTACCTTCACGAATTTCCGCTATCATCTCATCAAACATTTCAGCGCCCGCAATACGGTATTCGTTTACAGGATTACGCTGTGCGTATGCCTGAAGACCTATCTCACTCTTAAGGTTATCCATAGCGTCTATATGGTCCATCCAACGCTTGTCAACGTTTCGGAGAAGCACAGAACGTTCAACCTCTCTGAAGGTTTCAGCACCGAACATTTCTTCTTTTTCGTGATATTTTTTGACAGCGCGGTCAACTAGAATTGAGGTAAATTCGTTTTTCTTAAGCTTTTTGCGTTCATCGTCCGAGTAATCGAAATCATCCGGTTCTGTTATAAGACCAAGATAATAATTTTTAAGACCGACAAGATCCCAATCCGTAGAAGAATCTCCCGACGTAAAGCGTTCAACGGTTTCTTCTACTGTAGAACGTATCATAGAAAGAATAGTTTCGGAAACATTTTCTCCGTTAAGAACCTCGCCGCGCTGTTTATAAATGATGGCGCGCTGTTGGTTCATAACGTCGTCGTAGGTGATAACGTCGCGTCTGCGCTTAAAGTTGTTATCCTCAATTCTCTTTTGAGCTGATTCAATAGAGTTCGAAAGTATCCCTGCGTTTATCGGCATATCCTCTTCAAGTCCGAGACGCTCAACAATACTCAAAATACGTTCGCTACCGAAAAGACGCATAAGATCGTCTTCAAGCGAAAGATAGAATTTGGATTCGCCGGGATCTCCCTGACGGCCCGATCTTCCACGAAGCTGATTGTCTATGCGTCGGCTTTCGTGACGCTCCGTACCGATTATATAAAGACCGCCTGCTTCTCTGACCTTATTTGCTTCGGGCTCTATCTGCTCCTTGTACTTCTCGTAAAGCTCTCTGAATATTCTGCGAGCTTCATTTACGTCCTCGTCGTCAATCTCGGCAGTACCGGTAGCTGACGCAATAAGGTCCTCGCGGATCTCCATTTTACGCATCTCTGCTTTTGCCATAAACTCGGGATTACCGCCAAGCATAATGTCGGTTCCGCGTCCTGCCATGTTAGTAGAAATCGTTACAGCCCCAAGTCTGCCCGCCTGCGCAACTATTTCGGCTTCCTTTTCGTGATATTTTGCGTTGAGAACGTTATGCTTTATTCCCTCACGTTTAAGCTTTGCCGAAAGCTCTTCTGATTTATCGATAGTGACAGTACCAACAAGAACAGGCTGCCCTTTTTCGTGACATTCCTTTATCTGCTCAATTATTGCGTTGTATTTTCCGCGTGTGTTTTTGTAAACGTTATCGGGAGCATCTATACGCACCATAGGCTTGTTTGTCGGAACCTCGACAACGTCAAGACCGTATATTTCACGGAACTCCTCCTGCTCTGTAAGCGCGGTTCCCGTCATACCCGAAAGCTTATGATACATACGGAAGAAATTCTGAAAGGTTATCGTTGCAAGTGTTTTGTTCTCTTTCTGAACCTTAACGTGTTCTTTTGCTTCTATTGCCTGATGTAGACCGTTGGAATAACGACGTCCCGGCATAAGACGTCCTGTAAAGGAGTCGACAATAACAACACCGCTGTCGTTAACTATATAGTCCTGGTCTCTGTGCATACATCCGTGGGCGCGTATCGCGTTATTTACGTAGTGCGCAAGCTCAGTATTAGCAGAATCTGTGAAATTTTCAACGCCGAAAAAGCTCTCGGCTTTTTTTGCACCCGACGGAGTCAGAACAGCATTGTTGCGCTTTTCGTATACAATATAGTCGGCATCAAGTGAATCGTGGTTTTCTTTTTCATCAAGTTCTTTTATAACAAGCTTTTTGAGGCGTGAAACAAACTTATCAGCCTTTTCATACATGTCTGTAGACTCTTCGCCCTCACCCGAAATGATAAGCGGAGTTCTGGCTTCATCTATAAGTATTGAGTCGACCTCGTCAACTATAGCGAAAGCGTGACCTCTTTGAACCATTTGTTCCTTATAAACCACCATATTGTCACGAAGATAATCAAAACCGAATTCGTTATTAGTTCCGTAGGTTATGTCAGCAGCATAAGCAGCTTGCTTTTCACCTCTGCTTTGACCGTGAACGACAAGACCTGTAGTGAGACCCAAAAACTCATACACGCGTCCCATTTCTTCGCTGTCACGCTTTGCAAGATAATCGTTTACCGTAACGATGTGAACACCGTAACCCGCCAAAGCATTAAGATACGCCGGCATTGTTGCTACAAGCGTTTTTCCTTCACCGGTCTTCATTTCCGCAATTCTTCCCTGATGAAGAAGTATACCACCCATTATCTGAACGAAGAACGGACGCTTGCCGAGAACTCTGTGATCCGCCTCTCTTACAGCAGCAAAAGCATCGGGCAAAATATCGTCAAGCGTTTCTCCGGAATCAAGACGCTCTTTTAGAAGAGCGGTAATTCCGCGAAGCTCGTCATTTGACATAGCGCCGTATTTATCCGAAAGAGCATCGACCTGACGCGCAAGCTTTTTTATCTTTTTTATCTGACGCTCACTGTAAGTACCGAAAATTGCATTTATAAGTCCCATTTTTTAGATTTACCTTTCAAAAATATAGTCTATCACTTTATTATACTACATATTAAGATAAAATGCACGACCTTTTTGTAAATTTTATTAGAAAACCTGATATTTTTAGTAAGAGGCTTAAAGATATTGCAAAAAAACACTGTCTGTGTTATAATTGTTCTATAATAAAAATTTACGGAGACAACATGGATATAAATATAGTTTTACTTGAACCCGAAATACCGCAAAATACGGGAAATATAGCGAGAACCTGCGCGGCTGTCGGTGCGTCGCTCCATCTTATAAAGCCACTTGGCTTCGAAATAGACGACCGAAAGCTTAAGCGCGCTGGACTCGATTATTGGCACCAGCTCGATATCACGTATTACGAAAACATCGAAGATTTTTACACAAAAAATCCCGATGCCGAGGTTTATTATTTCTCAACGAAAGCACCGAAAGGATTTTCAGAGATAGAATATCCGCAAAAGGTATTTTTAATGTTTGGAAAAGAAACAAAAGGACTTCCCGAGGAGCTGTTATATAAAAATCCCGAAAGAACGGTCAGAATACCTATGAGAAATCATCTGAGGTCGCTTAATCTTTCAAACTCGGTGGCTGTTGCGGTCTATGAGGTGTTAAGGCAACGAAATTATGAAGGCTTACTTGACTCGGGCGAGCTTACAAAATTCTCGTGGAACGGTTGAATATGAAAAAGATACTTTGTGCAATGAGCGGCGGTGTTGACAGTGCCGTTGCCGCACTTAAATTAAAGAACAACGGATATGAAACGGTCGGCGCGACTATGCTTTTGTCGGGCAATGCTTCAGACGCCGATGACGCCGCAAAAATCTGCAAAAAAATAGGAATCGAGCATATAACTCTTGATTTTAGAAACGAGTTTGACGAGCTTATAAAAAAAGAATTTTGTCTTTCTTATATTAACGGAGAAACCCCCAATCCTTGCGTTACCTGCAATAAAAAAATCAAATTCGGGCTTTTCCTTGATTATGCGTTAGAGCACGGATTTGACGGCATCGCTACAGGTCATTATTCAAGAAAAGAAAATGTCAACGGTCATACACTTATAAAATGTGCCGCTGATTCAAAAAAAGATCAGAGCTACGTGCTGTGGCAGCTTGACGAAAAACAAATAAACGCTTCCCTTTTTCCGCTTGGAGATATGACCAAATCCGTCATAAGAGAGATCGCGGCGGCTAACGGATTTATAAACGCGGAACGCAAGGACAGTCAGGATATCTGCTTTATTCCCGACGGTGATTATGCTTCATTTATAGTGAAAAGCACACCCAATATAAAAATTCAAAACGGTGATTATCTTGACAAAAGCGGTAACGTAATAGGAAAGCACAGAGGCTCTATTCACTATACCGTTGGACAGCGCAAAGGGCTTGGCGTTGCGTTTGGTGAGCCTATGTACGTTTTATCAAAAGACGCAAAAAAAAACACCGTAACGCTCGGTCGCAACGAAGAGCTTTTTGCAAAAGAGGTAACTCTGCGCTCGGCAAACATCTCTCCCATGCTCTCGTTCGGTGAAAAATATTACGTAAAAATAAGATACGCGCACACACCTGCGTCGGCGCAAATCTTCGATATGGGCGACGGTCGTTTGAGAATAGTTTTCGACGAGCCTCAACGCGCGCCCGCACCGGGACAGTCTGCCGTAATATACAGAGACGAGCTGCTTTACGGCGGCGGAATTATTTTATAAAGAGATTATGAAAATGAAAAGTAGCAATACTTTTCATTTTTATTTTTAAAAGCTATTGACTTTTTTGGTATAGTTGTGATATAATCTTAAAGTACGCGCCGGCGTGATGGAATTGGCAGACTTGACGGACTCAAAATCCGTTGGTGGCAACACCGTGTGGGTTCGACCCCCACCGCCGGCACCAAACAGTAGAAATCCGAACCCAAAGCCGGTAGGCGAAGGGTTCGGATTTCTTTTTGTGTTCGGTGTTATGTGATGTCAATCTGCTGTTGTTGGCATCACGCCCGAGCACCGCCTAAGTAAATATCCTTGATAGTTGATGCCAAACAAACACATTTTGAAGAAAGGATATTTACAATGAAAAATCAGACTACTTATACCGAACATCACGGTCTTTACTCCCCCGATCTTGCGCTCCCCGAACAGACAAACTACACTCTCGGTAAGTATGCCAACCTGCGTCTTGACTTTATGAAAAAGCACCGTCGCGGAACTTACACCACCCTGCTCACCGAAGGACGATTAAACGAATACCTACACGCCATTGATATTCACGCTCAAGAATTGCTCGATGACATAATTCCTCACCTCGCCCAAGAACGTGACATAGACGAAATTCTGAAGGCTCACAACTCACTTCAATGGGCAGCCGAGATGAACAACATCAAGGCGAGCGCGGAAGAAATAGTTTTGCAGGAGGTGATTTATCAATGAGGTCGATCATCAACGAACTTTGGCACGGAAACATCATCCCCCAAGAGGATAGCCGAACAAATACCAAAGAAATGAAAGAACTGCTCGGTTATATGTCACGGCATCACGAGGAGTTGGAGAAAAGCTTCACCGATGAGCAGAAAGAAATATTCGAAAAGTTCCACGATTGTTGGAACGAGTATATGAGTCTCGGCGAAGCAGCCATTTTTGAATATGCGTTTAAGCTCGGTATGCAAATAGCAATAGAGACATTAAATAATCAATAAAATATCGCCGTTCACAGATGACTGTCTGTGGACGGCTTTTTGCTCCAAACAAGTCTAATTAAATCGAGGCAATCCGACACAAATCGTCAATATACTATTGAAAAAATGGAAATTTTATGATACAATATAAAAGAAGAAGTTTTTAAGGAGATATGAAAATGTCTACAAAGCTTGATATGCCAGATCGTTGGTACTCTACTAAAGAAATATGTGCTTATCTTGGAATAAGCCGCGATACAATGCTTGTATGGATTGCCAAGAAAAATATGCCTGCTCATAAAGTCGGCCGTAACTGGATGTTTAAGCCCAGCGAAATCGATGAATGGATTAAAAGCGGGCAAGCCGAAGATAAGGTTTGATGAAAGAACAGAAAGGAGAATACTATGTTAGAACAAAATCAAGAAATAATCGATAATTCTGTTCAAGATCAAACCAAGGTGGTATCGTTATTTCAGTTCATTAGAGAACTCAACAAATTAAAGCAAAAAGCAATAGTGAATTACGCGGAGTATCCGTGGGCAAGAACTGTTTCGAGCCTACCCGACGATCCGGATAATATTTCTGTTTTTTATCGCGATAGAGTTGAAAACGATGACTCTGCTGACGATGGAAATATTTTATTATCCGTGCGGAAACCCGAGTTTGAAAAATGTCCTACCCCAGACCCTATTTTTGCTGAATGGTTGCAGCCCGGATGGGATTTGTTTAAGAACGAACCTTCATATTTTGAAATTAGACCTACGGTTCAAAATATAGACACTCCTTCTGATATTGACAATGAAGCAGAAAAATTCACGGACAATTTCAAGAGAGTCGATACCTATAACGAATGGGTTGCCAAGCGACAAGTGTGGGCTGAACGTCAAAAAATTATTTATCAAACGAGAAATCTTTTTGCGGACTTGTATAGGCTTTATTTTGAATTGCAAAGAGATTCCGAAACGAAAGAATTAATTGTTGCGAACGGTATCCTTTTAGACAAAAAGAATCCCAACGTAAAGCATCCCGTTCTTACAAAACGTGTCAGAATCAACTATGATCCTGCGAACAATACCGTTTTTGTGGAAGAAATTGATTCTCAGCCCGAACTGTATTCCATTGTATTTCAAACAATGGATGATGTAAATTTGCAGGCAATAAATCAACTTCAAGCAGACCTTCAAAAAAATGACTATCACCCACTTGACAGAAACGACACTCCCGCATTTTTGAAAGTTTTGGTTCATCAACTTTCGTCGGATAGTCGCTTTTCAGAGTCTGGCATTCCCGAAAATTGGCGCAATGGAAACCGCCTGCTATTGTATATGGATCCCGTCTATATTATGAGAAAAAGACTTGACGGAACATTAAAGGCAATAGAGCAAATTATTGAAAATGTTTCGGAAACAGGTTATATTCCCGCGCCGATAAGAGAAATCGTTAGCGGCGGAAAAGTAGAACTCCCCGACGACGATGATGAAGAAACTTTAGAAGAGCAACTCGCGGCGGTGGGCGGTGAAAGCGGTGATGTCTTATTATCCAAAGAGGCTAATAAGGAACAACTTGAAATTGCTAAACGTATTGAAAAATACAATGCCGTATTGGTACAGGGCCCTCCCGGAACAGGAAAAACGCATACTATTGCCAATTTGATGGGGCATTTCCTTGCTCAAGGTAAGAGTGTGCTTGTAACCAGCCACACCCCAAAAGCATTGCATGTTCTTAAAGATAAAGTCGCTCCCGGATTGCAAAATCTCTGCGTTTCGGTATTAGAAGATTCCAACGTTGATATGGAAAGATCAATTGATGGAATTACTGATTTTATGTCTCGAACCACATCACATGAAATCAAAAAGGAAATGGATAAGATTGCGCAAGAACGTCGCCAAATAATATCCGATCTGGCAGATGTTCGTCGTAAAATCTTTCGCATTATTAACCAAGAGTGCAACTGCATTGTATATAACGGTGAGGAAATATCTCCTTCAAAAGCAGCGGCATTTGTATTAGAGCACGCAGAAGACCTTTCTTATATTCCGGGACGAGTACATCTTGATTCTCCGCTCCCAATGTCCTTTTCTGAGCTGTTAGAGCTGTACCGCAGTAATGAATCTATTACTGCGGAAGACGAAGTGGAATTGAGTAAGGAAATTCCTAATCCGGAATCAATCATATCTCCTTCCGATTATTCTCGCACCATTGATTCTATACATGAATCCAAACAAAAGTTGGCTCAGCTTTCAAATACGGCTCAATGGTCATTTACCAACAATTCCGAAGATCATAAAATCACTTTTACAAAAGGCAATGTCAGTTTTGACCTCCATTATCCGGAAATATCTGCCGTTTTAGACTTGAAATCCTATGCAATGTCGTTTGAACGGTTCGAACCGTGGATGACGAGCGCCGCAGTTGACGGAAAGAACGGCGGAGCATATCAAAAGCGTTGGAATTTGCTTATTGAGCAAATATCTAAAACCTGCGATTTTGCGGAAAATTTAATAGGTGAACAATTTGGGCAGGATATCAAGTTTGTTGGCGATTATAAAATTGAGCTCTATACTACCCCTTTGACAAAATTAAAGGATATTTTTGAGAAAAAAGGAAGAGTATCGAAATTTACACTTATGTTAAACAAGGATGTGTTACCTGTCCTTGAAAACATTTCTGTCAATGGGCACCCCGTACAATCAAAGAAAGATTGCGAACTTATCCTTCATATCATTGAACTCAAAAATTATAGAGATATATGCGCAAGATATTGGAATGATTTGCTTTCGATACACGGTGTCCCTGCTTTTTCCGATCTTGATGCCTACGAACCCGAACGCATTGCGAAAAACTGGATTCCCAATATTTTAAAATATCTGAGTTGGTATGAAAATGCATACAATCCTCTTTTAACAAAGATCAATGCGGTTGGACTTTCGGCAAACACCCTCTTCGACCAAAACACTTTGGATTCCGATGCTATAGCAACAGAGAAAAAGTTGGCTGCAGTTTCATCGGTGATTCCCGAAATTTGTGACATTTGTTATTGCATTTGGGAGTTAGAACGTTTCAATAATGTTTTGGAATCTAACATTTCCGCCTTGAAAAAGGGACGTCGTTCGGAAAGTTCTTATTGTTACAATGTTATTAAATCGATTCAGAGCGAAAATTCCGATGCATACTCCGATGTTTATGCAAAATTAGGACAAATATATAAAAAATATGAGCTTCAGCAACATCGCAAAGAAATGCTTATGCGTTTGGAACCGATAGCACCGCAATGGGCTGATGCTATTCGAAACCGTGATGGAGTCCATGGATCTAATGTTGCACCCGATACCATTGAGTTGGCTTGGAAATGGAAGCAGCTCTCCGGAATTGTTGAGGAACTTACCGAGCAGCCGTTCCGAGAATTGCAAAACAAGAGTATTCTTTTGAGCAAAAATTACCGAGAAATCACTGCCAAATATGCAGAAAAAAGTGCATGGTATCACTTGCTTCGTAGAGCCGAGGGTGATAGAGATATGCAGCAAGCGCTTCAAGGCTGGAAGCAGACTGTAAAGAAAATCGGCAAAGGAACCGGTAAAAATGCGCCCGCACTTAAAGCAAAAGCTCGAGAATTGATGTGCAAGTGCCAAGTTGCTGTTCCAAGCTGGATAATGCCCATCAATCGTGCACTGGAAAGTCTAAATCCAAAAGAAAATTGCTTCGATGTAATCATTATTGATGAGGCAAGCCAATCTGATGTTTCCTCCTTGGCAATTCTGTATATGGGCAAGAAATTGATCATTGTTGGAGATGACAAACAGGTAAGTCCTATGGCTGTTGGCGTTGAAGTAGATAAAATGAATTCGCTACAGCAAATGTTCATTCAAGGAAAAATTCCAAATTCACATTTGTATGATGCGAAAACATCTATTTATGATATTGCTAAAACCACATTCCAACCCTTGATGCTGCGTGAACATTTCCGCTGTGTTCCCGAGATAATTGGATTTAGCAATATGCTATCTTATGATTATAAGATCAAGCCCTTGAGAGATGCCAGCAATAGTACGCTACTTCCTGCCGTGGTCAACTATCGTGTTGCTGATGGTAAGAGACTTAACAATAAGACCAATCCCAACGAGGCGCAAGCTATCGTTGCATTGATGAAAGCCTGCATCGAGCAACCGGAATATGATGGCAAAACATTTGGTGTAATTTCTTTGCTTGGTGATGAACAAGTAAGATGTGTTCAGCGACTTATAGAAGAAACTATTGATCATACCGACATTGTTGAACGCGATATACTTTGTGGTAATGCATCAAACTTCCAAGGTGATGAAAGAGATGTTATCTTCTTAAGTGTGGTAGATAGTGTTACGACCGATCATCCAGCACCAATTCATCTACAAAATTTTGGTCCGGATGATTCTTATAGAAAGCGTTACAATGTTGCTGCAAGTAGAGCAAAGGATCAGCTCTGGGTAGTCGATTCGTTAGATGCCGCCACTGACTTAAAGCCAGGTGATATTCGAAAGACATTAATCGACTATTCTCTTAACCCAAATGCTGTTGAACTTCGACATACGGAAATAGAAAAGAAAGCAGATTCTCCTTTTGAAATCGGAGTTGCTCAAGCGTTGGTTAATCGAGGCTATAAACTTATTCAACAGTGGAAGGTGGGCGCCTATAGACTTGATATGGTCGTTGTTTGTGGCAAAAAGACGGTCGCCATTGAATGTGATGGAGAAAGATATCATAGTGGAGAAGCAAAAATTCGCGAAGATATGGAACGTCAAACCATTTTGGAGCGCTTGGGTTGGAGATTTATTCGAATCAGAGGAAGTGAATACTTCCGTGATCCCGATAAGACAATCGAACGAGTTGTATCTGAGCTTTCCTTGTATGGTATTGCACCCGAAGCGGATGATCCGAACATTGAGTCCGTAACGGAAAGATCTGAATTGTTAGATCGTGTTAAAGCACGCGCTGCAAATATTATTTCCGATTCTAAAGAGGACGAACCTCTTGATATGGAAACAGTTGCAGCGGCATTGAACACAAGTGGCACAATTGAAACAATCGATAGTAGTACCGAAGAGAAAAAGACTTCCGTTGAAAAAGAAAATCGATCAACGCAAATGTCTATGTTTGATTTTTCACTGGTGGAGGAACAAGTCGAGATGGCCACATCAAATAAGCAAATTGTGACCGAGCCTCTTAACACAGAGCCTACCATTCAAAAAAATCAAGATGCTTTTAACAAAGAAACTATGGGGCAAATATCTTTTTCAGAGGCAAAAGAATCATTTGAAAATGTATTTGCACTGTTAAATGCACTTGGAATTCCATATATTGATAAGCGCAACGTAAATGGTGCATTATGGATTATTGGAGGAAAAGAACTTTCCGATATTGCCAAATGGTGCGAAAGTTTTGGACTTAAATTTACTTTCAAAGCAGACGGCGCAAGAGCTACGGATGGAAAGCCAGGATGGTGGACTAAGTAAAATCAAATACCTACCGCGACGAGGCCGCACGAAAGTGCGACCTCGTTTTGTCGTTGTGAAATTTTTATGAAACCTATTGACAATCTTTCTTTCGTGTGCTATAATTACTACACGGTACAATTGTACCTTGTATAATTTGGAGGCATTTATGAATAAGTGGAGTCCCGAAAGAGCGGAGGCGATCCGCCAATTTATAGACGAATATTTTATGGAGAACCGCAAGTCCCCGACGGTGCGCGACATCGCGGCGGGGACGGGTATCTCCAAGACCTCGGTGCAGAGATACCTCACCGATATGAAGGAACACGGCGAGATCGAGTACAACGGTCGCCGTAGTATCGGCACGAATCTATCGCGCAATATGTTTGAAACAACGCCCGCAATTCGATACGATTCTACTGTGTCCTGTGGGTTGCCGAGTGAACCAAACGTGGAAGAAGCGGACATTATTCCTCTGCCTATCGCACTCGTTGGTGACGGAAAATTTTTCATTCTTACCGCGAAGGGTGATTCGATGACGGGCATCGGAGTTGACGATGGCGATCTCGTTATCGTGCGTGAGCAGAATACTTGCAGGGACGGTGATTATGCAGTTGTCCTTGTAAACGGAATTGAAACTCTACTTAAGACTATCACCTATCTTCCCGATAAAAAAGCATATTTGCTTCACGCTGAAAATCCCAATTACGATGATCGTATTGAGCGCAATGTACAGATTCAAGGAATTGCAACGCAAGTTATAAAGAAACTTTGATAACGCTCTGCTTGTCTATCAGTCGCAGCAAGCACTGCTTTTGGACATCCAAAAGCCATTCTTGCTAATATGTCCGTTAGTCTTAGCAAGCATCGCGTTTGTCATGACAAACGGTCCATCGGTCTCAGCAAGCATCGCCGTTGTGTCCCAAATCCCAACGGAAGATAAAAAATACATTCAATG
>JAZODV010000050.1:0-25033 GCA_045597185.1 Eubacteriales bacterium
CTTTTTGCGATTGTGCTTTAACAGCCACAAGCACCCAACCACATTAACTGCTGCAACCGCAGACAGAGCGGCTAAAAAGCTTTTCTTTTTTATACAAGTAACAAGAAATACAACAATCAACACAACTATCGAAGCGATAAGCGACAGTCCGATATAATCACACTTCTTTTGTTTCATTTGCGATCCGCCTTTCAAACATTTTTTACAGCGCGCTTGTGTTCTTAGAATTTTCTTTAAGATACGCGTTGATAAACCCGTCTATCTCACCGTCCATAACTGCGGTGATATTAACTTCTTCGTATCCTGTACGCGTATCTTTGGCAAGAGTATACGGCATAAATACGTAAGAGCGTATCTGGTTACCCCATTCAATGTTGGTCTTGACTCCGCGAACGTCCTCAATAGTCTCAAGTCTTTCGCGTATTTTTATCTCCATAAGCTTGGACTTAAGCATTCTCATAGCAGTCTCTTTGTTTTGAAGCTGTGAACGCTCTGTCTGACACGTAACAACGATACCCGTAGGCTTATGATAAATTCTTACCGCCGAGCTGACTTTGTTGACGTTCTGTCCGCCCGCACCGCTCGAATGGTAAGGCATAAAGTCATAATCTTCTTCTCTTATCGTTATCTCGTCAAGCTTATCAAACTCGGGCATAACCTCAATAGATGAAAAAGACGTATGTCTGCGTCCCGACGAATCGAAGGGAGAAACACGGACGAGACGGTGAACGCCATGCTCACTCTTGAGATACCCGTATGCGTTCGTTCCTTCTACCATAATGGTTGCGCTTTTAAGCCCCGCTTCTTCTCCGTCAAGCCAGTCTGTCAGCTTGACCTTGAATTTATGTCTTTCAGCCCATCTTGTTATCATGCGGTAAAGCATAAGAGCCCAATCCTGCGCCTCTGTTCCGCCTGCCCCCGGATGGAATGAGATGATAGCATTGTTTTTGTCATACTCACCGGACAGAAGTATCTCTGTGCGCATTTCTTCTTCTTTGGCTATTATTTCTTTAAGTTCGTTTTCAACGTCGGGAACACTTGCTTCATCGTTTTCCTCAATTGCCATTTCAGCAAGAGCTATTGCGTCCTCAAGCTTTGCGCAAAGGCGCTCATATTCCTCTATTTTGTCCTGCGTTTGCTTTATAGTTTGCAATATTTTCGATGAGTTGTCCTTGTCCGCCCAAAAATTCTCAACGAGAGTCTGTGCCTCAAGACCCGGGAGAGATTCCTTCAATTCGTTAATGCGTATAGCAGAGCCAAGCTCAGCAAGAGTGTCCCTAAGTCCTATAAGCTTATATTTTGCATCTTCAAGTGCTACTATCAAGTGAAACCTCCGTGTGGCATAATCAGCCTTATAATATGTTTCTTATATTATACCACAAGAGCCCATATTTTTGCAATAGGTATTTTAATTTTTCGGAGTTTTTTATTGATTTCGTTTTCCGATTATAACAGCACCCGTAAATGATACTGAAAGCAGCACAAGTACAATATTAACAGCAGTTGAAATTTTATTGTTCTTTATTCTATTAGTATCATTCTTCGAAGTGCTTTCAAACTGACTTTGTAATATATACGGTCTTGTTGTATCGGGAGACATACTGTCTGTCGGCTTTGTCGATTCCGTTATATCTTCAATTTTCACAGCCCTATAAACAGCAGTATATCGTCTGTTTTCCGTTGCGACATAATCGACCGTACTGTCCCATGATTCAAAAATGTATATGATACCGTCTACGACCTTTCCTTCGGGATCGTTAGGCTCAATTACGTTATCTCCGTATTTATAATCTTTTTTGTGAAGAAGACGTCCGTCATCATCGAAAAATTCAATCGTTACGGAAAGAGGGCGCCAGACGGCATACAATGTTATATTCGAATCCGATTCATAGCTGTCTCCCGGGAAATAGTCGGGTTCTGTAGCAGTTTTATTTTTCGACCAGCCCATAAACAAATAACCTTCTCTGCTCGGCTTTTCGACTGTTATATTAGCAGGAACGCCAAACTGTTTCTGGGTTGCCGAGAGTGAAATATTCGCATCTCCCGTATCGTAGGTGATCTCGTAAGTATAACATTCGGTAAGTCTCAAATATTTTAGAGACACCCAGCCCATTATTCCATTATATGTTACACTTGCAAAATCCCCTGAAGCCTTATCGATTTCGACCTTTGCTCCGTTTGGAATTTCTCCTATTTTGGAATATGAGCTGGAGGGTCCCGAACGTATGTTAAGAGGGACCGACGAGTTTACAGTATATATTCCCGGTTCAACGTAACCCGACAAAAGCTCAAAATCGCCATAATTTCCAAGTGTTCCCTTATAATCGGGAACAGCGTATCCTACTATAGTAGAATTATTAAGCGCATACCTTCTTGCGTTTACAAGTCCGCGAGAGGTGTTGCCTTCTATTGTATAAACGTAGGTCGAGTCAGTTCCAACAACGACACCAATATGTGATGCATAAGTACGGCTTGAATCGGGCGCCTTGAAAAAGATCAAGTCTCCCGCTATCGGAGAATACCCAGAAGCACGTGTTTTATAGCGTGACTTGGATTTAAAATCCGATACGAAATAATCACAGCTGACCGAATTTGTCACAGTCGAAGTCTCAATTCCCGCCTGCCTTGCACACCAAGTAATAAACGATGCGCACCACGCATAGCTGTATGTATTGTTGTTACTGTATATTTTTTTGTTAGCATAGTTATATTCAACGTAATTCGAGGTTCCGCCGTAATTCATTCCGTCAAAATCCGATTTACTGTTTCCTTCGTGATATCCAAGCTGAGTTATTGCTATATTGACTATATCACGCCTTTGGTCTCCCGTAAGCTTCAGTGACTCAAGTCTTTTGTAAAATATGCTTTTTTTGTATGTATCCGTAACCGTGTATGAAGTCGCAAGTGCATTTATAGGTACTATAAAATTCGTGGTCATCATCAAAGCAGCGACAAAAATACATATAATTTTCTTTTTCATAAAATTCTCCGTTCCGGGCTGGGAGACGAGAAAATTATATCATATTTGGTTGGGGTTTGTAAATATGGTATTGAGAATTGGCGGATTTTACCGATTTGTGCAGAGCTTGGTATCAGAACGCTTTTGAAAAATATTTGTGATTTATCTCTAAAATATCTCGATATATCTTGTAAATTTTAAAAAAAGTTGGTATAATATAATTTATGAGTACAATTTTGGAGGAAAACACTATGAACAAAGAAAAATTTTATATAACCACCGCGATTGCATACGCGTCGCGCAAGCCTCATTTTGGAAATACTTATGAGATCATTATGACCGACGCACTTGCAAGATATAAGAGAGCGCGCGGTTATGATGTGTTTTTCTGCACCGGAACCGACGAGCACGGTCAGAAGATAGAAAACCTTGCAAACGAAGCCGGTATTACACCGCAGAGGTACGTTGACGGTGTTGCGGCAGAGGTAAAGGGCATCTGGGATAAAATGAATACAAGCTACGACTATTTTATCCGTACGACCGACGATTATCATGTAAACGCAGTATCAAAAATATTCAAGAGATTCTTCGAACAAGGCGATATTTATAAGGGCTATTACGAAGGCTGGTATTGCACCCCCTGCGAATCATTCTTTACCGATACGCAGATAGTTGACGGAAAGTGTCCCGATTGTGGCAGACCCGTATCTCAGGCAAGAGAGGAAGCATATTTCTTCAATATGAACAAGTACGCCGACCGCCTGCTTAAATATATCGAAGACAATCCCGAATTTATTGAGCCCGAATCAAGAAAGAAGGAAATGGTCAACAATTTCTTAAAGGCAGGTCTTCAGGACCTTTGTGTTTCGCGTACATCCTTCAAGTGGGGCGTTCCAACCTTTGACAGCAATCATGTAACCTACGTATGGCTTGACGCTCTCAGCAACTATATCACAGCTATCGGATATGACCCCGACAAATCCTACGAAGAGCAATCCGAATCCTTCCGTGAGCTTTGGCCTGCAAGCGTACACATAATCGGAAAGGATATTCTTCGCTTCCACACTATTTATTGGCCTATTTTCCTTATGGCTCTCGATCTTCCACTTCCCAAGAAGGTGTTCGGTCATCCTTGGTTTAATTTTGGTATGGACAAGATGTCAAAATCAAAAGGCAACGTGATTTATGCGGACGAGCTTGCAGATAGATTTACTGTTGACGGTGTGCGCTACTATGCGCTTTCCGAAATGCCTTACAATTCCGACGGAAGCATTACCTATGAAAACGTTATCAACCGTTTTAACGGAGACCTTGTAAACAATCTTGGCAATCTTGTAAAACGTACACTCGATATGCAGAAAAAGTATTTCGACAAGGTTATCCAGATGCCGTCCGAGCCCGATACACTTGACGCAGAGCTTAAAAACCTCTGCCTTGAAACATATAAAGAGGTATGTGACTGCATGGATGGGTACCGTATTGCCGACGCCGCAGACGCTATAGTTGCCCTGCTCCGCCGCGCAAACAAGTACATCGACGAAACAACCCCTTGGGTACTTGCCAAGGATGAAGCCAAAACCGCACGTCTCGGAACTGTACTGTATACTTTGCTTGAAACGATACGTTGGGCTGCTATCATGCTTGAGCCTTTTATCCCCGCAACATCTGTAGAAATACTTACACAGCTTGGCGCCGCGAAGGAGCTTGAGTTTATAACCTCTGCGCGCGCGGCAAATACTCACGACGATCTTATCTGGGCTGACTTTATTGGTACAGAAGATAAATTTGGCGGTCTTGTTCCCGGTGACTCCGTAAATGATTCCAAGGTTCTTTTCGCGCGAATAGACGAAGCAAAAATGCTTGCCGAGATAGAAGCCGAACGCGCAGCCGCCCTTGCCGAAGCGGCAAAAGCCGAGCAAAAGCCCGAGAAGCCCGAAGGCTGTGCCCTTATAGGCATTGAGGACTTTATGAATGTTGAGCTTAGAACCGCGAAGATAGTCGCGTGCGAAAAAGTACCGAAGGCAAAAAAGCTACTTAAGCTTCAGATAGACCTTGGATACGAACAGCGTCAGGTGGTTTCGGGTATTGCAAAATTTTATGAGTCTGACGATCTTATTGGAAAGAAGATAATAGTTGTTGCGAACCTTAAGCCCGCAACTCTTTGCGGAATCGAAAGCAACGGTATGTTACTCGCTTCGGGAGAAGAACAGATTCGTGTTGTATTTCTTTCGGATGACACGCCTCTCGGAGAAAGAGTCCGATAAGTCATGCAATATTTTGACACTCACGCACATTATACAGACGAACGTTTCATTGAAGAGTGCGACGGTGGAGCAGATAAGCTGTTACCTGAACTTTTTTCAGGTGACGTTCGCTATATAGTTAATGTTGCTACAAATATGAATAATGCGCTCGACGTAATAGCTCAGGCGGCAAACTATCCTAACATGTTTGCCGCCGTAGGCATACATCCAAGCGATTGCGTTGATTTTCCCGATGTTGACTGCCAGCTTGCAAAGCTACGTTCCATGCTTGACGAACAAAAAAAGCACAAAATAGTTGCGCTTGGTGAGATAGGGCTTGATTATTATTGGGATACAGAACATAAGGAGCTTCAAAAAGAATACTTTACTCGACAGCTTGATATCGCATATGAATATGATATACCCGTAATAATACATGACAGAGACGCCCACGGAGACACCTTTGAAACACTCATAAAACATTATAATATTCGAGGGGTCCTTCATAGCTTCAGTGGAAGTTCCGAAATGGCTCTTGAGTTGATACGCAGAGGCTGGTATATATCGTTTTCCGGAGTTATAAGCTTCAAAAATGCGAGAAAGGTGCGAGAAGTCGCATCGGTAGTTCCTATAGAAAAAATACTCATAGAAACAGACTGTCCATACCTTACTCCCGAGCCATTCAGAGGAAAACTCAACCGTTCAGACTATCTCAAATATACGCTAAACGCACTAGCAAACGCACGAAGCGAGGACATATCATCACTTGGAAATAGAATTTTTCAAAATTCTTGCAGTTTTTTTGGCATTTAAGCATAAAAAAATATCATTTTGCTATTGCAATTTGTGCAATATTGTTGTATAATAGTTGTGTTGTATATTTTCTAAAATATATAGAAACTTTTAAGCTCCGCAAAAGCGGAGAGAACATAGGAGGATACCATGTCAAAAATTATCACAGACAGAATTAGAAACGTTGCACTGCTCGGTCACGGCGGATGCGGAAAGACCTCGCTCAATGAAGCTATGCTTTATATCAGCGGAGTAACGGACCGCCTTGGAAAGATCAGTGACGGAAATACAGTATCTGACTACGATGCAGAAGAGATCGCAAGAAAGTTTTCTCTTTCGGGATCGGTTGCAAATCTCACCTGGAAAGATATAAAAATTAACGTTCTTGACACTCCCGGATACCTTGATTTTTCGGGTGAAGTCAACCAAATACTCAGAGTTGCCGATAGCGCAGTCATCGTTGTTGATGCAAAAGCCGGAATTCAGGTTGGTACAGAGCTTGCTTGGGATGCCGCAACCGAAGCAGACCTTCCCAAAGCATTCTTCATTAATAAGTTTGATGACAATGAAGCAAGATTCGCAAAGGTTCTTGACGCACTCCACGATAAGTGGGGTAAAAAGATCTGCCCTCTTACCATCCCTATGGTAAAGGACGGCGTTGTTGTCGGCGCTATCGACCTCGTCGATATGGATGCTCACGTATTCGATAAAAACGGAACGCATTCTATCTGCCCTATCCCCGAGGAATCTATGGAAGCGGCAGAAAAATACCATGAAATGCTCCTTGAGGCTGTTGCAAGTGCGAATGAGGACCTTATGGAAAAATTCTTCGGAGGCGAAGATATTTCTCATATGGAATGTGTAAACGGCGTTCACGAAGGTATTATCCACGGCGATATAGTTCCCGTTTTCTGCGGGGCTGCGACAAAGCTTTGGGGCGTTTGGACGCTTCTCAACCACATCACAGAATCCTTCCCGCGTCATACCGCCAAGAAGCAGGAGCTTATCATTGACGCCAATGGCGAAGAGGACACAATGGATATCAACGTTGACGGTGAACCCGCAATATTCATTTTCAAGACTGTTGCAGACCCTTTCGTTGGTAAGATGAACTTCTTCAAGGTAATGAACGGCACTCTCAAGAAAGACTCCGAGCTTACCAACCGCACAACAGGTGACACAGAAAAAATCGGTAAGATATATACTCTTGTCGGCAAGAAGCAAACAGAAGCCAACGAGCTCGTTTGCGGCGATATCGGTATGACAGCAAAGCTCAGCAACACGAATACAAACGATACGCTTACTTGGGGCACAAATTTCTCCTACAGCAAGATCGCATTCCCGACTCCTTATCTTGCACAGGCCATGGTTCCCGCATCTGTTGCTGACGAGAGCAAGATCTCTCAGGCTATCGCTCGTATGACAGAGGAAGACCTCACTATTCGTTATGAAAACGATTCGGAAACCAAGCAGATGATCGTTTACGGTATGGATGATATGCATCTCGCTGTTCTTGCGGCTCGCCTTAAGGCACGCTTTGGTGCAAGCATTAAATACGATGCTCCTAAGATTCCTTACCGTGAAAAGATCACAAAACCTGCGGACGTTGAAGGAAAGCACAAAAAGCAGAACGGTGGATCCGGTCAGTACGGTCACGTAAAGATCCGCTTTGCTCCTTCCGAAGAAGAAGGACTTACATTTACTGTTTCGGTAGTTGGTGGTACTGTTCCGAAGAACTTCTACCCTGCAGTTGAAAAGGGTCTTGTTGACGCTATGACAAAGGGTGTTGCAGGCTTCCCGCTTATCAACCTCGCAGCCGATCTTTACGACGGTTCTTATCACGCAGTTGACTCGGATGAAGTTTCCTTCAGAACTGCCGCATCACTTGCATATAAGAAGTGTCTTGAGGTTGCAAAGCCCGTTATCCTTGAGCCTGTCGGTGAGATGAAGATCAGAGTTCCCGAGGACATGGTTGGGGACGTTATGGGTGATATAACCAAGCGTCGCGGACGTGTTATGGGTATGAATCCTGCCGCAAAGAAGGGTTACACAGTAGTTGAAGCAGAAGCTCCTAAGTCTGAGCTCCTTGACTACCCGATCGCTCTTCGCGCAATGACACAGGGACGCGGTTCTTATGATTATCAGTTCGTTCGTTACGAGGAAGTTCCTGCAGCAAACGCAAAGAAGATCATAGACGATTATAAAGCACAGCAATAAAGCTTAACATAAAAAAGCCTTACGAAAAAATTCGTAAGGCTTTTTTATTGAACCCCTTGACAAGTCTACCAATATATGATATCATTATGATATCACAATGATAAAGGAGTATTGTTATGGAAGAAAAAATTTTAACCAACAAAAAGCATGGAATGATAGTGTTGCTCTCTACCCTTCTTTTGCTCGGAATAGCGATTGCAGGAGTTGTTTACGGTGGAATAAAAATGGATGCCGCCGAAGAAATGAACGAGCCCTACGGTGGAAGCGCGATAATTTTTGCGGTATCGCTTATTGTTTTTTGCATAGGATGGATTCCGCTTACAGGACTTAGAATTCTTAAGCCACAGGAAGCACTGGTCGTTACTCTTTTCGGTAAGTATGTCGGTACTATAAAAGGCGACGGATTTTACGCAATCAATCCTTTTTCGTCAAGCTTCAATCCTGCATCTAAAACAAAGCTAAATCAAAGCGGAGATGTAAAAATATCTCACGCCACACCTATAGCAACCGGCACTTCAGCCGCTGTTGCGGCAGAGAGCGAAAGCAAAAAGATATCTCTCAAAATAATGACGCTCAACAACAACAGACAAAAGATAAACGACTGTCTCGGAAATCCCGTTGAGATCGGTATTGCTGTTATGTGGAGAGTTGTAGACACCGCAAAAGCTGTATTTAATGTAGACAATTATAAGGAATATCTTTCGCTTCAGTGTGACAGTGCGCTTCGTAACGTTGTTCGTATATATCCTTATGACGTTGCTCCTAATGTTGACACGACCGGTGACGGCGTTGCCGACGAAGGAAGCCTTCGCGGTTCAAGTGACGTAGTTGCGTCAAGAATACGTGACGAGATACAGGCGCGCGTTAACGAAGCCGGTCTTGAAATTATTGAAGCACGTATTACTTACCTCGCATACGCTCCAGAGATTGCTGCAGTAATGCTCCAGCGTCAGCAGGCATCGGCGATCATTGATGCCAGAAAAATGATCGTTGACGGTGCTGTCGGAATGTTTGAAATGGCACTTGAGAGACTCAGTAAAAATAATGTTGTTGACCTTGACGAAGAAAGAAAAGCCGCAATGGTGTCAAATCTTCTTGTCGTACTTTGCGGAAACCGCGACGCACAGCCTGTAGTAAATTCGGGTAATTTGTACTGATATGGCAGATAACCAACAAAAGAAACAAATTCCGCTTCGTTTATCTCCAAAGCTCTATAACGCACTCGCCGCTTGGGCTGATGATGATTTTCGTTCGCTCAATGGGCAGATAGAATATCTGCTTTCGGAATGTGTAAGGCAAAGAAAGAAAAACGGAAAATACGTATCTGATGAAATTGATGCACCGCTTGATATTGATATAAAATAAAGGAAACCACTGTGTAATTTACACAGTGGTTTCCTTTATCGAGGATATTAAATTAAGAGTTCCCTTTATTTATGAGTTATGGTCAATACGAATCCTTTCCGATGCCCATTTCTCGTAGATCAACGGAACGATCTTCGTAATATATATATAATACGTTGAAACGTTTATAATTACCATGATTATTGCCGGTATTGGAAATATGTATAAGAAAAACGCTTTTGCAAACAAAAAAAGCGAAAGTATACAATCAGTCAAAACAAATTGAGGCTGAAAAACGAACGACAAAAGCGGAATGTAAAGACATGATGAAAGTGCTGCGATAACGGTAAGCACTATGAAACAGATAAACTCGGACTTACCCGGACCTTCTTTAAAGAACCTTTTAGAAAACTCTTTTCTATCAAACGCTTCTGCACCGATCGAACGCAAGAATTCGTCTCTGTGCTTTTTATTTCGCTTTAGCGAGAAAAACATCAAAACATAAAAAACAAAAAACACAGACGCGGCAAGCAGCATAAGAACGATTGGCAGAACTGCACGCATAGTTGGGGAAAGATCATCGGGCGTATAACCGCTGGAAATCATCATTCCACTGTAAATCGCAACAGATCCCTCCGTTACAAAGTTCAGGAGCTGAAACAACACCTCGTAAATGGCAAGTGACAGCAGATTGCAAATAAAAAATTTCAAAAGATAAGACATCACTGATAGCTTTTTCATAGTAGATCCTCCTCAAAACAAAAACCTGCTAAATAAAGTCAATAGGTTTTGCGAAAAAAGTTTAATAAAAAATCTGCACTCTTAAATTCAAAAAGAGCGTAGAAAAAGATAGCGGATAAAATATCGTTTTTTAGCCGCCTGCTGTATATGAGATTTAATAAGAATTACGGCATAATTTCTTTCACTTTGCCATAGTAAATACGCAAAAATTTGTTAAGCCCTGCAATCATGGCTTCGGTGCAAGCCTTAGCTTCGGAGCGTTTTTTCTGAATGAAGTCGTAAACGGGATCACCTTCCGGAGAATGCTTAATAAGGCACTGCATAACCTCAAATCCTACCTTGCGTAGATACGCATTTCCACGTTTTGAGATGTGCCGTTCAGTAGCGAAGAAGGTACCGGATTGGTAAGGCGGTGCGTCAATCCCTGCATAAGCGATTAAGGAATGCTTGTTCTTAAACCTTCTAACATCACCAATCTCGGCAATTAGTAATGGTGCGAGAATATCTCCAACACAATTAAAAGATCTTACCAAAGAAAATTCGGGTAAGGACTTGGCAAGTTCCTGCATTTGTGCTATAATAGTTCTGCGAGAGCTGTCTAATTCATTAACCGCCTTCGCAACTTCTTCCACAACAATTTTGGTCGATTGGGTGTTTGGAAGGACGGGGATACCGCTTTGAGCTAAAGCAAAGATTTCCTTTGCCTTACGTTCATGTAAACCGCGGTATCCTTGTTTTTTTGCCCATTTGCAGTAATCGTTAATGAATTTCTGCTCAGACATAGCACATATTCTTTCAAAATGGTAATACCGTACTACAAAATTGGTTAACTTTTGGTTTTCCGCAGAGTTTTGTAGCAGCTTCTGTATTCCCGGCATTGTTTGGTCAAGCAGATCAATAAGGTGTTGCTTGGCTTTAATCAGCAGTGAGACAGTACGGTGGTACTGCCTTGAAAGCATCTGAAGTTCTCGGTACACGGTATCCAACGGCGTTGCTTGAATAAGTTCATTCCAATATGTAAGACCATAAGATGCAATACGCACCGCGTCAATGCGGTCGGTCTTTGCTTTGCGTATGCTTTGGGAACAGTATTTTTTCATTCTCAAGGCATTTACTGTTGAAACGAAGATACCGTTATCCAACAAGAATTTTACTATCGGGAAATGGTAATGACCTGTATCTTCGAGTATTACACGCGATTCTTCATCATAAGAGCGTATACGATCTACCAATGCTGTCAATTCTCCTTGCGTATGTAATACGTCATACGGGGTTACCAACACCTCCCCACACGGCTTCAAAAAACACACTGTGCTTTTATCTTTTGACACATCGATTCCTACACTAATCATTCTTTTTCCTTTCTTCTGTGTTTTTTTGCAATTCCTCCGCTAAAGCTTATTACGACTCATTTTGGCTCGTGACGCGAACGTGTTTTTTGGGGTGGTGGGGTACCCCACCACCCCAAAAAACAGAACAACCTGCTTAATCGAATCTTTATAATAAGAATGCGGCTGACAGTTTTTATTCCGAACGCGAAGTTCTAAGTGCGCCCCGTCAGTCATTGCATTCTTATTATAACAAAAATAAGCACAACACTCAATCCATCAACGATGAACTGTGCTGTGCTTATATTGTACCAAAAGTGCGCAGATGAAACTGCACACCGAAAAACGCAGTTTCGCTTCTGTTGCGACACAGTTCATATCTGCTTCAAGATATGACAAGCAAAGCCCACGTTTTTACCAACGTAAACTTGAAGCAAATATTAAACTGTGTCGCAGGGTTATTATAGCATAAAATCTTTTTTTTTGCAATAGTTTTTTAGGATTTTTCAAAAAAAGAGCCGAACCTAGTAAACGGTCCGACTCATTTTTATTATTATAGGATAATTAAGCCTTCTTTGTGAGCTTCTCGATCTCTTCTGCGAAGTTCTCTTCTCTCTTCTGGATTCCTTCGCCCTTTTCGTAACGAACAAATCCCTTAACTGCAAGATTTCCGCCGAATGCCTTTGCTGTGTTGGCAATGTACTGTCCAACAGTCATCTTGTCTTCCTTGAAGTACTCCATATCAACAAGGCAATTGTTCTCATAGAACTTGCCAAGCTTACCGACTACCATCTTATCAAGGATCTGAGCGGGCTTGTTTGCGTTCTTGGGATCGTTTGCGATCTGAGCGCGGATGATTCCCTTCTCTTCTTCAAGAACAGCTGCAGGAACTGCGTCTCTGTCAAGATAGTTAACAGGATATGCTGCAACCTGAAGAGCGATGTTCTTTGCAAATTCTGCAAAGCCTTCGTTGTTCTTTGCGGTATCGTCTGCGTCGATGCTTACTACAACACCGATGCTTCCGTTTCCGTGAATGTATGTGCTGGTAAGACCCTCGATGATCTCAAAACGACGAATTGTGATCTTCTCTTTGATAATAGATACAAGCTCAACGACCTTTGCGTTTACGTCCATAGTATCGTCGTAGCTTACGTTTCCGAGTTCCTCAACAGAAGCGGGACGCTTCTCAAGAATGCAATTAAGAAGCTTTGCAACGAACTCCTGGAATGTCTCGTTCTTTGCAACGAAGTCTGTCTCGGTGTTAACCTCAACGATAGCGGTTGCTGCGTCTGTCTTAAGAACTGCAACAAGACCGTCAGCCGCGATTCTCGACTGCTTCTTTGCTGCTGCTGCAAGTCCCTTCTCACGAAGGATCTTTACCGCTTCATCCATATTGCCGTCAGCCTCAACAAGAGCGTTCTTGCACTCCATCATACCCGCACCGGTTTTGGAGCGGAGCTCAGCTACGTCTTTTGCTGTAATGTTTGCCATTTTCAAATTCCTCCGTTATAAATTAAGCGTTCTCTGCTACTTCCTCGACAACCTCTGCTGTTGCTTCGGGTGCCTCTGTAAGCTGCTCGCCCTGCTTGCCCTCGATAACTGCATCAGCAATTACGGAAGAGATAAGCTTGATAGCGCGGATAGCGTCATCGTTACCGGGGATAATGTAGTCTGCATCGTCAGGGTCACAGTTAGTGTCAACGATTGCAATTACGGGAACACCAAGCTTCTTTGCCTCAAGAACAGCGATGTGCTCCTTGCGAGGATCAACGATGAAAATTGCATCGGGAAGCTGCTCCATGGTCTTGATACCGCCAAGGCTCTTCTCGAAGTCGAAGATCTCTTTCTGCTTGGAAGCTGCTTCCTTCTTTGTAAGAAGATCGAATGTTCCGTCTTCCTGCATCTTCTCAAGGCTGTTGAGCTTTGCAATAGACTTCTTGATAGTCTTGAAGTTTGTGAGCATACCGCCCGGCCAACGAACGTTTACGAAGTACTGTCCGCAACGGAGAGCCTCTTCTTTAATGGCGTCTGCTGCCTGCTTCTTTGTTCCTACGAAAAGGATGTTTCCGCCCTGTGCAGAAAGGTCACGGACGAACATATAAGCCTCTTCGAACTTCTTAACGGTCTTCTGCAGGTCGATGATGTAGATACCGTTTCTCTCTGTGAAGATGTACTCAGCCATTTTAGGATTCCATCTTCTGGTGTGGTGTCCGAAATGAACACCTGCTTCAAGCAACTGCTTGATAGTGATAACTGACATTTCTCATGTCCTCCTTCGGTTTTTCCACCACGCAGCTCCGTCGCACAAAACCGTTCCTCATTGCTTTCAGAACAGCACCGTTTGCTTCTCCTGCCGCGTGTGTGTATTTTAATACTTTGCGAAATTCGCAAGCTTTGTTATTATAGCATATATTAACTCAACAATCAACAAGCGGAAAATAAATTAACACTTTTTTTACATTTTGTTATTACGTGGTTTCTTTTTATCCCTCGGTTCCCTAAGACAGCAGCGAAGCTCTGACGGTTCAAGCTTTACAAGTATAGTGTCTTCTCCTATACAGTGTATTTTATCCCACGGAATAACGTATTCGTCACATTTTCCAAAGCCAAAAAGTCCTGCCTCGCCGACAACTATCATAGCAATTATTTTTCCGCAGGATATGTCCACCTCAAAGTCCTCCGGGCAACCGAGTCTTGCGCCGTCACACAGGCTTATGACCTCTTTATCTCTGAGATATGCGGTGTTTGCAAACTTCATAATAATTCCTCCAAACAATTTTATTTGGAAAATTATATGATGAAGAAAACTCAATTATGATTTTTTGCTTGCTCTGCGTCTTGTCAACAAAATGCCAATATATATGATTGCAGGAGCTAAAGGGATACATATTATCGACCACAGCGAGAAAACTGCTCCTGTTATCAAGGACAGCTTCGGGATAAGATATAAAATTATAACCGTAAGACAAATTACGGATATTACTGATATAAGTTCAACGGTTAGTGGTGCTTTTTTATCTCTCAAAACAAACATAATCAGAAACTGTGATAAAACAACCGAGACAAATACCGCTCCGCTTACGTTTGCTTTTACCACAAACGAAATCAAAATTGCCGCAATAGCCATAACAAATGATCCGACAGCCGTAATTATTATCTGCTTTTTTATAGGTTTTAAAGGAGATTTAAATTCTATCGGTCGAAAGCCCCTGTTCATACTCCTTTCATTACGGTCTGATGCAAGCGCCCATACGACAGCAAGATCAACGACAAGCGTACAGAAAAGCAGCTGAAATGCCGTGAGCAAGGTCTTTCCGCACAAAAACGACGGTATGACGACAGAAAATTTTATTATTTGACTCAATACCAAATAGACAAAAGCGCGCGCAAAATTTTTCTGTATAGACCTTGCAGATGAAACAGAATTATATATTCCCGTTACTCCACCGCCTTTTACAGAAGCTTTTTTTACAAGCAGGTCGGACTTAAGTCGCAGTATTTGCGCGCCGTCCAAGCTGTTCTCTGTTCCAAAAGATTCTGAGACTTCCAGCTTTTCAATGTCATCCGTACCTTTAAACTCTGCTCTGTCACAGGTAATACATATGTCGGCTGCTTGAGATAAATCGTAGTCTTTATAAGAATATCCGTAAACAGAAACGGTATGTCCTTTTTTCTTCATATATTGAACAAGGCGCTTACATTCTTTAATCGAAAATCCAATAAAGGCATTGCATTTATCAGCGCAAGAAATTATATCGATACCATTTTGTGAAAGCTCAGATGCCGTTGCTATTTCGTTGTCCTTTTCTATTATTCCCGACGCTTTTAAAATGATATAATTTTCATAGGAATTGCTGTTCAAAAGCACGATAGGTCGCACTCCTGCGTTTTTCAATGCTTTTACCGAGTCTATCACTCGTTCTGAAACGACACTTCTCATAGCGAAGATACCTTCAAGTATCTCTCCCGAAAAGCTTCCAGATGTAACGATGTACGGTCTTGCTCCGTTTAGCAGCATTTTCTTATATATATTAAGTATCTCAGCTTTGCGTTCGGAGCTTATAATTACCGCTTGTCCGTTTATAATTTCTTTGTTGCATCTTTTTAATAATGAAGAATTCAGCGAGACCGATATAAGGTTTTTATTTCCCGCGCCGCCGATATTTGCACATATCGTACCGTCCGCTCCAAAGTCAAGAGTTCTCGGTCTTATAGAAAATTCATCGAAAGTAAATCCTTCAAGTCTTTTGGCATAATCAACGAAATCGCGAGGAAGCTCTATCCTTGTAATTGCACTGTTTGAAGGGTACTCCGAAACTGCATTCAAAAGCAACATAAAGTACTCAGCAGGTCGTGTTGCTTCTTTTGAAACAACGCTTTTTCCTTTTAATTCCTGCCCATTCGCGTATACTGAAAGCATTTTTAACTTACCGTCTGTAAGAGCAGACGTTCCGCACAGTATCAAACGGTCTGTTCCTGCTAAAGCTACGATTTTATTCGGAGTCTTGAATATACCACCGTTATGTTTTCCGTTTCGTACAGCGTTATTATAAACTCCCTTTGCATAAATGATATTTCCGATAACGAATATCATTTCACCAATAAGTGAGACGCCCAACGATAAGCTCAATGTAAAGATGTTCAAGAGCTGATTTGAACCGTATGTGAAAATACCTATTACTGCTAAAATCAATATCATTATAAGAGCAGAAAAGCTATATACAGACGATACTTTTTTCACATCTTCAAGCATTTCAAATCTTGCCTTTAAATTGTTAAGCGAAACTCCACCCTCAAATGCTCCTATATATGTATTTTCTCCGATTTCTGTAACAACAGCCCTTGCTTCTCCCGAAACAACAGTACTTCCTGCATAAACGGTATTACGGTATTCATAGAATTCAAGATTCGCCTCCGGAGAATAGATCGCGTGAGCATCTGGCTCAGATATTATTTTCTTATCACTGTTATGTCCTAAATAGACAGAAACTTTGAACTGACTTGAATTTATCACCCTACAGTCGCAAGGTATAACGTCACCTTCCCCGAATATAAGAATATCCCCCGGAACGATTCCTCGTGAATCGGAAAGATAAAGAGTCCCATCACGAACAACCTTTATCTTTGGCTGAGAAATACCCGACATAGACTCCACCGTCCACAGGGAATTCAAATACAAAAAAGCGGAAATTATAATATTGAAAATCAGAATAATTCCAACACTTATCGCCACTGTTAATTCTCCAAAAACGGCAGCAACAATATCCACTCCGACAAGAAGCAAGAACAGAGGCTCACAAAAAGCAGAGCGCAAACAGCTTGCAATGCTTCTCGACTCTACGAAGAAAAAACTGTTTCCGCCTGTTTTTCTGATACGAGAACGAGCCGCCTTGCGTGAAAGACCTAAGGCGGCGTTTGTTCTCAGTATTTTTTCTATCTCCTCCAGAGTTAGTGAATACCATTTATAATTCATAATCTCACATACAAAGAACTGTCAGTTCTTTATCCCTGATACATATACGTGCTTTTGTTATTTTACGACTGTAATCCGCTATAATAAGCTCCGCAAGCTTATCCTCAACGTTGTTCTGTATATATCTTCTCATGTTTCTTGCACCAAATTTGCCTGAATATGAGTTTTTAGCGATATACTGTGCCGCGTCGTCCGTATAAGTCAGTTCTATTCCCTTTTCGTTCAAAACATCGACAAGCTCGTTAAGCATAATCTTAACTATCTTGGTGAAATCATCCTCAGAGAGAGCGCGGAAGGTTATTATACTGTCAACACGGTTTATAAATTCAGGTCGCAGGAATGTCTCAAGCGCTTTTTCTGTTTTTTGCGCAGAAGCCACGCGGCTGTCATTTGCAAACCCTGCCAAGTTTGCAGATTTATCAGAGCCTGCGTTTGTTGTCATAACTATTACAGTATTTTCAAAGCTGACTACCTTACCGTGAGAATCTGTAATTCTTCCGTCATCAAGTATCTGAAGCATTACGTTAAGGACGTCGGGGTGTGCCTTTTCTATCTCGTCAAAAAGAATTACTGAATACGGACGGCGTCTTATTTTCTCGGTAAGCTGTCCCGCTTCGTCATATCCAACGTATCCGGGAGGCGCACCGATAATTTTAGACACGGCGTGCTTTTCCATAAATTCGGACATATCGAGTCTTATAAGAGTTTCGGGAGAATTAAACAGATCGTTGGCAAGTGTTTTTACAAGCTCTGTTTTACCGACACCTGTAGGTCCTGCAAAAATAAACGAAACCGGCTTTCTTTTATAGGAGATCCCTGCTCTGCTTCGCTTGATAGCACGAGTAACCGCGCTTACAGCCTCATCTTGTCCGACGATCCTTTTTTTGAGACGCTCCTCGAGCTTGTCTATTTTTGCGAATTCGTTTTCACTGACTGTAGATGCCGGTACACCTGTCCAAATTTCTATAACCTTTGCAAGGTCTTCGGTCGTAAGCGTTATCTCTCCGCATTTCGGCTCTATTTCATGAAGTCTGTCTGATAGCTTTATTTCTTTTGCTTTTATATTCGCAAGCTCTTCAAAGCGTTTACGCTCTTCGTTCTCGTCACCGGGCGTTGCCGATTCAAGCGATTCGCGTTGGCTTTTAAGCTCCAAAAGCTCATCTCTCAGCTTATAGCTCTCATTAAGCTCCGCGCTTGAAAGCGAAAGATGCGACGCGGCTTCATCAAGCAGATCTATTGCCTTATCGGGAAGGTATCTGTCCGTAATATAACGTTCCGACAAAGTTACCGCACGAGAAAGAATATCGTCGGGAATATTTATCGCGTGATATTCTTCATAATAATGCTTTATTCCTTTGAGAATCCCCACAGTATCGTCAACCGACGGTTCGTTGACTGTCACGGGCTGAAAACGGCGTTCAAGTGCGGTGTCCTTTTCTATATATTTACGGTATTCTGTAAGTGTAGTCGCACCTATCACCTGAACCTCTCCTCTTGAAAGCGCGGGCTTCAGGATATTTGCCGCATTTATACTGCCTTCAGCATCTCCCGCACCGACAATATTATGAACCTCATCAATGAAAAGAATTACGTTGCCTGCTTCTTTAACATCATTTATAAGGCCGAGGATTCTCGATTCAAATTGACCCCTGAACTGAGTTCCTGCAACAAGTGCTGTAAGGTCAACAAGATAAAGCTGCTTACCTTTAAGCTTATAGGGTACGTTACCTTCACTTATTCTCTGCGCCAACGCCTCGGCTATTGCAGTTTTACCCACACCCGGCTCACCTATAAGGCAGGGATTGTTTTTTTGTCTGCGGCAGAGTATCTGAACAGTACGGTCAAGCTCTCGGTCACGTCCTATAACTCGGTCAAGCTTGCCGTCGGATGCAATCGACGTCAAATTTCGGCAATAGGTGTCGAGAAACTTCCACTTCTTCTCGCTCTTTTCTTTTTCTTTGCCCGAAGCCTTTTTGCTTTTGCTCTCGGATTGATCCTTCGGAACTATATTGCCGTTTGCAAAATTTTGAGGAAACAACCCGCTTTCCCTGAAAAGCTTTGGAAAATCTATAGCAGGCGCTCCGGCATCCTCATTATCGTCATTTTCAGACGGAAGTCCTCCGTTTTCTTCTATCATTTTATTGAGGTCATCTTCCATTCCGTCAAGCTGTTCGGGAGTTATTCCAAATTTTTCATAGACATCTCCGAGCATATTTTCAACGGGAAGTCCGAGTTCTTTTGCACATTTTATGCAGATACCCTCGGTGACCTTTTCTCCGTTTTCAATTTTTGTTACAAAAACGACAGCAACTCGTTTTTGACATCTTCCACACATAACCATAAGTAATTTTCCTTGATATTAACTGTTTTTTTCTTGTACGTTTGATTCTGTCAGTTCTTTTTTTGGTCGTATAACAAAATACTCTAATGCGTATGCGGTGAACGCAATAACTGTGAATCCCAAGGATATTGCGCACATAATATTCACCCACGGCTCAATGGTTCCGTTTGAAAGCAACAACACAAAAAAGATTACTGCGTAAAAAAACACGACCGCAAATTTTCCGAAAACATTGCTTACAGCAACTATTTTCTTCTTTTTTATCACAAAGAGCCCGCCAAAAAGCATGAGCAGCTCTTTGAGTATATACGGAATTACAAACCATATACCAAGCATTTTTGCGCTTGCAAGGCAAATTAGCACGGTACACTGCATAAGTTTGTCCGCTAACGGATCAAGTATTTTTCCAAGTGTTGTTACCCATCCAAAGCGTCTTGCAAGGAATCCGTCAACAACATCGGTAAGACCGGCAAAGAGAAAGATGAAAAGCGCGATATGGTTTTTATATTCATGTTCCAATGCGCAAAACACGAATATAAAAACCCCTACCAAAGCAAGTCTTAGACAAGAAAGAATATTCGGTATATACATCGGTTTAAACTTCATTTTCATTTGTAAATACCCTGTCTTTATCCTATAAAAATTATATCTATCAAAGCAAAGGTGCCGTACCGCGAAAAGAATTCATACATAAATGAATCCGCAATTCCACTCATACCGTCAGACAACTGCAAAATTATCGAAAGCACTGAGGATATAAAGCTTCCCAGAATATAAGCACAAATTAAGCCGAACAAGAAGCCTAAAAAAGTATTTATTCCGCCGAGTATCGGAAGCTTGAAAATTTTATTGACAACAGAGAAAACAACTGTCAATATCACATATACGGTAAGAAATATCAATACGTTGGCAATGCTTCTCACAAGGAAAGACGCATTTCCAAACACAAGCGGAGTAATCAACCAAGCAACTGTGAGCGAGCCGATAAAAGCAATGACCCCCAGAACGACCTTCGCAAGTCCTTTTACCGTGTATTTGATAATTATAGCAATGCAAGCTAATATTAAAACCATATCTATTGCAACACCCATAAAAACGCAACCTCCGTCAATCTATTTTTATGTATTTAATACTGGAATCCATACACAAATATACTTCATTTTCGTCGCGTATAAGCATGTCTGCTTTGCTGTTTATTCCTTTATCGGCAGTTACTTGCTTCCCACTTTGAATATCTATTCTGATTATTTTATACGGGCTCATAATGAATATATATTTTTCATATATGCAGATAGACTCTATACTTTCATTTGAGGTGTTATTGTACACCAATTTTCCACTTTTGTCAAACACTAAAACTGTTTTTTCATTTTCGCAAGATAGCACGACTACACTTCCGTTTTTGTTACATTCAGCTTTTAAGATAGAGTAGCCGTCTTGAATAATATATTCATTTACCTGCTTTCCGTATGAATCAAACGACACGATCTTGTCATCACAAACCAAATTTATATATCCTCTTTCCGTATAAGAGCAATAAATAGGAAAAGAACCGTTCAGCGTAATTTCGGAATAGGGCTCGCTTTTGTTTGTTTTTGTAAGATAAAGATGAGTTATAAACTCTCCGTTTTTTTGACTGTACGACAAGACCGCAGTTCTGTCGCCTGACGGAGTCATTGAAACTTCGGTAATATAAGATGCTCTTCCTATAGTCTGTATCTCTTCGAAGCGTCTGTTATATATTTTCACGCAAGTTATATGCTGTCCATCCCCCGTTATAACAGCGTAAGAACCATTATCAGCCACAGTCGAGCCGTATATCGGGAAATCCGTTATTTCGGAATATACTTCGGTAAACAGATTATATATACGGTACTCCTTACCGCCTGCATCATACAGAAGCATATATCGCTTCGATATCTCAAGCTCAGGGTCCCCTATAACATCGCTGTCCGTAAACACCTCTCTGCCAGAGGAAGTATAAAGCGTCATACCCGAGGTGCCAGCGACAGCTATCTTATTTCCGTAAATTTCAAAATCCGAAAATGAGTCTGTGTTGTAAATAATACCTTCAATATCCGAATCTCCGTCGGTCAGATAGCTACCGAAATCATTTACGAAAAAGTAAAAATTTTCATAAGAGATCCACTCGCTGTTGATAAGCAACGCCAAAAGGACAAATACTGTAAGCAAAACGAGGAGAAGCATTTGAAGTGTTCCGTATCTGTCAGATACACGTCCGTAATACTCGTTTCTTGGACTTGCATATTCAATTTTCAGTTTTTCTTTTCCATCGTTTTTTCTAAAAAACGACTTCAGCTTGTCAAGAAACATATTTTTATCCTTGTAGTTTAGTAAATAACTTTGTTTAAATACAATCCGTGAGGCGGTGCGGTTCTTCCTGCTGCAGCTCGGTCAAGCCCTTTGATTATTGTATCAATATTCTCGGATTTTATCCGTCCCTCGCCTACGTCAACCAGTGTTCCCACCATTATTCTTACCATATTGTAAAGAAATCCGTCGGCTGACACTCTGAAGGTTATTATATCCCCTTCACGAGTAATATCTGCATCAAACACAGTACGTACAGGATCTGTTATTTTAGAGCCTGCCGCCATAAAAGCAGAAAAATCATGAGTGCCTTTAAAAAATTCCGCAGCTCGCTTCATAGCTTCAATGTCAAGTGCTTTCGGAACGTGCCACACTCTTCCCGACAAAAAGGCATCCCTCTCCGGTCTTGTGTGTATTTTGTAAATATATTCTTTATACCTCACGCTGTACCTTGCGTGAAAGTCTCCCTGCACTTCTTCCGCGGCAAAAACCGAGATGTCATCGGGCAAAAAGCAGTTTATAGCCCTTGGAAGATTTGAAAGCGGTATAGATGTTTCTATTTCGTCGGTTCTTTTTTTGGTAACAGTCGCGCAAAACATATTTGCGTGAACTCCGCTGTCGGTCCTGCTACACCCCGTGATATCACATTCAAATCCAAACAGCTTGTTTGCCGCATCGGTCAGTGTCTTCTGAATCGTTTTTCCGTTATTCTGCGCCTGCCAACCGCAATACGCGCTGCCGACGAAAGAAAACTTAAGTAAAATCTTCATCACATAGAATATCCTATACCGTATTTTGTCGCAAATATATTTATAAAAACTATTGAAACGCCAAAACATATCATAAGCAATATGGCAATAGCGTCTGATACTCTCATTTTCGTTACCGTCATTTTCGTGCGCCCCTCTCCTCCGTGATAACAGCGGCATTCCATTGCGGTTGCCAGCTCGTCCGCGCGTCTGAATGACGATACGAACAGCGGAACAAGTATCGGTATCAGTGCACGTGCCCTTTTAACAAGGCTTCCGTTTGTGAAATCCGCTCCTCTTGCCTTCTGCGCCGACATTATTCTTTCAGTCTCTTCAATTAGAGTAGGTACAAATCTAAGCGCAATAGTCATCATCATTGCAAATTCGTGTACAGGTACTTTTATTTTCTTAAGAGGTCCAAGCAGACGTTCAATTGCATCTGTAAGCTGTATAGGTGTCGTTGTATACGTGAGAAAAAGGCTTGTTCCTGCAATAAGAACAACTATTCTTACAGCCATAAAAACAGCATTGTAAATGCCTTCTTTATATATTTTTACAAATTTCCATCCAAAAAGCAAGGTATCTCCTGTTGTAAAGAAAACGTTTATAACAACAGTAAACATCATAATAAAGAAAATTGCTTTAAGTGATTTGAGTATCACCTTGAACGGTATTTTTGACAGCGCTATCAATATTATCGCAGATACAAGTAATGCTCCGAACGCTATGACGTTTTTACACAAAAATGTGCAGACAATATAAACTATTGCCAATATCACCTTTGTTCTCGCATCAAGCCTATGGATAGCAGACGGCGCCGCATAGTATTGTCCTAATGCTATACTTTTCATTATTTATTTACTTTCGTATCAAATATTTTTAAAAGTGCCTTTTTGGCGGCATCGACCGTATACAAATTTTCGTCTATTTCTATACCGCGTTCACGCAGTATCGTAACAAGACGTGTTATCTGAGGTATGTCCAGACCTACTTTTGCAAGCTCCGACGAGCGTTCAAACACTTCATCACGACTTCCGCTCATTATAACCTTTGCTTTGGACATAACAACTATGTTATCACACCATCTTGCCATATCCTCCATACTGTGGCTCACAATTATAACAGTGGAATTTTTCTGCTTACGGTATAGATCTATTGCAGAAAATATGGCCTCGCGACCTTCAGGATCAAGTCCCGCTGCAGGCTCATCCAACACAAGCACCTCGGGCTCCATTGCCATAACTCCTGCAATAGCAGCTCTTCTCTTCTGTCCGCCGGAGAGGTCAAAGGGTGACTTTTGCAACTCAGCATCGCTCAGTCCAACAATGGTTGCAACCTCGCAAATCCTCTTCTTTATGCTCTCGTCATCCATTCCCATATTGCGAGGACCAAAGGCTATGTCCTTGGCAACAGTCTCTTCAAAAAGCTGATATTCGGGATACTGCATAACAAGCCCTACTCTGAATCTGATACGGCTTATCTGTTTCTGATTTGTCCATATATCCTCTCCGTCTAGAAGCACTCTACCTGATTCGGGCTTTACAAGTCCGTTAAAAAGCTGTACCAACGTCGATTTTCCCGAGCCTGTGTGTCCTATTAGTCCTGTTATTTTATTTGCTTCAAAACCAATGGTTACATCATCAAGCGCAACCGTTTCATAGTAGGTCCCGGGAGAGTAACGGTAAGTAACGCCTTCAATTTTAAGTTTATCCATATTACCGCCCCCTCTTTTCAAGCTCACGGCAAATTATGTCAGCACACTTTTCGGGTGTTGTACTGTCTCCGTCAAGCAGAAGTCCCGCTTCACAAAGCTCATGAACAAGCTCGGCACATTGAGGAAGATCAAGTCCCGCCTTCTTTATTTCGTCGGGCTTTGAATATATCTCCTGCGGGGTGCCGTCCATAACGACCTTTCCGCCGTTCATCACAACAACGCGTTTGGCTCTGACCGCCTCTTCCATATAGTGAGTTATTGTAATTATGGTTATTCCCTCTTCTCTGTTGAGCTTTTCCATCATATCAACAACTTCTTTACGTCCCATAGGATCAAGCATCGCCGTGGATTCGTCGAAAATCATGCAATCGGGCATCATAGCAATGATCCCCGCTATTGCAACTCTCTGCTTCTGACCACCCGAAAGTCTGTGAGGTTCGTGTTTGGCGAATTCAAGCATACCAACGGATTCAAGCGCGCGGTCTACGCGCTTACGTATCTCTTGAGAAGGTATACCTATGTTTTCAGGACCAAACGCAACGTCCTCTTCAACGATCGTTGCTACGATCTGATTATCGGGATTCTGAAAAACCATACCGATACTTCGTCTCAGTTCAATTATTTCCTCATCACTTAGTTCGCCGCAGACAGATTTGCCGTCGATTAAAATATCGCCATCCAGTGGCTCGAGCACAAGGTTCAAAAGCTTGGCAAACGTAGATTTTCCGGAACCGTTTCTTCCAACGACCGCAACATACTCCCCACGTTCGATAACCACACTGACTCCGTTAAGAGCGAACA
>JAZODV010000051.1:0-2778 GCA_045597185.1 Eubacteriales bacterium
GTGACCTTGTTCCATTCGGCTGTGAGGTCAAGTGCGGTTCGGAGCTCATTTGAGACTGACGGGTTTTTATTCCCTGCGTCAGTACCCGTCGTATCCTTCGTATCGTCAGATGTACAGGCGACAAGACCGAGAGCAAGAATGAGTGCGAGCATAAGCATGAGGATTCTGGTTGTGATTTTCATGGTTTTTTCCTTTCCTTGAAATAAGTTTATTTTATTTTATAAAAATCAAGCATTTTGTCTCTGTCAATGATTAGTATGCTGTCTCCGTCGCGTTTTATGAATCCGTCGGAGACCAGACTGTCAATTGCACGGTAGAGAGACGCGCGACCGATATCGAGAAGCTCCGAGAGGGCATTCATCGGCATGTCGGGTTTGACTGTGTCTGTCTTAAATGAATCGAGATACAGCGCAAGTCTGCGTTCAGCTGAGCCTGAGGTGTAGAACATTATTTTCATATTGAGAAAACGTATTCTGCCCGACAGAAAATTTATGTAAGAGTACATAAAATCCTTGTCGTTTTCAAGCAAAAAAGAAACACATGACTCATCGATAAACAGAACGCGGCACGGTTTGTCTGCATTTATCGTGCTGATATTCGGGATCGCGCTTTTTTCAAAAAGGGAAGCGATACCGAAAACGTCACCGACGGCAAGCCTTCGGAGAAGTACGCTTCTCTCACCGTCTGCCGAGTGGACCCTTGCGGAGCCCGAAAGAATAACACCGACGCGACGCGAGCTTCTTTCATCGCTTGTGATAAGCTCACCGGATGAAAAAGCGCGTTCCTCAAAAATGCCTGCTTTTAACGCTTTTGAAAGGGAATCGGTACTTGCGTTTTCAAAAAATCGCGAGCTTTTCAGCTTTTTTATATATTGTTCCACAAGTCTCACCTCTTTTTAAAAAGTGTATCATTTGAGACACTTTTATTATAACAGAATGTCGGTTCTGTGTCAATACTTTTTATAAAAAATAAAAGTTTATATGTAAACTTTGTGTAAAATCAGATTGCCAATATTTACATTTTTTGAAAAGTGCTGTATAATGAAAAGAGTAATATACAAGTATAACCTTATGGAGGCATTATGACACTCGTTATTTTAGCGGCAGGTATGGGTTCGCGTTACGGCGGAGGCGGAATCAAGCAGATAGACCCTATAACCGAGCACGGAGAGTTTATAATCGACTATTCTATTTACGACGCGATACGTGCAGGATTTGATCACGTTGTAATCGTTATCAAAAAGGAAAATCTTGAGACCTTTAGAGAGACTGTCGGAGCAAGAGTTGAGTCTAAGGTAAAGGTAACGTACGTTTTCCAGGATATTAACGACCTGCCGGAAGGCTACACCTGTCCCGAAGGACGCATAAAACCTTGGGGAACGGGACATGCGATCCTTGCGGCAAGAGATGTCGTTAAGGACAATTTCGCCGCTATAAACGCAGACGATTTTTACGGCAGAGACGCATTTGTTAAGCTCGCAGAGCATCTGAAAAACGCAAAGACTGAGAACGGTGTATCTGACTCGTGTATGGTAGGATACGTTCTTAAGCATACTTTGACTGATAACGGAAGTGTTTCTCGCGGAGAATGTATAGTAAACGGAAACGGATACCTTGAACGCATCACCGAGAGAACCAAGATAGTCAAGGGAGACGGCGTCGCCTTATATAAGGCAGAGAACGGTGATGACGTCCCGCTTTCGCTCGATACCGTTGTGTCTATGAACTGCTTTGGATTTGCCGCAGGAGTTATGAAGCACTTTGAAGAGGGCTTTAAGGAATTTCTTAAGGACAACTCGACAAGCCTTACAGCCGAGTATTACTATCCCGGTGCGGTGTTCAAAATGATACGTGAAAATAAGGCAACGGTAAAGGTATACAACACCGATTCAAAGTGGTATGGTGTAACGTATATAGAAGACAAACCCGGGGTTATGGCGGCAATAAGAGGACTTATCGCAAGCGGTGAATATCCCGACAATCTTTGGAAATAAAATAAAAAAATAAAAGATACGAAACCGAGGTAAAAATGGCAATTCTTGTAACCGGCGGAGCCGGATTTATCGGAACACACACACTTGTCGAGCTACTTGAGGCGGATTACAGCGCGGTGGTATTCGACAACTTTTATAACAGTAAGCCCGAAGCGCTTAAGCGCGTTAAAAAGATCACAGGCAAGGACTTTAAGCTTTACGAAGCCGATATGCTCGATGTAGAAGCACTTGATAAGATCTTTGACGAAAACGAAATAGAGGCTGTAATTCATTTTGCGGGGCTCAAGGCTGTTGGAGAATCGGTAAAAGAACCGATAAGATACTACCACAACAACATTACAGGTACGCTTAACCTGATAGACTCTATGAGCCGTCACGGTGTAAAAAGCATAGTTTTCAGCTCGTCGGCAACCGTATACGGTCAGCCGAAAAGTGTCCCGATAAGAGAGGATTTTCCGCTCAAAACCTTTAATCCGTACGGCGAAACAAAGCTGATGATAGAGAGAATACTCTCCGATCTATACGTTTCAGACCCCGAATGGAGTATTACCATCCTTCGTTATTTCAACCCCGTGGGAGCGCATCCGAGCGGTCTTATCGGGGAGGACCCTAAGGGAATACCGAACAATCTGTTTCCGTATATAACACGAGTTGCAGGAGGCAGATTGCCTCACCTCAACGTATTTGGCGGAGACTATCCCACACACGACGGTACGGGCGTGCGTGACTATATCCACGTAGTAGACCTTGCAAAGGCTCACATAGCGGCGTTAAAATATACCGCA
>JAZODV010000052.1:0-15727 GCA_045597185.1 Eubacteriales bacterium
GAAAGCCATAAAGCCAAGCCAATATGCCACTGTGGTCACTATAATCTGAGAGACGAACTTTTTGACCTTGAACATTTTTTCGGGATCGTAGCCTCTGCGTAACCAGTCCTTGCGCGAGTTTATTTTTCCGAGCAAAAGACAGCCGAAAACGATCGGCACCATTACCGCAAACGAAATAAGTCTCTGTAATATCTGCGGTACAACTAATCTTCCGATTATAAGTCCCGAGATACATTCAAGACCGATCCCAAACGGTGACAACAGAATCATACCGCAAATAACGGCGAATTCTATCAGAAATCTTCTGCTTTTTATAATACTACCTGCCGCCTTTTTAGGTATGAAGGTGTCCTTTTCATTTTCCAAAAATCTGTCACGCTCGTGAACGTTTCTGAACTGAAAGATCATAATGAGAGAGTTTAATACCGTGATCGGAACTATCGATCCGAACAGCATTATAACACGGTATATCGTGTTATTTGTAATAAGATCGTGATCATCGAAAACATGATCGCAACCGACGCTGAGCCCCGCGAAAGCCAACGCCGACATAATTACGAAAAGAAAATAGAAAATCAAAACGCCGAGTATTTCTTTTTTGGAGCTCTTTCTGATTGATGTCTTCATTAGAGGTCCTCTCTTTCTATTTTCTTAAACATAAATACTCTTCAAAACCGTTAATGTCATACACGACTATGCCGCCGACGGTTTTGTCGCCGTTCCCAAGCAATGAATCTCGCGTGTTTATATCCGACAAATGATTGGGGAAATTATTAAAAACAATTATGTTTAAGTTTCCATCGTTTACGTTTTCCCACGGCATAAAAAGACTTCTTTTTTGCACAAGTTCAGTGTTCTTTGAGATAAAGGCTTTGTTGTTGCCTTTAAAAGATGTTCTTTTTATAACATAACGTTCGATTCGGTCGATACGCTCAATATTATATCTCACATAACGCTTTACAGAACACATAACAACTATATTAACGTGTTTTTTACCATCCAAATATTCTATATCATAGCGTCCCTTTTTCTTAAATACGTTTGGCAAAAGGCGCAATTTTATACCTCGCATACCTACAGACAAGCAGAGTTTTTTAAGTTTAAAAAGAATAATACCTCGCCTGATAGTAACAAGGGTCAAAAGAAACAAGATCACCGCAACAGCAGGAACAAACATCCTTGATGTAATATCCCATAAAAATATAAGAAATTTCATTTTCTGTCGTTTCCTTTTCATATATTTTTCTTATTAAAGATTATAACACAAAGGATTTATAAAGTCAATAGCTTTGCAAAAACAATCTTTTGACCGTTTGATAAACTCGATTTACTATCTGTCCTGTAACGGTATATATTGGATGCCTTCCTTTACGTTTATGTATGCAGGACGGATGATCTTACCCGCATTCTGTATTTCTTCCATACGGTGTGCACTCCAGCCGGCGATTCTCGCTATCGCGAATATAGGTGTAAACAGCTCATAAGGCAGGCCAAGCATTTTATAAACCATACCGGAATAGAAGTCTACGTTTGCGCTAACGCCCTTATACATCTTGCGCTTTTCGGCAATTATCTCAGGTGCCATTTTTTCAACGGTACGGTAAAGCTCAAACTCATCGTGAAGCCCCTTCTCTACCGACAACTGCTCTGCATAAAAGCGCAGAATGTCTGCTCTGGGGTCTGACAGCGAATAAACGGCGTGACCCATTCCGTATATAAGACCTGCCCTATCAAAGGCTTGCTTATCAAGAAGCTTTACAAGATAGTCTTTGACCGCATCCTTGTCCTTTGTATCAATACTCTCCTTCATATCGTCGAACATCTGCATCACCTTAATATTCGCGCCGCCGTGTCTTGGACCCTTAAGCGAGCCGAGTGCCGCCGATATCGCCGAATACGTGTCGGTTCCGGATGATGTCACCACGTGAGTTGTGAAGGTGGAATTATTTCCGCCGCCATGCTCCGCATGAAGCACAAGAGCAAGGTCAAGCAGCTTGGCTTCAAGAGGCGTATACTGACCGTCTTCACGAAGAATGTACAAAAGATTTTCCGCCGTATTCAGTTCTTTCTTGGGATAGTGAATAAATAGACTCTGCCCATTATGATAATGCTGGAACGATTGATACCCATAGACAGCAAGAAGAGGAAACTCTGCAATAAGCTGTAGGCATTGACGCAATACGTTGGCGGTCGATATATCGTCGGGGTTTTCGTCATAGGCATAGAGTGCCAGCACACTTCTCGAAAGAATATTCATCATATCTCGTCCGGGTGCTTTTAATATCATATCGCGAACGAATGAAGGTGGCAAAGAACGGTATGCCGAGAGCTGATTGCGGAAATTTTCAAGCTCTTCCTTATTGGGAAGCTTTGAAAACAGAAGAAGGTAAACGGTTTCCTCAAAGCCTGAGCGATTGTCGGATATAAAACCTTTTACGATATCGCGGACGTTTATTCCTCTGTAATAGAGCTGCCCCTCACAAGGGACATCGTTTCCGTCGGGATCCTTGTCCTTAGCCTTGATACGTGATACCTCGGTAAGTCCCGCGACAACACCGTTTCCGTTAATATCACGCAGACCGCGCTTTACGTCGTGCTGTGAATACATTTCGGGAACGATGTGATTACTTGAATCGGAGAGGTTCGCAAGTTCTTTTATATACGGTGTTATTTCTGAATAATTCATAGAGTCCTCCTTTTTTATTTTTTTGTCAGATGAAAAGCACTTCATTATAAGGGCGTTTTACGACCTGATCAAATTACGGATATTATACCACAATTAAACTTATATGTCAACAAAGCGCTATAACTCATAAATAGAGGTCTTTCTAAATATTTTATTGTATAAAACCCAATAATTTTATAATGTGCCTCTTGAAAAAGGATAAATACTGTGATATAATACTAACGATACGGAAGCATAGCTCAGTTGGTCAGAGCGCACGGTTCACATCCGTGAGGTCGCAGGTTCGAGCCCTGCTGTTTCCACCAAGAAAACGACAGGTTTTTACCTGTCGTTTTTCTTATCTAATATGTGTTTTTATTATAACACAAGAAAAAAATAAAGACCACAATTTTCTGCCAATCATCTATTATCGCATAAAATCAATAATATATTAGATTTTTAATTCCTTAAAAATACCATACCAATATACTTGATTAACTGTTACCGTTCTTGCCTCTTCAGATATTTTTTCCCCGTTTTTTCTTCGATAATAAATATCAAGTATTTTTTCTAATTTTAAAGGATCTAACTTTCTAACTCCTTTAATCACACTTGAATTTTTTACATTTCTTCCGCTTTCAATACAAATATCTTCATTTTCAACGTAAACATAAAACCATTTACATTCAACATTTGATACTGGTGCGGTAGACACATTACGCGGATTATTTTTGAATGAATTTACTATATCATTCCATGTTATTTGCTTATTCATATTGCCTCGCTGTTCCTTGCTTGTATTTTCAAAATTTTTGACATAATTCATTTGCATTCTATCTTTTATAAAATGTTTCTTTCTTTTAAAAAGAAAAAAAGGAATTAACATAAAAAACAAAGCGGCTTCAATATTGGACTTTTTATAATATCTCATTACAAGTTATTTTTATTGTATTTTATTTTTAAAGTAGCAGAATACCCACTCGGAGATTTTTCAAGAATCTCGTCATTATCTTTCATAAGTGCGTACATTGCGTTGCAAACCATAGGCATAGAATTTTTTACAGGTAATGCTTTATGTATTTCTCCGGATACAATTATGATTTCATTTTCCTCGCTTTGTTCAATTATGTCAAAAATGTACTTTTTTATATCTTCAGTTGTCATTTTTCTCGTCGTCGTTTCATTGAATTTTGCTTTTATTTCTTTCACCTCTTCTTCTAATTTTTGAACACGTACAATAAGTTCCAAAATAATTGATTGATAATCCATAATTCTATCTCCTTTTATATTGCTTTTTCATAATAATATCATAATATTCTGAATTTGTCAATATTATTCTAAAAAATTTATGGGCAAAAAATTACAACCGCAACTTTTAATAAATAAAAGTTGCGGTTTTTTTATGCTTATTTTCAGAACCAACTTATCTGGTCGGTTTCGCTGAGGTCGTCGAGTACTTTGTTTTTTCTGAGTATTTCGACAATGCTCTTATTCAGTCCCGCGCGTATCTGCAGATCATCGACCGTGAAGAAGGATGATTTTTCACGCTCTTCAATGATTCTGAGTGCCGCCGTTTCGCCAAGTCCCGCAAGGGAGAGGAACGGCAGTCTTATCGCTCCGTTTTCGGGCCAGAATTCCTTTGCCGCCGATTTTTCAAGGCTTACGGGCAGGAATTTTATACCTCTTGCCAGGCACTCGTTCATAAGCTCAAGCGTTGATACCATTCCCTGCTCCTTCTGCGACGCCTCTCGTCCGAGCTTCTTTATTCTCGTCAGCTCTCCAAATACGTAATTCTTTCCCGACAGTGCCGTTTCTGCGTCAAAATCGGTTACAGACGCCGTGAACATCGCGCAATAGAACGCAACCGGCAGATGCACCTTGAACCATCCGACACGTATTGCCGACATAACGTATGCAGCCGCGTGTGCCTTCGGGAACATGTATTTTATTTTAAGACACGATTCTATGTACCAATCGGGAACGTCGTGCTTCTTCATTTCCTCGATCCATTCGGGTGTCAGTCCCCTACCCTTACGTACCGACTCCATTATCTTGAACGCGATACCGTTTTCAAGTCCGTAGCGTATAAGGTCAAGCATGATACCGTCACGTGTTCCTATAACCTTGGAAATGTCGCATATTCCGTTTTTGATAAGGTCCTGCGCGTTACCGAGCCAAACGTCGGTACCGTGTGTTAGTCCCGATACCTGAAGCAAGTCGGCAAAGGTTTTCGGCTTTGATTCAAGTACAACAGGCTGTACGAACGCCGTTCCGAATTCGGGAAGTCCAAATGTTCCGACCTGTACTCCGCCAAGTGCTTCGGGTGTTATTCCGAGCGGCTTTGTCGATTGGAACAGCTCATAGACCGCTTTATCGTTCATCGGAACGTCCATAACGTCCATTCCGCTGAATTTTTCGAGCAACTTATATTTTGCGGGAATATCGTGTCCGAGCTCGTCAAGCTTAAGTATTGTATCGTGCAGATACGAAAACGCAAAGTGTGTTGTTACTATGCTTGAATTCGGGTCGTCTGCCGGATGCTGTATGGGTGTAAATTCGTACACCTCGTATTCCTGAGGTACAACTATGATTCCTCCGGGGTGCTGTCCCGTCGTACGTTTAACACCGACGCAGCCCGAAACGAGCCTGTCAACCTCGGCACGGCTCACGCTTATCTGCTTTTCCTCAAGATACTTCATAACAAAGCCGTACGCCGTCTTATCGGCAAGCGTTCCAAGCGTTCCCGCGCGGAAAACGTTCTGTGAGCCGAAAAGCTCTTCCGTGTATTTATGAACCTTACCCTGAAGCTCACCCGACGCGAAGTTAAGGTCTATATCGGGGGATTTGTCTCCGTAGAAGCCAAGGAAGGTCTCAAACGGAATGTCGTGTCCGTCACAGTTCATTTTCGTTCCGCATTCGGGACAGTTTTTGTCGGGTAGGTCAAAGCCCGAACCGACCGAACCGTCTGTGAAGAATTCGTTATGTCTACATTTCGGACACCAATAGTGCGGCGGCAAAGGATTTACCTCCGAGATACCCGCCATTGTTGCTACGAACGAAGAACCGACAGATCCACGTGAGCCGACAAGGTATCCGTTATCCTCACTGAATTTTACAAGTCTTTGCGCGATTATGTACAAAACCGCGAAACCGTGCTTTATAATAGATTCAAGCTCCTTTGAAAGACGCTTTGAAACGAGCTCCGGCAGATCGTCACCGTACATTGATCTTGCGCGGTTCCAGCACATTTCCTGAAGCTCCTCTTCTGCGCCCTCCATTTTAGGCGTGTACGTTCCCTTCGGTATCGGTCTTACCTCACCAATCATATCGGCTATGATATTAGTATTGGTAACGACCACCTCGTACGCCGTTTCCTCACCGAGATACGAAAACTCCTCGAGCATTTCCTCGGTCGTTCTGAGATACAGGTGCGTGTCCTTGTCCGAGTCCTTGAATTTCATACCCGCCATGAGTATTTTTCTGAATATCTCGTCCTCGTCGTTAAGAAAATGCGCATCACACGTGGCGACGACGGGTTTGTTATACTTTTTACCAAGCTCAACTATACGCCTGTTTATGTCACGTATATCGTCGTCACTTCCGAGCTTTCCGTCGTCCACCATAAAGTGATTGTTGCTTACCGGCTGTATTTCAAGATAGTCATAGAAATTGACTATGTTTTCAATATCCGATTCGGGCATACCGTCAAGTATCGCGCGGTAAAGCTCACCCGCTTCACACGCAGATCCGACAATAAGTCCTTCTCTGTGATTTACAAGCTCGGATTTAGGTATTCTCGGAAAACGCTTATAATAATTTAAATAACTCTTTGAGATAAGCTTATAAAGGTTTTTGAGTCCTTCTTTATTCTTAACGAGCAGTATCTGATGGTAGGTATTAAGATTTAAAGGATCGGAGTTAGCCGACATTTCGGCGTTAAGCTTTGAATAATCAGATATATTATACTTTTTGAGCTTTTCTGCCATACAGAAGAATATTTTTGCGAGCGCTTCGGCATCGTCGTCTGCTCTGTGATGGTGGAAATCCTCAAGTCCGAAATATCTCTGCAGACTGTCAAGCTTGTGATTCTTTAGGTCGGTGTTTATAAATCTCGACAGCGCAAGTGTGTCAAGGTAGGGATTCTTAAACTCATATCCGCATTCCTCTGCGGCAACACGTATAAATCCCGTATCGAAGTTTGCGTTATGCGCGATAAGTATTTTATCTCCGACAAAATCAAGGAAACGCAGAAGAACTTCCTTTATCTTACCCGCACCTGAAACCATTTCATCGGTGATCGAGGTCAGCTCGGTTATTTCCTTCGGGATCGGTATTTCGGGATCGACGAACTCATCAAAGCGGTCTGTTACCATTCCCTTGCTTATCTTTACAGCACCGATCTCTATGATCTTACAGTGCTGTGCCGAAAGTCCCGTGGTCTCGATATCAAATACTACGGCGTCTCCGTCTATCTGCCCATTATATTCACCGTACAGCGCGCTTGCCATATCGTTTACGAAGTACGCTTCCATACCGTAAATGACCTTCATATCCTGTTTTTCAGAGGCGATCATAGCTTCCGGAAAGCCTTGAACGTTTCCGTGGTCTGTTATGGCAACTGCGGGCATACCCCATTTTTTTGCAATGCCGACCAGCTTATCGGGCGGAACTGTCGCATCCATTGCGGACATATTTGAGTGAAAATGAAGCTCAACGCGTTTTTTATCGGCATTATCCTTACGCTCTTTTTTCTTTATTTTTGCGATATCGGTATAGTGGAAGGTCATATCCTCGTCAAGCTGTTGCTTTCTCATATCGTGTTTTACGTATCCGTGAAGCGCGACGGCTTCACCCGGACGGACTATACCCGACAGCTCCTTTTGCTCTTCGGGTGTCAGATACGCTCTCGATTCGACCGATGCGTTTCCGTCAAAAATAGCAAACGTGACATTGAATTTATCTCCAGCGCGGTTTGGCTCAGCGGTATATTTAAACACCTGACCGACAACCACGACGTCTGAGTGGCGTTTTCCATCGTCGAGCACAGAGATCGGCGTCGGAGTTATTGCAAACGGGCTTCCTATCAGGAATTCGGGCTCGGAAATATCAAATTTATACCTGCCTATAGAAACAAGTCCGCCGTCGTTAAGTATTTCGGGATTAGCGTCAAAAAGAGATGCCGCATGAGGAAGCTTTTCTTCTTCGGGCTCATCGTCCTGAGGAGTATTTTCCTTTGGCTTGCCCGCTTCACTTGCACGCATATCGTAATCACGGCTTGCGGCACTGAGGCGCGTGTCTATCTGCTCAAGCTCTCGGTAATAGCTCTCGTCATATCTCGGCTCATCTGCAACTCCGCTTTCATTCGGAAGGATCTCAACGTCGAGCTTAACTCCGAATTCACTGTATATTATGTTTTGTATGAGTGTCGGTGTCTTCCCGTTTTCTATAAACTGTACGCTCTGCTCGGGATACATAACCGTTACCGTGAGCTTATCCTCTGTGAGTGTATATCTGCAACCGTCAAAAAAGCATCTGACCTCGACTCTGACGTTTGCCGCTTCCTTGAATATTTCGGGAAGATATCTTTCACTTAAGAGCGTACTCGGATATTTAGGAAGTATTTTTACCGCGTTAAGCTTATATGCGTCGCGTATATCGTTTTCGGCGGCATAAAGCTCGTCCTTCTCGACAATAGCGGAAAAAGCGGCGGTCACTTCAACGATCCGTCGCTCTTTATCTGCTCTTACGGAAAGGCTTTGAGCCGCTTCCATCCAGCCGCGCCGAGCTCCGCTCGGCGTATATTTGTTAAATACTTCTGCTAAATTTTTAGACATACTTTTCCTTTATACGTTCTATAAGCTTTTCTACTATTTCATTCTCGGAGAGCTTACAAATAACCTCTCCCTTTTCAAACATAAGTGCTTCACCTACGCCGCCCGCAATTCCTATATCGGCTTCTCTCGCCTCGCCCGGACCGTTGACGACGCAACCCATAAGAGCCACGTCTATAGGTAAGTCTGTAAGCCCTTCTGCCTCTGCCGCCGCCTCAAATTTTGCGACGAGCGGTATAAGGTCTATCTTTGTTCTTCCGCAGGTCGGACAGCTTATTATGTTCATTCCGCGTATTCCGTCGATCCCCACTGCATTTATTATCTTTTTTGCCGCGGTTATCTCGGTTATGGGATCTCCAGTTAAGGAAACACGAAGTGTATCACCGATACCGTCACAGAGAAGCGAGCCGATACCAACTGCAGAGCGTAGCATTCCCCTTTCGGCAATTCCCGCCTCGGTAACTCCGAGGTGTATAGGATAGTCGGTCTTTTCTGCGAGCAATCTGTTTGCGGCTATCATATCGGGTACGTTTGTGGTTTTTATTGATACTACAATATTTGAAAACGCAAATTTTTCAAGCAGCTCTGCGTGATAAAGCGCGCTTTCGCAGAGCGCTTCGGGTGTCGGTGAACCGTATTTACTAAAAATATTCTTTTCAAGTGAGCCGCTGTTGACACCTATTCTTATAGGTATATTACGCTCCGCGCATGCACGGCAGACCTCTCTGACCTTATCGTCAGAGCCTATGTTACCGGGATTTATGCGTATCTTGTCGAATCCAAGCTCGGCACACCTGAGCGCAATTTTGTAATCAAAATGAATATCCGCGACAAGCGGCATCAAGATTCCCGCTTTTTTTGCGCATACTACCGTTTCCGCCGCTTCGGGTGTAGGCACGGCAAGGCGGGCTATATCGCAGCCCGCCGCTTGTAATTCTTTTAGTTGTTTTACCGTTGCATCCGCATTCTCTGTGTCAGTGTTCGTCATTGACTGTATCGTAAGTCTTGACTCACCGCCTATTTTGAGTGACCCAACCGTCACCTCGCGGGTCTTTCTTCTAATTCTTAAATAATCCATATCAGAATAGCTTTATTACATCCTTTATCGTTACAACTATCATAAGTCCGAACATTAACGCGACGCCGATAATCTGGCAGGCTTCTCTGAGCTTTCTCGGTGCAGGCTTTCGCGCTATCAATTCGTATAATGCAAAAACCACGTGACCGCCGTCAAGAGGAAGTATCGGTATCAGATTAAACACGCCGAGATTCATTGAAATTACTACGAATATATAAAGCAGTGTATACCAGCCTGCGCTTGCCGCCTGTGTTATTACCTGCGTAGTGCCGACAGGTCCCGAAACCGACGACAGTGCAAAGCGTCCGCCAAGAAGTCCTATCAGTGAATCCCATACCATTTTTACGCTGTTCAGCGAACGGTACCACGAGTTTTTGACTATATCAAGAAAAGTTACATCACCGTCACGGTATACGCGAAAATCTGTATTTCCGAAGACAGAGCCTTCCGTGACAGACGCGAGAAATTTTACGTCCTCAAGCACGACCTCCTTGCCGTCACGAATTACGGTCAGATCAAGACTTACGACTTCTCGCTCAACCGTCTCTTCGCCGTTCTCACCGACGTACTGTGTGTATTTTTCAATTTCTTTGCCCTGGATGGATATCTCATAGGCAAGCTCGGTTCCCGTGTGTATATTTACGTTTCCGACCTTGACTACCGTATCATTTGCCATAAGTCCCGTTTCAAGGCTTATCGCATTTTCGGTAAAGTCGGCAACCGTATTGGTTGCCACCAAAATTTTTCCGTCTTCCCCTCGTGAACCTATAACAAGCACTATCGTCATAAGTACGCCGAGGATTATATTCATAAGAGGTCCTGCTACGAGAATAATAATTTTCATCCACGCCGGCTTATTTTTGTATGAACGAGGATCCTTATCCTCTTCGGATTCGATCTCTTTTCCGTCCTCGTCAAGCTCGTTTTCGCCTTCCATTGCACAAAAGCCACCGACGGGTAGAGCGCGGAGAGAATATTTTATATCTGTTTTTTTGGATTGCCATTTTACGAGTGTCGGTCCCATTCCTATTGAGAATTCAAGAACCTTTACTCCGCACGCTCTCGCGGCTATATAGTGTCCAAGCTCGTGCACAAAAATAAGCACACCGAACAGCAAAAGTGCAAGTATAATATAAAGTATTGTTATCGTTATCACTCCATTACTATATTATTGAACGAAGTCTCTCCCTTGCTGTCGCGTCGGCTTCAAATACATCTTCAAGCGACGTCTTTTCGGAAAAGTCTTTAAGCTCCTCAAAAACACGGCAAACGCTGTCCGAAATATCTGTAAGGTATTTTATTTTGTCGTCGATAAATGCCCCGACCGCCTCTTCATTTGCGGCGTGAAGTACCGCCGGAAGCGCACCGCCAAGCTCAAGAGCTTCATACGCTTTTTTTAACAGGGGAAAAGCCTCGTAATCCGGATATCCGAAATTAAGTCTTCCTATCTTTGCAAGATCAAGCTCATTTGTGACTCCGCTTGCACGGTTGGGATAGGTCAATGCGTAATTTATGCACATACGCATATCGGGTACCGACAGCTGCGCTATTACGCTGTTATCAATATATTCGACCATAGAATGAATTATACTTTCACGGTGTATAAGTACGTCTATATCTTTTGCAGAAACATCAAAAAGATACGCCGCCTCTATGACCTCAAAGCCTTTATTCATAAGTGTCGCGCTGTCAACCGTGATTGCCTTGCCCATATTCCACGTGGGATGCGCCAGCGCATCGTCAAGGGTTTTCGTTTCAAGCTCCGCTCTGCTCATTCTGTAAAACGGACCGCCCGACGCTGTGAGTATAAGTTTTTTTATTTCCTTTTTACAACCGCCGCAAAGGCACTGCCAGATAGCCGAATGCTCGCTGTCAACAGGCTTCACCGTTACGTTATTCGCACGCGCAAGTGACATCACAGTCTTTCCTGCCATAACGAGCGATTCTTTATTTGCAAGAGCCAAATCGCGCATTTGATTTATTGTCTCAAGCGTCGGTTTTAGTCCCGCACTTCCGATAACGGCGTTAAGAACCGTTCCGCGTGTGAGACTTATAACCTCTAGCATACCCTCTTCACCCGACAGAACTTTTATTCCCGTGTCGGTAAGTCTTGCTCTTAAGTCTTTAGCGGCATTCTCATCGGTCATTACGCAAAAGCTTGGCAAAAATCTTCTTGCCTGCTCCTCGACCGTGCCGACGCTTGACCTTGCGCAAAGCGTATTTACTTTTATATTTTTTGCCTCGGCAAGCTCAAGTGCCTGTCTTCCTATAGAACCTGTAGAGCCCAAAAGAGTCAGCTCGGGGTAATTATATTCCATAAGGTCTCCCTGATTTTATAAAATAGTGAATATGTTGATTCCCATAGTATCGACGATCTTAAACGCGATAAGCAACAACAGCGCTACCGGTATCACCGAATCAAATCGGTCAAGAAGTCCGCCATGCCCTGGCATAATATTGCCAAAATCCTTTATTCCGTACTTGCGTTTGATAGAAGACAGTGTAAGATCACCTATTTGAGCTACAAACGAAACAAATACGGCTACGACCGCAAGTACCATATAGTTTGGCTTAAGATCAAAGAATATTCCGAGGCCGACACCGTAGACCACGTATGCGATAACACAAAATAAAATGCCTCCGATGCTACCTTCAACCGTCTTTTTGGGACTTATGTCGGGTATCAGCTTATGCTTTCCAAGAAATCGTCCTGTAAAATACGCAAATATATCGGTAAACCATGCGCCGACAAAAACGAGAAGATAGATATAATTACCTATTATCTCAAAGTCGCGAAGCATCACTATCGCGGTATATCCGCCTATTATGTAGAAAACCGTTAAAAATACCGTTGACGCCGTCTCTATATCGAATTTACCGTGAGAGAACAGCGATATCGTCAGAAGATACAGTGCAAAAAGCACACATACCGCCAACATAGCAAATCCCATATCAAGCCACGTAAGTCTCGGTGCAAGTCTTGCCGCAATAGGCATAGCCGCGCCGAAAACACATATAGGAACGGTCAGATAGTGTCTTTTGTGTACGCCTATGCAGCGAAGCATTTCATAAACCGAAATAAAAGTAATGGCTGCCATAAGTATCGGAAAAGCCCACGTATCCGAAAACACAAGAACAGGTATTATGATTGCACATCCAACAAGCGAAGATATTATTCTTACAAGCATTATACTCCTCCAAAGCGCCGACCGCGCGTTTTATATGCAGCTATCGCGGCATCCACCGTTTCCGCATTCATATCAGGCCAAAAAATATCTGTAAAATAGAATTCCGAGTACGCCGCCTGCCATATAAGAAAATTCGACAGACGAAGCTCTCCCGAGGTTCTTACTATAAGGTCAGGATCGGGACAGTCGCTCGTATACAGCTCTGACGAAATATCGTCTTCCGTAATATTTTTCTTTCCACTTTCGGCAAGGCGGTTAAAAGCTCTGACTATCTCGTCACGCCCTCCGTAGTTGAGCGCAACGTTAAGAAGCTTAGGGTTGTTTTTAGTTAATTCTTCAACCTCATCTATCTTGTTTTTAAGGCTCTCCGAAAAAGCAGACTTGTCTCCGATAACTCGGAATCTAACGCCGTTTTCATTCATCTCTTTTACAGAACGTCCAAGATAGGTATAAAGCATATTCATAAGAAGAGTGACCTCACTCTTCGGACGCTTCCAATTTTCGGTTGAAAAGGCGTATACTGTAACAGCCTCGATCTCGTCTATCTCGCTGCATCGCTTAACGACTCTTTTGAAAGCCTCAACGCCCGCTCTGTGTCCTTCCCCCTTTGGAAGTCCGTGTGCCTCAGCCCAGCGCCTGTTTCCGTCCATTATAAATGCTATATGACGAAGTGATCCATTAGACATATTTACACACTTTCTTTATATTTTCACAGTCATCGCTGCAAAACGTAATTAAAAAAGTTTCAAATAAAGCCTTGGCGATACTCCCGTTTGTCAAAACCGATAGAGTATCGCCCAAGGGCTTTTATAAAAAATCAGATCTTCATTATCTCGGCTTCTTTCTTTGCCGCAAGCTCTTCTATTTTTTTGATGTACTTATCCGTAAGATCCTGAACAAGCTTATCGGACTGCTTTGCCTCATCCTCGGTCATATCTCCGTCTTTCTTCTGCTTTTTTGTGTCGTCGTTTGCGTCTCGGCGAATATTTCTTACCGCAACCTTTGCGTCCTCTGCATATTTCTGGACCTGCTTACCAAGCTCACGTCTGCGTTCCTCAGTAGGCTGAGGGAAGATAAGACGGATAACCGAGCCGTCGTTTGTAGGTGTAATACCGATATCCGACGCGAGTATTGCCTTTTCCATTGCCTTAAGCGTTGTACGGTCATAAGGTGTGATAGCGATAGTCTTACTGTCAACGACCTTGATGTCTGCCATTGTATTCATGGGTGTAGGTGCGCCGTAATATTCAAACATTACCTTTGCAAGAACGGCGGGATTTGCCTGTCCTGCACGAATCGTCGAAACGTTTTCTTCAAAAGAACCGATCGTCTTCTGCATTCTCGTCTCATAAGCTTTTGTGTCAAGTTTCATATTTATATCCTCCGATTATTATTTACTTAAATTAATTGTGTATCTCAGTACCGACCTTTTCTCCGTTGACCGCGCGGTATATGTTTTCTGGGTCTTTCAGCTCAAAGGCGTAGGTGGTAATGTGATTTTCCATGCAGAAGCAAGCGGCTGTCAGGTCTATTGCGTGAAGCTGCTTGTCTATTATCTCGCTGTAGGTCAGCTCGTCGTAGCGAACAGCCGTCGGATCGACCTTCGGGTCTGCTGTATATACTCCGTCGATGTTTTTAGCCATAAGCGCCGCATCAACGTTAAGCTCTGCTGCGCGGAGCGCCGCCGCCGTATCTGTCGTAAAATACGGATCTCCTGTACCTCCACCGATAATAACGACTTTGCCCGATTCGAGATATCTCTTTGCTCGGTTCGCATTATAAAGCTCAATAAACTCGTTTATCTCTATGGCCGACATCGCAACGGTGGGAAGTCCCTGTCTGTTGAATTCGTCCTCAAGCGCAAGCGCATTGATTATTGTCGCAAGCATTCCCATACTGTCAGCGCGCGGACGATCCATACCTATTCCCTTTGCGCCACGCCAGATATTACCTGCGCCCACTATAATAGCAACCTCAACACCGTCGTTAACGCATTTTTTTAGTACGTCTGCAATACGGTCAATGAATTTAAAATCAAGTATACCGTTTTGTCCGCCGGATATTGCTTCGCCCGACAGCTTAAGTAAGATTCTCTTGTACTTTGGCATGATAGTTCTCCATAGAATTCCATTTTAAATTATACAGATATATTTTACTCTATTTTTTGGATTTTGTAAACACCTATTCGAAAATTTATATAAAATTTATATAATATTTATTTTTTGTCATCCTCGAGCGCCATGTCAAGCACGCGCTGAACTGCCGCCGCGTCCGTAAAATCGGGGCACGCAGAACGTCCTTCGTGAACTGCGCTTAAGAAGCTGTACATGCTATGAAGATGACCTCTCAGCCAACCGATCGGAGCTTTGAAGGACGGAAATATACCTCCGGGGGAGTCATAGCGTCCACAGCATTCGATCCTTGTGTATCCTCTGTCACCGCCAAGACTTCCTCCTGAGGCTGTGGCATCGTAAAAATGAAGCCAATTCGGATTCATCATCTCAAATTTTACAGAGCCTTTTTCACCGTAAACAGAGAAATTTAGCTCGTCGTTAGAACCGACCGTCAGCTTGCTTGCCTCTATCGTGCCGACCGCGCCGTCCTTGGTCTTGCATATCATATAAAACGCTTCGTCCGCATTGGTCTTCCACGTTTCTCCGTTCATTCCTTTGCGTTCGGTGAAAGCGATCTGAGAGCTTGCCTTGACAGAAACTATATCGCCGCAGAGGTGGTACATCATATCGACCGCATGTGAGCCAAGGTCAAAAAGAGTTCCCGCGCCGCAAATGTCTCGGTTCTGCTTCCAACCCGCGTTTTTGTCAGGGTCTGTCGCGCTTGCGTGAAGATACTCGCATCTGAAGCTGAGAATACGTCCGAGTCTGCCCTCGTCAATGAGCTGTTTCGCCCTCATAACGGCGGGTAAAAAACGGTTATTGAACACTATCTGTGCCGTTATTCCCTTTTC
>JAZODV010000053.1:0-12768 GCA_045597185.1 Eubacteriales bacterium
GTCTCCTCAGCAGATGTTCGGTGCTGTTATGAAGACATACTTCGCAGAGAAGAACGGCATTGATCCCAAGGATATCTTCTTCGTTTCTGCTATCCCCTGCACCGCAAAGAAATTTGAGGTAAAGCGTGACGGTCAGAGTGCCGCAGGTGTTCCCGATGTTGACGTTGCCGTTACAACACGTGAGGTTGCAAGAATGATCGAGAAGGCAGGTATTGACTTCAGAGCTCTTCCCGATGAAGAGTTTGACAATCCCTTCCACATCGGTTCCGGTGCCGGCGCAATCTTCGGTGCAACGGGCGGTGTTATGGAAGCAGCTCTCAGAACAGCAGCAGAAGTACTTACCGGCAAAGAGCTCACAAAGCTTGAGTTTGACGAAGTTCGCGGTATGGACGGCGTTAAGTTCGCTAAGTATGACCTCGGCGGCATCACTGTAAACGTTGCAGTAGCAAGCGGAACAGCAAATGCTAAGGCTCTCCTTAACAAGAGCAAGGCAGGCGAGGTTGACGTACAGTTTGTTGAGATCATGGCATGTCCCGGCGGATGTATCAACGGCGGTGGACAGCCCACTCAGCCCGCAGTTGTGCGTAACAACGTTGATCTCAAGGCTCTCCGTGCATCCATTCTTTACAATGCCGATGCAAACAAGCTTGCAGTCCGCAAGTCTCACGAGAATCCTCAGATCAAGATGATCTACGATGAATTCTTCGGAGAACCCAACAGCCATAAGGCTCACGAAATACTCCACACGACCTACGTAAAGCGCGGTCTGTAAAAAACATAAAAGCTCCTTACTGTTTTATACGGTAAGGAGCTTTTTTTGCGCAAAAGCACTTGACATCGTGCTTGTTTTGTGATATAATTTTGTGTAATGACTTTGACGGAGAGTATAGACGGCCTAAAGCCCACAGAGAGCGTACGTTTGGTGAAAGTACGCGGTGATCATCCCGTATTATTGTAGCTCCCGAGTCGGTGCGCCGAACAGACAAGTAAGTGCATCCGTACGCCGCGTTAAGGCTTAATACCTGATTGGGTATGAGTGGCGCATCTTGCGCAATTTGAGTGGTACCGCGGATATATTCCGTCTCAAGGCTAAGCTTTGAGACGATTTTTTATTGCCTCAAAGAGATAGGAGGACATTATGGAAACAAAAATTCAACAGATCCCCGAAAGAATACGGGAATTACGTGAAATACTTGAGATCAGTGTCACTGAGATGGCTGATTTTACTGGTGTTACGGAAGAATATTACCTTTCATGTGAAGCCGGAGATATTGACCTCAGTATCTCGTTTATTCACAAATGCGCGCTTAAATTCGGCGTTGACGTCAACGATATTATCGAAGGTAACAGCCCGAAGCTCAGAACACTTTCAGTTGTCAGAGCAGGTGCCGGAACACGTGTTGACCGCAGATCCGAATTTGACTATATAAACCTTGCCCCTAAGTTCAGGGATAAGATCGCCGAGCCCTTTCTCGTTCGCGCACAGTATTCTGACGAAGAGCAAAACAAACCGATCAAGCTCAGCACTCACTCGGGACAGGAAATTGATATTATCGTAAGAGGTAGCCTCAAGCTCGTTGTCGGAGATAACGTTGAGATACTCAATGCAGGTGATACGGCGTTCTATAACAGCTCGGAGCCTCACGGAATGATCGCGTACGGCGGTCACGACTGTGAATTCTATGCTATCGTTGTCAAAGGAAACGGCGACACGGAAATACCCGAGGCACATTTCACCGCGCCCTTCACCTTTGAGCACGAGCCCGGTGTTGCAAGTAAATTTATCGAAACGACCACCGACGAAAAGGGTATATTCAACGGTATCAAGTTTAAGAATATAGACAGATTTAATTTTGCGTACGACGTTATAGACGAGCTTGGCGCGACAAAGCCTGACAAGCTTGCTCTGGTTCACGTTTCCAACGATAAAGAGGTTCACCGCTTCACGTTTGACGATATCAGCAGAGAGTCGAACCGTACCGCAAACTATTTCCGCTCACTCGGTATCAAGAAGGGTGACCGCGTTCTTCTCGTTCTCAAGAGACATTATCAGTTCTGGTTCTCTATGCTCGCTCTCAATAAGCTTGGCGCAATTGCGATTCCTGCAACGAATCAGCTTGTAAAGCACGATTTTGAATACCGTTTCAACGCCGCAGGCGTTTCCGCAGTTGTTGCTACATCCGACGGTGACGTTGCAGAGCAGATCGAGCTTGCACTTCCCGAATCTCCTACAGTCAAGACCAAGGTCATTGTCGGAGAAGCACGCGATGGTTGGCACAACTTCAATGAAGAGCTTCCTATGTTCCGCTCCAAGCTCGAAAGAGTTGACGTTGGCGGAAACGATCCTCTTCTTATGTATTTCACATCCGGAACTACGGGTTATCCGAAAATCGCAGTACATTCCCACAAATATCCTCTCGGTCATTATCCGACAGCGAGATTCTGGCAGAACGTTGACCCGAACGGACTCCACCTTACAATATCCGACACAGGTTGGGCTAAGGCTATGTGGGGTAAGCTCTACGGTCAGTGGTTCTGTGAGGGTGGTATATTCGTATACGATTTCGACAGATTCCATGCCGAAGACATCCTGCCGATGTTCGCAGAGCACAAGATAACGTCCTTCTGTGCTCCTCCCACAATGTACCGTTTCTTCATCAAGGAAGACCTTTCAAAGTACGACCTCTCCTCGATCAAGCACTCGGCTATTGCGGGTGAAGCGCTCAACCCCGAGGTTTATGAGCAATGGAAGAAACACACGGGACTCGCTCTTACCGAAGCTTTCGGTCAGACCGAATCCACTGTTATCGTCGGCAATTTCGTCGGCATGAAGACGCGTCTCGGTTCTATGGGTAAGCCTTCTCCACTTTACGACGTTCACCTGCTTGATTACGATGGAAACGAGGTTGAGGACGGCGAAACGGGCGAGATCTGTATAAAAGCAGAGGTCGGTCAGGTTCCCGGTCTGTTTATCGGATATTATAACAATAAAGAAAGCACAGACGCCGCATGGCACGACGGATTCTACCATACGGGCGACACCGCTTGGCGTGATGAGGACGGTTATTTCCACTATGTTGGACGTACCGACGACCTTATCAAATCCTCCGGTTACAGAATTGGTCCGTTTGAGATCGAAAGTGTTATTATGGAGCTGCCTTACGTTCTGGAATGTGCAGTCACAGGTGCACCCGATCCGATCCGCGGTCAGGTCGTAAAGGCTGACATCGTACTTGTCAAAGGCACTGCGCCCTCTGAAGAGCTGAAAAAAGAAATTCAGAACTACGTAAAGACTCACACCGCACCGTACAAGTATCCGCGTATCGTCGAGTTCCTCGATGAAATGCCGAAAACGGTCAGCGGTAAGATCAAGCGCAACGAGCTTCGCGCAAGAAATCAGCAAAAGGCATAAACCCCTCGCCAACCGAGAATATACTCGGTTGGCGTATTATTAAAATTATTTTGAGATATACGATCAGCAAAAAAGATTCACTAAATTTAATTACAAGGAGGTTAATTTTGTCAAACATAGGAACCAACAGCTTACTCGCAAAGCAATTTCCGACACCGCAATCGGTTATAAGTGAAATTATAAATCTAAAAGCAATTTTAAACCTTCCCAAAGGTACAGAACATTTTTTAAGTGACATTCACGGAGAAGCTGAAACATTTATGCATATTCTGCGTAACGCTTCAGGTGTTATCAGAACAAAAATCGATCTTGCCTTTGGCGATAAAAAATCTGATGAATATAAGAATAAGCTTGCCGCTCTTATATATTATCCCGAAAGAATTTTAAGACTCAACGAACATAAAAATGATATTTTATGGTATGAAGAAACAATATATGATTTGATCGAAGTATCAAAGCTCACTGCTGCTAAATACACCCGTTCAAAGGTCAGAAAAGCTATGCCGTCCGATTATCGCTATATAATGGATGAGCTTATAAATATGCCTGAACACAGCATTGACAAATCAAATTATTATAAAAATATTGTTTCAAGCATCATAGAGCTTGGTAATGCAGATAATTTTATAACTCAAATGTCCCACTTGATCTGTCGGCTTGCGGTGGATCATCTTCATATCGTCGGAGATATATATGACAGAGGAAACGGTGCCGACGTAATACTTGATGAGCTTTCAAAATTTCATTCCTTCGACATTCAATGGGGAAATCACGATATTCTTTGGATGGGCGCGTTTTTTGGTAATATTGCCTGTTTATGCAACCTCATAAGAATAAACTGTGTGTACCGTAACCTTCAGGTAATAGAAAACTACGGAATAAATCTGCGCCCACTTGTCTCTTTCGCAACAGAAGAGTACGCAAATGACGACTGCAAGGCTTTTTTGATTTCGGATATTTACGGAACGGAAAGTGATTTTGAAAAGAACGAACTTCTCGCACGCATGACGAAAGCAATAACCGTCATACAGCTTAAACTTGAAAATCTCTTGATAACAAGTCATCCCGAATTTGATATGAACGACAGAATTCTATATCCGTCCGACAAACTCACAGAAAAGGAGAAAAAGCTTGTAGAAGTCCTTGCCAACGAATTCAAGCACAGCAAACGCCTCAAGGAACACATGGAAATGTTGCTGAAAGCAGGCAGTATGTATAAAGTATTCAACGGAAATCTTATAATGCATGGCTGTGTTCCCACAAATTCTGACGGAAGCTTCTCTCATATTTTTGTTGGTGATAAAAAATATTCGGGTAAAGCACTTTACGATAGACTTGACCAATTAGTACGAGATGCCTCAAGAGGAGATACATACTCTATAGATTACATGTGGTATCTTTGGTGCGGCAAAAAATCTCCGCTTTACGGTCGAGACAAAATGTGTGTCTATACAAAATATTTTGAAGACCGTATTGAAAAGGAAAACAAAGACGAATATTACAACTTTGTAAAAGAAGAAAGCTTTTGCCTGTCAGTCTTGGCTGAATTCGGCATAACCGGTAAAAACTCGGTCATAGTAAACGGCCATATGCCTGTTAAAGTAAAGGACGGGGAAAGTCCTGAAAGCGGGAATTGCAGACATATTACCATTGACGGAGGTCTGTCGAAAGCATATCAAAAAAAGACTGGAATCGCAGGCTATACTTTGGTAAATAACTCGCAAGGTCTTTTCCTTATTTCTCATCAACCGTTTACTTCAAGCAGTGATGTTATCAAAAATGCATCGGACCTAAAAAGCAATGTACGTCGGCTCAAAAATTACGAAAAAAGGATACTTGTAAAAGAAACAGATACAGGCAAAAAGCTCTTGCAAGAAATATCCGTTTTAAATGATTTTCTTGAGGATTATTACAAATACTCTCTATAAAAGCTATGCGGAGTCAAATGCATTATTTGCATTTGACTCCGCATAGCTTTTGCCTTTCAACTAAACGCCTCTTTTTGATGATACAAGTAGTCTCCACTGTTTTTAGCTTATACTATTAACGAATCTAAGAAATGCTGCTCTGCCCTCAGATGTGCATTTGTATACACCGGCATCTTCAAGAACTCTGACAAAGGTCTTTCCTATTTCTTCCTTGAGTATGTCGTCGACGTTTTCTGCGGTGAATTTATAATTATTCTTGAATTTTTCAAACCATGCCTTATGAGCGATTACAGGCGAATCCTCTGTTATCTCTTCGCCATTTACAACAATGTCGGCAAGGATCGCCATCTCTTTTTTCAGTCTCGACGGGAGAACCGCAAGTCCCATGACTTCGATAAGTCCGATGTTCTCTTTCTTGATATTATGGTGCTCTGCGTGCGGATGATATACCCCTAAAGGATGTTCTTCGGTAGTTATATTATTACGCAGTACAAGATCAAGCTCAAACCTACCGTCACGGAAACGTGCGATAGGTGTTATCGTGTTGTGTGGCTCTCCATCTGTTTCCGCAAAAACAAACGCGTCGTGATCGCTGTACCCTCTCCAAGCGTCAAGTATCTTTTCGCCAAGCTCCGAGAGTCTTTCTTTATTTTCTCCAGAAAGGCGTATTACCGACATAGGCCACTTTACGATGCCTGCGTAAATATCCTTGTAGCCCTCAAAGTCAAGCTTTATTTCAACAGGCGCGTTTGCCATGGCAAAGGTATGATGACCTCCCTGCATATGGTCATGTGTGAGTATAGAACCGCCGACTATAGGGAGGTCTGCATTTGAGCCGAGAAAATAGTGCGGAAACTGCGACACAAAATCAAGAGCCTTTTCGAAAATCGCTCTGTTTATTTTCATAGGTGTATGCGTAGCTGACAAAACTATGCAATGCTCATTATAATATGAGTACGGTGAATACTGAAAGCGCCAATCAGCACCCGCAAGTGTCAGCGGTATTTGTCTGAGCGTCTGACGAGCAGGCTGTGTAAGGCTTCCGGAGTAGCCCACGTTTTCGGGACAAAGATTGCAAAGCGGATATCCGCTCTGCTTTGCGTTCTTAAGGGCTGCGATACTCTTCGGGTCTTTTTCAGGCTTTGAGAGATTTATGGTTATTTCTATTTCACCGTATGCGGACGGAACTGTCCATTTTACATCATTTTTTATCCTGTACGCTCTTATATAATCAGAGTCAGTGCAAAGCCTATAGAAATAGTCTGTCGCTTTTTCCGGTGACTCCTTATATAGCTCAAAAAATTTAGATATAACTTCCGACGGTCTCGGCGTTACTACACCCATAATCTTTGTATCAAAAAGATCTTTTTCAACTATAGAGTCGGATATTATCCCCTTCTCTATTGCTATATTTAAAAGTTCTCCGAGTATTTCTTCAAGCGTAGACGCGTCGTTTGACATGTCTGTGTCTGTAAATTCGTGAATATCAAAAATATCAAGAATACCGTTTATAAAATAAGTGCGATCTTCTTTTTTTGCAAGATTTACCGAAATTGCATAATCCACAAGTGCGGCAACGTAATAGTTTATTCTTTTTTTCATCTTATTTCCTCACCGAATATTCTGTATATATATTATATCACTATTTTATAAAAAAGTCAAAGAAAACACGTTGTATTTTTTAAAAAACGCTTGAAAAAATGTCAATAATGAAGTATAATCAAATGTAGGGTAACAAATAACGCTTAAAGGAGATTTATCTATGAGTGAACTTCACGTAATCAATCATCCGCTGATCACACACAAGCTGTCTATTATGCGTAATAAAAAGACAGGCTCAAAAGATTTCCGCGAGCTTCTCGAAGAGATCGGTATGCTCATGGGCTACGAGGTAACCCGAGATCTTCCTCTTGAGGACGTAACCATTGAGACACCTATCACAAAAATGAAGGCAAAAATGATATCCGGCAAAAAGCTCGCCGTTGTTCCGATCCTGCGCGCGGGACTTGGAATGGTGGACGGACTTCTTAAGCTCGTTCCTGTTGCAAAAGTAGGTCATATAGGTCTTTACAGAGACCCAGACACTCACCTTCCCGTCGAATATTATTGCAAGCTCCCCGCCGACGTTCATGACAGAACGGTTATTCTTGTCGACCCTATGCTTGCAACAGGCGGTTCTGCAAGTGATGCAATTAAGCTTCTCAAAGAGCGTTACGGCTGTCAGAGCATCAAAATGATGGTTCTCGTTGCCGCCCCCGAGGGGGTTTCTAAGCTTCAGGCTGACCATCCCGACGTCGACATCTTCACCGCCGCACTTGACGAAAGACTTAACGAACATGCCTATATCGTTCCCGGTCTCGGTGACGCGGGCGACCGTATTTTCGGCACAAAATAACAACAGAGGTTTTCATCGGGGGCTGCTTTAGTCCCCGATGTGTGTAAAATTATGCGTGAACTTATAATTCAAAAAAATGATGCAGGTCAAAGGCTTGACAAATTTCTCACCAAAGCTGTTCGTGGTATGCCTATGTCTATGATGTATAAATCAATACGAACGAAAAAGATAAAGGTGAATCGTAAGCGCGCCGAGCCCGACATGAAGCTCTCTGTCGGAGATACTGTGCAACTTTTTATTCGCGATGAGTTTTTTAATACGCCCTCAAATGACAAGGGTGCGTTTTCACGCATTGCGCCAAAGCTCGATATAGTTTACGAGGACGAAAACATACTTTTACTTAACAAGCGTCCCGGAGTATTGGTTCACGAGGATACCGCAGGAAACGAAAATACACTCATTATGCACATTCTTGCCTACCTATGTCAAAAAGGCGAATACGATCCACTGTCAGAGCAAAGCTTTACTCCTGCTCTCTGTAACAGAATTGACAGAAATACAGGAGGTATCGTTATCGCCGCAAAAAACGCAGAGGCTCTGCGTGAGATGAACGACCTTATAAAAAACGGCGGTACTCATAAATTTTATTTGTGCGCAGTTCACGGAACACCTAAAAAAAGCTCCGACAGACTTGTCTGTTGGCTAAAAAAGGACAGTGCATCAAACATGGTAAGTATTACCGACAAAAAGGTAAACGGCTCGAAGAAATGTATAACCGATTACCATGTAATTTCAAGGAAAAACAGCTACTCTCTTCTTGAAGTCGGACTTATTACCGGCAGAACTCATCAGATAAGGGCACAGTTTTCTTATATAGGTCATCCTCTTGTCGGTGACGGCAAGTACGGAATAAACAGAGCAGATAAAGCAAAGGGCTATAAATATCAGGCTCTTTATGCTTACAGACTGGGATTTACTGTCGAGGACGGTCAGCTTCTTTCTTATCTTAATGGAAAGGAATTTACCATAGATCAAAATAAAATTTGGTTTGTCGGTGATTTTATAAATAAATGAAACAGCTTATATCGCTGCTTGAAAAGCGTTATATAAAAATAATTTTCGTGCTGTTTTCGGGGATTTTAACCGGACTTACCGTATGCTTCCCTGTTATCGGTGCGCTTGAATGGATATCGATAATTCCCGCAGCGCTCGTCGTATTTTCACTTGCAAAAAGCGAACGGCACAGGCTTCGTTCGGTGTACCTTTACGGACTTCTGTTCTATATGGCGTATTTTATTGCAACGTGGCATTGGTTTTACGTAATGTACCCAATGGAATATACCGGAATGACACCCTTTGCGGCGGCAACGGTTCTCCTCGCCGCAATTTTAGGGCTTCCGCTTTTGCAATCTGTAGGGTTTGCTTTTGTTTTTGTGCTGTCGGTTTTTATTATTCGCAGTAAACTTGCAGAGAGATTTAAACTCATTATTCCTTTTACTTTTGCTGCATCTTGGACTGTTTTTGAATGGTTGCAAACACTATTTTGGTTCGGTGTTCCGTGGGGTCGTCTTTCTGTTGGACAGACTGAGATACTTATAACAGCTCAAACGGCGTCTCTTTTCGGGTGCTATATAGTGACATTTGTTTTGGTCGCGGTCAATGCTCTTATCGCATACGCATTGTTTACCACCGACGCAAAGCGTCTTTTCACACTTACTGCCGCGTCAATTTTTTGCTTTAATATCATTATTGGTTCTATTATAATGATATCCGACGGCAAAAAAGGCGGTAAAACAATCAAAGCCGCCGCAATTCAGGGTAATATATCAAGTACCGAAAAGTGGGATGACGTTTTCTGGTTTGATAAAACGGTTGAATCCTACGGAAAACTTACAAGACAAGCTGCCGCCGAAGGCGCTGAGATCGTGGTCTGGGCGGAAACCGTTTTGCCTACTCATATAGAAGACTTTTATATGGGGCAAACGTTTTTATCCGAACTTGCAAAAGAGTGCAACATAACATTGCTTGTCGGCACTATTTCGTACGGTCCCGATGAAGATGGACAGTATAACGCACTCATTGCAGTTACTCCCGATGGGGAGATCCATGACGAAGAATACTACAAACAACGTCTCGTTCCGTTTGGTGAATATATGCCCTGGCGCGAGCTTATCTCGGTTTTGATACCCGCACTTGCAGAGGTCAACGTATTGTCTGAAGATTTTTCTAAAGGTGACGACTCGTACGTTATCTCCACACAAGGAGCACAGATAGGCGCTCTGATATGCTTCGACTCCATATACGAAGAGCTTACAAGGCAAAGCATTAAAAACGGCGCGGAATTTATCGCAATGGCAACCAACGACTCTTGGTTTTTCGACTCTGCGGCAGTGTCTATACATTTAAATCAAGCAAAGCTACGCGCTATTGAAAGCGGAAGATACCTTGTCCGTTCTGCAAACACTGGCATTTCAGCTATAATCTCTCCTACGGGCAGACTGCTTGATGTTGAACCTGCGCTTAAGGACGGTTATTGCATAGGCGAAATAGAGCTTCGTACCAATACTACGATTTTTAGCTTGGTTGGAAATGTATTTGTCTATATGTGTGTTGCATTTGTCGTATTTCTTGCGCTTTCCGAGCCCATTATCAAAATTAAGAAAGGAAAAAATAATGCTTAATAATACAAACGAACTCTCGTTCAAAAAATCTATGAGCAAAATAGGCATAGCAATGCTGATATTTCTCGGTCTATACAACCTGCTGTCTTTCTTGCTCGTTATAGTTTTTGACTTTATCAATGAATCGGTGGTATCAAACGTCATCTATGAATTGCTTTTTGCATTGTTTTATCTTGCTTCATTTATAACTCCCGCTATTGTTTTAAACATCTCAATGGGCAAAGGAAAAAAGCCGCTCTTGCTTGAAAAGAAAATTCCTACTGACATTGTAGCGTATATTTTTGCCTCAATATCGGTAGTTCTTGTTGTGTCGTATATCAATTTTATTATAGTAAACTCGTTCGGATATTCGAAATTTTCATCTGAGGTCATATGGGGAAATGAGCCACTTTCAAACTATGAGATAGTCCTTATGTTTATCACCACCGCAATAGTTCCCGCTTTTGCCGAAGAATTTTTGTTCCGAGGAGCGATTTTGTCAGAGCTTAGACCTTACGGCAAAGCCCCATCAATATTTATAAGCGCTATCCTGTTCGCATTTATGCATCAAAATATAGAACAACTGCTCTATACCTTCGCCGCAGGTCTTGTTCTTGCGTGGGTCGTTTACGAAACAGGCTCTGTCTGGAGCAGTATTCTCATACATTTCTTCAACAATCTTTTAAGCGTTGTATCCACTCCGATAACCGACAGACTGTCTGAAACCACAGCAAATATAATTCTTTTCATTATTGAAGTTTGCATTTTTACATTCGGTATAATATCGGTGATCTATCTTTTAGTAAAAAAGATCATACGCAATCACAGTAAAGCAGTCTTAAAGCTTGATGGGATTTACGGAGTTTCCTCAAATGAGCTTGAAAGCGACAACCACTTTGCAAACAGTCACGTAAAGCCGTCAAAAATCATTAAGTATTTCTTTTCTCCGACAGTTATTACCTTTTTAGTAATAAGTATTATTTCGATGATCTACTATATAATAGCCAGTCTTATCTATAATGCAGGTGCTTTATGACAGACGTTGATTTTATGAGAGAAGCCATCGCAGAGGCAGAAAAAGCTGCGGCGATCGGTGAAGTACCTATAGGTGCTGTAATAGTCAGGAACGGCGAGATAATAGCAAGAGCACACAATGAGAGAGAAACCGGAAAGGATGCCACTCGTCACGCAGAAATTATTGCTATTGAAAAGGCTTGCGCCGCGCTTCACGGTTGGAGACTTATCGGCTGTGACCTCTACGTAACGCTTGAGCCCTGCCCCATGTGCGCGGGAGCTATTGTCAATTCCCGAATCATCAGAGTTATATACGGCGCGCCCGATCTTCGTGCCGGCGCTTTCGGAAGTGTTTTAAACCTTAATGACTATCCGTTAAACCATAAGCCCGAAATTATCGGAGGAATACTTGCCGAGGAGTGTCTCTCTCCCATTCAGAAATTTTTTAAGAAAAAACGAGAGCTTCAAAAATCAGAAAAGCAAAACCCGTGTAACTAATCCCCGATACTTTCGTAAAAATCGACGGATTTAGTTGAAAAAAACCAAGTCGAAATTCGACTTGGTTTTTTTCTTATATTATAATGTTATCGCAAAAACAGACTATGACTTTTGTCGTGAAAGTATACTTATCACTTGGCGATTATGAGAATTGCACCTCGCCGCGAAGCTATTTATTTGTTTTCAAAGAAGCGTCAAAGTGTCTTCTATTTGCTTTTTCCACTCCTTGTTGTGAGAAACAACTATTGCAACGGTTTTGCCATTCGCACTAACTAAAATTTGATTTTTATTTGTTGTTACCGATTCTATTGTATTCATCGGTATAACGATTTCTTCTGTTGAAATATTTATCTTATGAGGATAGAATTCAAGACCATTCTCTGTGAAAAACATCCAACCGCCATTTCCGTTGACAGTTGCTCCGCCATCACAAATTATTTTTCTTTCTTTTGCAATTTCAGTGCGCTTTTTATCAAACTTCTTTTCTTGATATTTAACAAAAAGGAATATCAAGAACGAAAAAAGAAATCCGCATAAAAATCCTGTGATTACTCCAACCAACAGACTAAGATAGCTAAGACCGAATAAAATCCCCATTGGAACCCCGAACAATACTCCTGTAAGCGCATATTCCTTTATCCCGTTTTTGTATGTCATATTTTTCTCCTAAAAAATTGGTTTTCATTATTATAGCACGGACCCGTGATTTTGGCCGTAAGGGTACATTTATCCCTTGGCGATGATGGGAGCAAAAAGTCGTCCGAGGTCTGTCGGGCTTTTGCACCATGCTTGTAAACAGGCCTATGTAAATTAAATTTTCCAATCATCTAATAATTCTTGGAAATACATGCGATCGTATTCTCCAAGCAAGGGCTCTATGTTAATTTTACAGAACCATCTATTGTGTTTGTTGCACCACTC
>JAZODV010000054.1:0-10426 GCA_045597185.1 Eubacteriales bacterium
ACTTCACTGTATGAGAATATACGTATATTCTCATTCTGAGCTACGTCAACCATTTTAGGTGTGAGGATACACGCGGCACAGTCAAGTGTCGGGAAGGTCTTGTCAAGCTGAGCCATCTTTCCGCCGATAGTCGGCTTTGTCTCAACTATGTCAACGGGGAAACCTGCGTCGGCTATATCAAGTGCCGTCTGAATACCCGCAATACCGCCGCCTATAACGAGCGCACGCTTAGTTACGGGGGATTCTCCGGGCGTCAGGGGCGTGTTGAGATTTACCTTTGCGATCGCAGCCTTACCGAGAATTATTGCTTTAGCCGTACCCATTACGATATCTTTATGTACCCACGAGCATTGCTCACGGATATTTGCTATCTCAACCATATAAGGGTTGATCCCTGCGGCTGCCGCAGTCTTGCGGAAGGTCGCCTCGTGCATTCTGGGAGAGCACGAGCAAACAACGATACCCGTCAGCTTATGCTCCTTGACAGCGTCCTTGATCATATCCTGACCTGCCTGCGAGCACATATACTGATAATTGGTCGAAAAGACGACACCGGGTTCTTTTTCAAGTGCTCTCGCTACTGCTGCAACGTCAACAGTCGCTGCAATATTACTACCGCACCAACATACAAAAACACCAACTCTTTGCATTCGTCTCTCCTCCTTACTTGGTATACTTTCTAAAGACACTGACAAGTAGCTGCTGAGGAGTGTCCTCGTCAACCGCCGCAGGAATGTCGTCGGGTGTCATATAATTTGCTCCCTGCTGTCTTATAACCGAAAGACGAACCGCCTCAACGAACTTTGCAGGCTCAACTCCGCGAGGACAACGCTCGATACAGGCAAAACAGGACAAGCATTTATAAAGTGATTTTGAACTCAGCAGAGGCTCAATGTCTCCGCTATCTACCATATTTACAAACTGATGAGGATGATACTCCATCTCATCGTACGCAGGACACGTGGCGGAGCATTTTCCGCAACGCATACATTTTGAGGGATTAACTCCGCTCATACGTACTATTTCTTCCTTGAGATTATTATTTTTCATCTGCATCCTCCTTTACGCCAAGCGCTTCGGCAAGTATTTCGGTGAAATAAACCACAGGAATATCAGAACCGTTCTTTATGAGATTGTAACGGCAGAGAGGACACGCGGTAATTATCATTTCGGCTCCGTTTGTTTTTGCATTTCGGATGATAGAGTCGCTGTTCTTCGCCGCTGTTTCCGGACTTTCAAGCGAAATATATCCGCCGCAGCACTCGTTACGCTTTGCATATATAACAGGCTCACCGCCGATAGCTCTTATCATATCCTCAATGATCGTAGGATTTTCGGGATCGTCCATCTTCATAACGTCGCTTGGACGGAGAAGCAAACAGCCGTAATACGCCGCTATCTTCTTACCGCCAAGAGAATTAACTACCTTTTCCTTAAGGACGTCAAATCCAACAAGATCTCGGAGCATTTCAAGGTAATGATATACCTCTGCCTCTCCGTTATATCCGCCGTCCTCGCCCATATATCTGTTTACCTTGTCGGCAAATTCTTTATCGTTCTGCATCGCGTGATTAGTCTGCTTAAGCACGTTATGACAAGCAGAGCAGACCGACACGAGCGGCTGATTTCTGTCGCTTGCATATTTGAGCGCGCGAACAGATGAGAGCTTGGTTGCGACCTCGTTCTTCGCAGTAGTAAACACTCCGCCGCAACACTGCCACTCTTCAATTTCTTCCATCGTTACACCCAAAGCCTCAGCTACTCTGTACGCATATGTATCGAGTGTTTTCGCTTTGTTTTTTAAGGTGCAACCGGGAAAATAACTGACCTTCATTTATCTGTGACCTTGGCTTTCGCACAGCGAAAGCTTCCTTTCTTCGTGGAATTTTTATGCCATTTCTTCGGGATGGAATACCTCGTCAAACTTTTCTGCTGTGAGGAATCCAAGCTCAACGCAAGCCTCTTTAAGAGAAATATTGTCCTTAAACGCCTTCTTTGCCGTCTTTGCCGCATTTTCGTATCCGATATAAGGATTGAGCGCGGTTACGAGCATAAGAGAATTGTGCAGGTTGTGGTGCATTTTTTCTCTGTTTGCCTTGATTCCGACAGCGCAGTTATTATTGAACGAAGCTATAGCCTCTGCAAGAAGTCTTGCGGATTGCAGGAAATTGTAAACGCAGACAGGCATAAATACGTTAAGCTCAAAGTTACCCTGAGATGCCGCGATACCGACTGCAACGTCGTTACCCATTACCTGAACAGCAACCATTGTAACAGCCTCGCACTGTGTGGGATTTACTTTACCCGGCATAATTGACGAGCCCGGCTCGTTTTCGGGAATAAATATCTCTCCGAGACCGTCACGCGGACCCGATGCGAGCCAACGTACGTCGTTTGCTATCTTCATCATATCGCAGGCAAGAGCCTTGATAGCTCCGTGAGCGAATACAAGCTCGTCCTTCGACGTGAGTGAATGGAATTTGTTAGCCGCTGTTCTGAAAGGCTTACCGGTTATTTTTGCGATCTCCTCCGCAACGCCTGTGTCAAATCCCTTGGGAGCGTTGAGTCCTGTTCCTACAGCCGTGCCGCCGAGCGCGAGCTCGCAAAGCGGAGCGACAGCAAGACGGAGAAGCTCTACGTCACGCTCAAGGCTCGAACGCCAGCCGCTGATCTCCTGGCTGAACTTTATGGGAGTTGCGTCCTGAAGATGTGTTCTTCCGCTCTTGACTATCCCCTCGTTCTCTGCTTCAAGTCTCTTAAATGTGTCTATAAGAGTTTCTGCCGCAGGAATAAGCTTATCCTCAATAGCTATAACTGCCGCTATGTGCATAGCTGTCGGGAAAGTATCGTTCGACGACTGGCTCATATTTACGTCATCGTTCGGATGAAGAAGCTTCTTTCCGAGTATCTGATTTCCTCTGTTGGCAATTACCTCGTTCGAGTTCATGTTAGACTGTGTTCCCGAGCCTGTCTGCCATACAACAAGAGGAAAATGCTCGTTGAGCTGACCCGATATGACCTCGTCGCATGCCGCCGATATTGCAGTCATCTTTTCGTCCGTCATTTTTTCGGGACGAAGCTTATTATTGGCTATCGACGCCGCTTTTTTTAGTATTCCGAATGCGTGTATTATCTCTCTCGGCATAGTCTCAATGCCCACGCCTATCGGAAAATTTTCACGGCTTCTCTGTGTCTGTGCCGCCCAAAGACTGTCTGCGGGCACCTTCATTTCGCCCATTGAATCGTGTTCTATACGGTATTCCATATTAGTGTATCTCCCCCAAAATTAAAACTCAACGCTTCTAATAACAGATTTAAGACTTTCCGCACTGTTGTGAAGCTTTGCTATCTCCTCATCGTTAAGAGGAAGGAGTATCTTGTTATGCGCGCCGTTCTTTCCGACAACGTTGAGAAGGCTGAGACATACGTCGTCGATACCGTACTCACCGTGAAGCATTGTGGAAACAGTAAGAGTTGTATCTATACCGCTAAGCAGGCACTTGCAGAGGTGACATACCGAAATAGATACAGCATAGAATGTCGCACCCTTACGCTGAATTACGCGAGCACCGGACTTACGAACGTAATTTTCCACGTCGTCCTTGTTAAAATCAAGGTACTGTGTGGGATTGAGTACCGAATTTCCGTATGACTCTACGGGAACGTTCGAAATGTTTGCAATAGACCACGGAACGAATGCCGAGTCACCGTGTTCACCGAGAATGTATGCGTGTACGTTTTTCTGGTTTACCGAATAATATTCGGCAATTCTTGCGCGCAGACGTGCGGTGTCAAGAATAGTGCCCGAGCCTATAATGTGGGATTCGGGAATTCCGCTCGTCTTTGTAAACACGTATGTAAGAACGTCAACGGGATTACTTACTATGACGTACATAGCATCTGGGGCGTATTTTACTACTTCCTTAGAAACCGCCTTGATAACGTTTACGTTCGTCTGCGCAAGATCGAGTCTTGACTGACCGGGCTTTCTTGCAATACCGGATGTTATAATGACAATATCCGACCCCTTGGCGTCTGCATACGAGCCCGCATAAACTGTCGCGGGATTGCAGAACGGAACGCCTTGTCTTATATCAAGTGCTTCTCCGAGAGCCTTCTCCTGATTGATGTCGATCATAACGACCTCCGAAGCAAGTCCCATAACTGTGAGTGTGTACGCGATAGTAGAACCAACGCTTCCTGTTCCGATTACTGTAATTTTGTTCATGGTAAACCTCTCATATAGTAAATATTTTTATTTTCTCTGGTTTTGATTATTTCAAGACCGACACAGCGTCGGCTATAGTTTTTTCAAGTGCTTCTCTGCCGTAATCATCGACCTGCTTTTTATTCTTCTCGCCGTGAGTAAGACATCCCGCGCCTCCGATGCATCCACCGATACACGCCATACCTTCTATAAAGTTGGCGTCCAGAACGTTCTTGCTCTTTTTTAGTAGCGCAAGCTTACATTCTTCAATACCGTCGCACGCGACCGATTTAAGATTGAAATCTATATTCTGCTCATTAAGTCCCTGCGCGACCGCATCCGAAAGTCCGCCGCACCTTGCAAAAATTCTTCCGAAATACGAAGCATTGTCAAGCACGTCCTCGTCGAGTGTAGTAATATCGACATCCTTACTGTCGAAAAGTGCCTGCAGCTCTTCAAACGTAAGCACCACATCAACGTACGGCTTTACGCTGTCAAGCTGTGCCTCCGCCTTCTTTGCGGTACATGGCCCTATAAATATGATCTTGGCGTTCTCGTCAGTAGATTTGATATACTTCGCAAGAGCGCCCATCGGAGACAGGTTATGCGATACATACGGAAGCATCTGTGGAAACGCCGTTTTTACGTACTTTACAAATGCAGGACAGCATGAGCTTGTAAGAAATCCCTTTTCGGCAAGCTCTTTAGACTCTGCCTGAGCCACCATGTCGGCTCCGAGCGCGGCTTCTATGACCGTATGGAATCCAAGCTCCTTAAGTCCCTTTATGACCTGACCGAGCTTTGCGTACACAAACTGGCTAGAAATCGACGGCGCGACCATAGCGTATACCTTATATTTTTTGTTGCCGTCACTGTTTTTTATGATATCAATTGCGTCGAGTATGTACGACTTGTCCGTTATTGCGCCGAACGGACACTGATATACACACGCTCCGCAGGATATACATTTATTATGGTCTATCTCGGCGGCGTTGGTCTCTTTGCTTATCGAAATCGCTTTTATCTTACAGGCGTTCTGACACGGACGCTTACGGTTAACTATAGCCGAGAAGGGACACACCTTTGCGCACTGACCGCATTCTATACACTTTGTTTTGTCTATATGTGCTACATGATTGTGGTCGAAGGATATCGCTCCTCTTTTGCAGACGTCCTCACATCTGTGTGCAAGACAGCCGCGGCAGGAATCCGTTACCTCATATCCCGCAGACGGACATTCGTCACACGCAATATCAATGACCTGTATAACGTTCGGATTTTCTTTATCTCCTCCCATCACCATCTTGACTCGTTCCGAAAGTATCGCTCTTTCCTTGTAAACACAGCAACGCATTGTCGATGTCTTACCGGGTACGATAATTTCGGGAATATTCAGAATATTTTCAAGAAGCGTTCCGTCCCACGCAAATCTTGCGACCTCACGCAACACCTTATATTTCAAATACTGTACCTTGGTATCAAATTTTCTCATTACATTCTCTCCTAAAAATAGCTTACCTTGATTCTCTTACCCATTTGTTTTAAACACTTGGAAAGCTCTTCAACAAGATTCATTTTTATGCTGAAGGTTATCGGCAGATCGGGATTCTGATGCGCCGGATTTACAGCTCTTCCAACGTAAAAATTTATATCGGTAGCCTCCTCAAAAAGCATTCTGCATATAAGAGACGCTCCGTCTCTTTTGCAGCTCCAGTTAACGTACTCTTTATTTTCTCCAACATAGTCTTTAGCATACTCAAGAACCTTATTGACCGTAATAACTCCCTCGGTCACAAGGTCTACGCCCTCAAGCTTTGCTATGGGCGGAATGTCGGATCTCTCAAAATCAAGCGTTGCCTGAAGCGGCTTTCTGAGATATTTTGCAGCTATTGACGACGTTGTTCCACCACAGATTATATGCTTTCCTTCCTTTGAGAAAAAAAGTGACATCATGCGGTCTGCGTCGTCTCTGTTTGAAGGAGGACCGAACAGCATATTCATAGGCTCTCTTTTTCTTATACGCACGACACACGCCGTGGCATCGTCACCGGGCTTGTGATCGTACAGTCTGTCGCATTCGTCAATGAGCATAGTAGACAGCGTTTTGGCAGTGTATCCCGCAGGCGAGAGAGCTTCCATAAAGTCGGCGATCTCATCTCGCTTCCAACCGAAATTATATGACGTACCGATGCCCGCGTGAGGACAACCGTCGCTCATAGCCACAAAAATATCGTTTTCCTGCAATTTTATGACCGATTTATATATTTTTTTACCGCCAATACTCAGCTCGGTCTTAGGATAATCCCAGACAGTCTCGTTACGAATTACTATCACGTGAGGATTATCGTACTGTATTATCTCGGCAGTATCATTATTATTTATAAGACGGATAATTGTGAAGGTCGAATACGCAACACCTCTTACCGAGCAGACCGGAAGGGTCGCGGCTATCGTCTCAACACATTCCTCTATTGAAAGTCCCTCTGCCAGCATCGTCGATATTATCTTCGACGTCAGCGTTGAAAGTATACTTGCCTTAACTCCGCTTCCAAGACCGTCGGAGAGGACTATGACCTTGGAATCGTCACCCGTTTCAACTATATCAACGTGATCTCCGCAAAGCTGTTCGCCGTAGTGGTTTATGCTTTTATATCCTATCTCAGCACATAGATCATTCATCTGTTATCGACTCCTTAAGCTTTGACAGCGCGATCTTTGTCTCCGCGGCAGTCTCCCCGAGAAGCGACGCGATCTCCTGAACTATACGCATCTGCTTATCCACGACCTTGTCCGCGACCTCGATAGTCTGGCGACTTATATTTTCTTTCTTTTCTCTTTCAAGCTCCTCGTCGGTCACGTCACGCATAATACCGATAAGAAGTCTTGAATCTCTGTCGTACACAACAGTCTGCTCAACGTATCTTTTGTACTCAGCAAGATATACCCTCTCGTTACGCACGCCGCGTCCCGTTTTCAGTACGTTGGCAAACACCGTAGGATCAAGGATACGTATTACCTGATCTCCGAGAACGTCATCTGCCGAGCGTATGTTCATTATATTTCTTGCTGCGGTATTTATCTGCTGTACCTCAAGATTTTCGTTGAGAACTATCAGCCCGTTCGGCGAATTGTTTACAATAGTATCCGAAAAGCTCTCGGCTTTGTCCTTAAGATAAGGCAGGCACATTGATATTTCAGCCTTGCCCTGAATTATCGCAATGGCTTTTTCACGACAGGTATTATATCCGCACGAACCGCAGTTAAGCTCTTGCGATGGCTTGAATTTACCCATCTGGCGAAGCACATTGAATATCTCTGTCTCACTCGGCTGAGAAAGCCTGTGTTCTATGTACTCAAATTGCTTTTTCAGCTCCCCGGACTTCGGCTGATCGACCTTAAAGTCCTTTTTGCCCGCGTAATGAGCCACAGTTATATAATCGTTTACCGCTTCGGTACGGTGATATTTTTCCATAACAGGACCGCCGACGCAGCTGCCGACACACGCCGACATCTCGATAAAGCACTTATGTACCCTTCCGCTTTCAATATCCTTAAGCGCGGCAATACAGTTTTCAACGCCGTCAAGCGCGAGATATGTATATTCGGTATCCTGCACCATCGTCTTAAGAATACCGCCTGTTGTCGGGAAAAACCTTGCTCGGCTGTTCTCTTCATTATCTATCTCATTTTCAAGCTCTATATTTTCCTCTGAGAGCCAATTTGTCAGCTCTTCAAACGTAAGAACGGCGTCAACTATTCCCTCGTAATGCTCGGCTTCGTCCTTTTTGGCAACGCACGGACCTATAAATACCGTCTTTGCTCCGGGATATCTTTTTTTGATATCCATACAGTGCGCCTGCATGGGAGAGACCACATCGGCAAGATATTCGAGAGCCGACGGGAAATATTTTTGAATGAGCAGATTTATCGAATGACAGCAGGACGATATCACAATATCCCGTTCATCCTCTTTAAGCATCCTCTCATATTCCGACTTGACTATTGTTGCTCCCACCGCCGTTTCCTCAACGTCGTAAAACCCGAGCTTTTTGAGAGCCCCTCGCAGCGAGTTTATACCGATTCCCTGATAGTTAGCAATAAAAGACGGTGCCATACTTACAATCACGGGCTGTCCGCTTTGTAAAAGCACCTTTACCTTCTCGGTCTCATCAACGATCTGCTTTGCGCCTTGAGGACAAACAACGAAGCACTGACCGCAGAGTATACACTCATTGCCTATTATATGAGCCTGATTTCCCGAAAAGCGAATGGCCTTAACGGGACAATGCCGAATACATTTATAGCAGTTTTTACAGTTTGATTTTTTTAACGTCAGACAGTTCGGCATATTCGTCACTTCCCTTCACAAACACTTATGTACCCTTCAAGCCTTGGCCTTGACTTCTCTTTCGAAAAAGTCATTTACCGTATCGGGGGTTACCGAATGAAAATTTTCATCTACACGCACACACACGCCCTGCTGACATTTGCCCATACAGAAGGTTCCTCCGAGACTGACCCTGTCCTCAAGACCGTTCTCGCTTATTAGCGCCTGAAGACGCTCGACGACCTGATGCGAACCCTTTATGTGGCAAGAGCTTCCGATGCATATTGTTATTTTCATTTTTCGGACCATCCTTTCAAAAAATAAATTGAAATATATTTTAGAAATAACATTTTGCTCAATCATATTGATTATATCACACACCACCCTATATTTCAATAGGTAAAGTGAAAATATTGTTATTTTTTTCACATATTTTTTTTGGTACATATGCCAAATCGACTTTTTTCTTGCAAATTAAAGTTCAAATTCCAATAAAATACATTTGGATTCGCCTTTTTCTTGTAAAAAAGCCTATACGGAAACCGTATAGACTTTTTCTGTTACATTTTATTAAATCCGGTTACGGTGACCTCAGCGACCTTGTTTTGAAGCTCGTCGGTGACGCTGACGGTGTAGTAACATGTAGCTCTACCGTTTTTGACACAGCTTGCCGTCGCAACAAGTCTCTTCCCTTTTGAGACACCGACAAACGCAATATTGCTGCTGAGCGAAACGGTCCTCATTTCCTCGTGATTTACAGCCACGGCAAAGGCAAAATCGGCAAGCATAAAAGGCACGCCGCCCATAACACCGCCCGCGGCGTTTCTGTGTCCGTCACCTATCGTAAGACTGCATTTTGCGTAGCCCTCTCCGACCTCATCGATAACCGCTCCGTTGTTCGTCGCAAACGTGTCGTGTCTGAATATTTCTCTTATTTCATCAATGGTTTTCATAAATATCTCCGAATATATTAATAAAATTATTCTTTGTCCGAATTCTTGTTTTTATCACGGCTTCCCGCATCTGCGCCCGCAAAGATCACAGATGAGAACAAGGACACAAGCGTTATTACGACTGACGCGATAGCTGCGCCCCCAAGATCCGGCAACACCGAAGGAAATGGCTCATCTATTATATTTATTACCGCAAATTGCAAAAAGATAAGCAAAAACAACATAAGATTGGGCAAAAGTATCCGTTTTGTGAGTACGTATGAAATAAAGCCGTAAAATCCGATCGACATAGGATATAAAACTAAGATATACAAAAGCAAATACGGCGAAACAATATCATAGTCGACGTCTGCTATCTCTGACACAAAAACAGAACCTATATAAATTAACGTGGGTACAAATAAAATGTACAAACACAGCAATATGTATTTTGTCGTTGTTTTAAGCTCTTTAAAATACTTCATTCGGCTGTCTCACCTTTCCCTGCTTTGTATTATTTTACATCATATACGTTTTTTTGTCAATGTTTAAATAATTTATTTAAAAAATTCTTTGATGAACCGCAAAATACTTGACAACCGACAAAAACAGTGCTATACTTTAATTTATTAAATCGCTATGTATTTTTGGAGGTATAAAAATGGCAAAGAAAGATATTGATTGGGGCTCACTCGGCTTCGCTTATATGGAGACCGCTTGCAGCTACGTTTCAAATTACAAGGACGGTAAGTGGGATGAAGGCACTCTCACGACCGATCACTCTATCACTCTCAATGAGTGCGCTTGCGTATTTCAGTACGCCCAGACCTGCTTTGAGGGTCTTAAGGCATACACCACAGAGGACGGCAGCATAGTTACGTTCCGTCCCGACCTTAACGCAGAACGTATGGAAGCCTCCGCAAAGAGACTTCGTATGCCCGTTTTCCCGAAGGAAAGATT
>JAZODV010000055.1:0-7620 GCA_045597185.1 Eubacteriales bacterium
CTGCTTCCCGTAGGAAGCGTCGGACACGGCGGACACACGGGACAGCTTGTGTTCGCGGACGTAAAAAGCGGTCTTTATTCAATTATACTTTCCGATCTTAAACCTTGTGTATATAAAAAATTCGGCGGAAAAGACTATATGGATATACACAACAAAGTAATGAGTGATATAAATAACGCGGTAAAAAAAGATATAGAAAGAGGAATTTAAAATGGAAAACGCAACAAACCTTCCGGAGCACGTTATGAAATATCCCGAGGGATTTTCGAGTGACAAAAAATATCCGACTATCATTTTCCTTCACGGCGCCGGCTCCAGACACGATATCCAAAAACTTATAACAAATCCGTTTTTTAAGATCACGCAAAATCATTCGGATTTTCCGTTTGTCGTCGCCGCGCCTCTTTGTACAGAGAATACGTGGTTCGATATGTGGGAAAGACTGAAAAAATTTATCGTGGATATTGCATCGATGCCCTTCGTTGATACAACCCGTATATATCTTATGGGAGCAAGTATGGGCGGATACGCCACGTGGCAGATGGCTATGAGCATGCCAAAATATTTTGCCGCGATAGTTCCTGTTTGCGGAGGCGGAATGTATTGGAATTCCGGAAGACTGAAAAATATTCCCGTATGGGCGTTCCACGGAGCAAAGGATGCTACAGTGTTTCCCGAAGAATCTCAAAAAATGGTGGACGGTGTAAACAAACGCGGAGGTAACGCAAAGCTGACGGTCTATCCCGAAGCGGCACACGATTCATGGACTGCAACGTACTCAAACCCTAAAGTCTTTGAATGGTTGCTGTCTCACAAAAAAAGCAGTGATTGTCAAGCGGTGAATCCGGATAATTACAACAATGCAAAGGATTTCGGATAATCAAAAAGTATTAAATAATTTTTTCGGAGGAAAGAAAAATGAGTGAAAGAAGAAAAGTTTTAGAAGCTTTTGAAGCACAAAAGGACTTTATGAATGAAAAAGTATCGTACGGTATCGAGCACTACCGCAAGGGCGACGCAAAAATTACCGTTGTCGGCAAGGACGGCAAGGCTATACGACGGCTGTCGAGAACCTTGTCAACGGACATTGGGGAAGCTCCTTTATGGCTTGCTTTGAGTTTGACAACCTGAAATACGATATAAGCGGAAATGCCGTCGACAACGGAAAATATACCGGTCTTATCACTCTCAACTTCGGCTCGAAGTACAAATTTGATGCAATGGGCTTCTTTTCGGGAAATCTTAAGGGATTCCCCGGGGTTGCGGAGGTCTACGTCAGCAATGACGGAGTAAATTGGACTATCGTTCCGACAGCTTGCTGGAACAACGTGTCGGGAACTCCTCTTGTTAATACGGGAAAAACGCCGACCGACCCTTGGAACGGAAACACGGCAGGTACTTCGTCGCTCTTTGATATGGGAGACGTCGAGGGGCAGTACATCCGTATCGGTGTGGTCATCGGTCGAAACGACAGCGCGGATTATTACAATACGATAAACACAAGAGAAATTGTGGTTTACGGAACTAAGGTTGAAGGATAGTTTACTAATGCTATCAAGATAGTTTCCCGTGTCCGTGCATTGTCCAATATAAACATGTATCGGCTCGGCGCTTTCTTATAATAAAAAATAAGATCTCTATATGTTTCACGCATATAGGGATCTTATTTTTTATCTGTTCTTCCGAGTAAATAGTCAAGAGAAATATCGAAATAATCCGCGAATTTTATGAGTGTTTCGTAGTCAGCCTCTCGCTCCATATTTTCATATCTACTGATGCTGTTTTGATTCATATTCAGGTCAAGCGATAGCTTTAGCTGCGAGATATTACGCTCTTTTCGCAATTCCTTAAGACGAAATTTCATTTATTTCTCCTTTTTTTCGAGTTTTTTTCAGAAAAGCTCTTGACATTATTATACCATTTTGGTATAATCTTGATATCCCATTTTGGGATATAATTATAAAAAAGGAGATTTTGTTATGGCAAAAATCACATTTAAAGAATGGTTGGTCGGTTTGACAATTTTACCAAAGGGAATTCACCAGCATTATCGTTCAGAGTATATTATCGATTGCCCTGATATTGAACGAATTTATTCCGACATGGAAGAATTGGTAGAAAAAAACAGCAATGCATGGTCTGTTGAATGCGACCCTATAAATCATACAATTTGCAGTAAAAAGGATGCTGGAACAAATGCTTTGGGAGAACAGCTGGTTCATCAACAAATAAATCACTCATATTCTTTAACTGAAGATAACAAAGTGTATGTTATAGACGAAGAGTGGGATTATGAACATAAAAATGCAAGATTTAATATTGAAATAAATAACAAAAAACTTCGCATGAAAAAATATGGAAACATTACCGATATAAAATAAATATACAAACAACTCAGTTTCTTGGCCGGATATTCAAAAAAGCGTAATTTTAAAAGCAAAAATTCCACAAACCGTTTTTTCGGTTTGTGGAATTTTTTATCGGAAGTAGTTTATGATTCTTTTTCGTCCTCTTCCCTTTTCTCTTCCTTCGCGGCTTTTTTCTCGGCGACCGCAAGCTTATACAGCTCCTCGGTGGCAAGTCTCGTCTTTGCAACAAGGTCTCCGGAGTTCTTCGGGAAGCAATAGTAGAGTCCTTTCTGATTTCCTATGCATATTACGTCGCCCTGCTCGTACCAGAAATAGTCGGCATTAAGCGTATAAGACGCGAGCGGCTTTTGGCTGTAGTCTATCTTTCCGTCGTCGCTGACAAGTCGGAATCCGTCTTTTCCGTGGGTAAGTCTGCCCGTTCCTACGTCGTACAGGCAATCGGAATTGACAAGCATTTTTATGTCTACCTTTACGTCGAGTCCGTATTCTCCGCTTATTATCTCTTCCTTTACGCACTCGCGCTCCCAGCTAAACCAATCGGGAATGTGGTCAAATTCCGTCTCGCCGTCAAGTGCCTTCATATAGCCGTATTCAGTAAGCTCGTACTTCTTGCCGCATGCCTTGCATACCAGATACTTTCCTTTGCCGACCGTTTTGCCTTCGGTCTTGCAATTCGGACATTTATAAAGCACACGGTTGAGTCCGTCCGCGCGGAAGGGCTCGTCTATCTTTACCTTATTTTCCTGCTGCCACTTAAAATTATCAAACGTAAACTCTTCCCTCAAAATCTTGTTTATCTCGTTTGGTGTCATTTTTTCTATATCCTCGGGAGACAGCACGTACTTCATATCGACCGAGATATTGACTTTACGAAGCTGAAGATTGTTATACAGCGGATCTCTCAAAAACGCTCCGTATGTCTTTAGCATTACGACCGGTGTCTTCATTACCTTAACCATTTTGCCGAGGCTGTCGGGAAGAACCGTGGCCGTACCGTCGAGTGTGTACGCCGCCTCGGGATACATGAGAACCGAGCTCTTTAATTTTCTGACCGTGTAAAGTATGTCTCTGACGAGAGTCAAATCATTTACGTATTTGAGCGTAGGTATGCATCCCACTTGTCTCATAAGCCACGTTTTACCCACAAATCCGTCAAGAGTCGACACGATATTAAACGGACGCGGATAAAGCAGAGTTGCCGCTATTTTGAAATCCATAAAGCAGGAATGATTCATAAGATAAAGGCACGGTTCGTCCTTTCCGAGCTTTTCCATTCCAATCTTCTTGCACGAAAGATCTGCCTTTTTGGACGCATAAACGGACAGTGCCTTGGTGAGTGTTCTGAACATCACGTTCGGCTTTATCGGCTTTTTGTGTTCCTTCCTCGGTATCGCGATTACTTCATCGTACGTCTTTTTTTGTGTCTTGATTTTCATAATTATGACATCCTTTCCGGTGGAATTGTGGCTGGTTTGGCTTTGCCAAATTGCCGCGAGGATTTTTGCGGCAAAACCCACAAAACACAAAGTTTGAAAATTTATTTTCAAACTTTTTCTCCGATCTCTTTACCAACTGTAGCCTGCTCTTTTCAGTGCGTCAAGGCTCGTATACCATTTGTCTTTTGCTCCGTTTCTGTTCAACGTTCCGTTTTCCATAACGCTTTCGTAAACACAGTAGATACCGTCCGAGGAATAGTATTCTATGCCGTTTTCGGATTTTTCGGTCAGCACTCCGTTATTCCAATACCATACGGCAGTTCCCTTCACTTCTATATACGCTGTCGGTATGTCGGGATTTTCGGACGTGACGTTTGTCTTTCTGTATATCCTGCAACGTATCTCTTTCGTTTCGCCATCGAATTCCGGATCAAGCAACGTTCCGAGCTCCGTATGCTTTGTAAAAGTTCCCGTGTTCGGCTGATAAATAAAGCAATCAAACGTTCCGTCGTTTTTTGAGGATTTTAAGCGAACGTCCTTGTATCCGTCAAAATTCATATCCGTATATTCAAAATCTGTTCCGTCACAATTCAAGACACACACGGACTTTCCGTCTTTTTTTACCGTTATACGAGTGACGTTTCCGTTTTTACCGTCGAGCTCAAACGAAAAGGCGCTGCCTTCCGGAGTTACCGTTTCGATATGCTTTGCTCCGCATCCTGCGGCTGTGACGCAAAGCAAGATCACCGTAACGGCAAACATCAGTATTCTTTTTGTTTTCATGCCATAAGCTCCACTATTTTCGTCAGTCTTTTATATGCCTCTTCATAGTATTCCGCAGGGGAAAACGAACGGTAGCGTGCGTTTTCCGTACGTCCGGGTTTGTCTCCTGTGGTAAGCTCCGTTGTGAGGATACCGTTATATCCGACTGCTTTGAGTCTGTCGGCAACACCCTGCCAATCGCCAATACCGTCAAACGGAAGCAAGTGATAGTCATCGTGCCAGAAAATATCCTCGCCCGTCACGCCGAGATTGTCATTTATGTGTGTGGCTATGAGCTTGCCGTCCTTGCCGTAGGGTGTTATCATATCCTTGCCGCGATTATAACACAATTCGTGCCCCGTATCTATACAGAAGCCCACCGCAGGATGATCTCCGAGATTTTCCCAAAGATATTCGAGATATTTTTCGCCCTCTGTGTTCTCAAAAGCTATTTTCACGCCTTTCTCTTCCGCGTGATCGAGCAATTTTTTAAAATTCGCGATACCGTTATCATTGGGATTCTGATCGCCAAAGCCTATCCACACGTGACACACGAGAATGCCCACACCGACCTCGGCGCAGTCGTCAACGCACTGTATAAGCTCGCCGAGCGCATCCGAGGCTTCGGGACAGTCATCCCACATAAAATGTATCATAGTGAACGGTGCGTGCACAGACTGATATATCATTCCGTTTTCGTCGGCAAGAGCTTTTATTTTTTTTAAATGGTCGATATTTCTCCACCCGCTGAATATTCCGTCAAAACCCGCTTTTTTTATCGCTTTTATTTCCTCTTCAACGGTGAGACCGCTTTTAGAATACGCTCCGAGTCCGATACAGATAGTTTTTCCGTTATACATAAAATCATGTTTCCCTTCCTATGATAAACGTTAACTTCAGTATAGCACAATGTCTACTAAATTTCAAGGATTTTTTTGGTTTATTGTTAAAAATGACAATTTGATTTTTGGCATTTATTATGGTATAATATTAATACAATAACTATGTATTAATATTATATACGGAGGTCAAAAATGGAAACTATGACGCCTGTGGAACGCTTTAATATTAATGACGATATCCTTTATATCGGAACCGGAATATGTCATATCGATGACATTCGTACCGAAAATTTCGGCACTGAATCCAAGGAATATTTCGTTATGCATGCCGTTAACGATCCGAAATCGGTAATTTTTGTACCCGTCGATTCAGAAAAACTGACATCGTGTATGCTGAAACTTCTTTCCCCCGACGAAATAAATGATCTCATATCAAAAGCTGAGGAGAACGAGCTTGAATGGATACCCGACAATAAGCAACGTCTCTCAAAATTTACCGAAATAATAGCATCCGGCAACCGCCTTGATATTTTACTTATATTCAAATCACTTTCTCTTATGAAAAAAGAACTTGAAGGGAAAAAGAAAAAATTTTACGCTACGGATGAACGCCTGCTCGCCGGAGCTTCGAAGGTGATCCTTGAGGAATTTTCGTTTGTTCTAAATATCGACCATAAAGACGTAATTCCGTATATACTAAGGCAAGCAGAAAAATCCGCATAAAATCAAAGAACAAAAGACTTTGCAATGGCAGAGTCTTTTTATATTCTTTTATTGACAAAACACGTGAATTATGATAAACTATAATATACGCTTTAGTCAAGGAGGAGAAAACATTGAAAAAAATGATCATAGCGATAATTATCGCTGTAGCCTTAATTATATCCGGAATAGTTGCAACCATCGTAATTATAAATACTCCTTCTATCATTATGGGTCCCACTCTCTCGTCGGCTTTTTCCGATCTTATGAAGCGAGATGATATAAAACAAATACAAAACGTACTCGAAAAGGGTTCGATCGAATTTGACGTACTTGACGAGGAAACCGAGACCGACGTCAGCGGTAAGCTCTATTTCGCGCTTGACGACTACAAGCTGATGGCTGAAAATATCGAAATAAAACGTGGTGACATTTCTCTTTCGGGAAATTTTTATTTGAGTCAAAACCTTTGCTATGCACAAAACGAAGAGATCCTCGGCGGAACTTTGGGAATTCAAACAGGTAACTCTGCCGAAGCGTTTGAAAAAAGTATTTTTGCCTTCGGTTCGGGTTCCGAATATGCGGTAACAAAGGAAACACACGACGTTATCTGTGAGCTCCTTGCCGCAATGGACGAAAAGCTGCCCGATAAGATGCGTAAAGACTCAAACAAGCTGATCTCCAAATATTTTACCAATATTCAAAACAATATTTCCAAGTACGGAGCATTCTCCGACGAAAAATCAAACGTCAAGGTCGGTACCACACATATGGATGCGCGTATTATGACGCTTGTTCTTGACGAGACCGCCATTGCAAATGTCGTTATCGACTTTCTTACGTTTCTGGCGGAAGACGAAGATCTTAAAGATTTCATATACACTTACGGAGATAAGCTCGACAGCGTTTTGGATTCGAACGATATAAGCAGCTCCGAAAACCTGTATTATGATATTCTCGAAAATATCGACCGACGCATCGAAAACATTGAGAATACTGTCAAAGGGCAAAAAATAGAGCTTTCTATCGTTACTCCAAGGCTCTCGACGAAGCTTCTTTCGTTCACTCTAACCACTTACGGACCCGGCTATGAAAACACTTACAGCGTTGATTTCGGTCCTGAGGGCGTGAAAAATTCCGACCGTATCGTACTTGACATTGACGGAACTGCCATTGAATACAAACGCGGAAGCGATTCAAAAAGCTTCTCTGTTGTCGTCGAAGACTTTGCCAAGCTCACGTATTATCTTGACAGTGAAGGCGGCTTTGAGCTTGCGTTTCTGTTCTTCTACGAAGGAGAAGAACGTTACTCTGTCTCGGGAACGGTCACGACCGACAAAAACGTTACTTCTTATGACGTAACGAATTATAAATACACTTATAACAAAGATTCCGAGGGGGAATTCGAAAATATTATAGAAAAAGAGCTTGACGCAACCGTCAACATATCAACGAAAGACAAAATGCCGTCACCGATAAACGAATATGAATCATTCTTTGAACTTGACG
>JAZODV010000056.1:0-1956 GCA_045597185.1 Eubacteriales bacterium
ATACGCCGTCGCAAATGCCTCGGGGATCGCCGCAGCTTCGACCACGGAACAGTTCTTCGGTATCGGCATCAGCATATCGTATTTTACGTTTACGTATTCGGCATATCCACCGCCGCCAAGAAGCGCGCAGACCTTGTCACCTACTTTATATTTTGATTTTTCCGCGGCAATTTTACCAACCTCAATTACGGTTCCCGCAACCTCAAGCCCCATCCAATCGGGGCAACCGGGAGGCGGCGGATAGTCCCCCTCTCTTTGCATAAGATCGGCGCGGTTAAGTGCCGCCGCTTCTATTTTTATAAGGCAGTCAGACTCTCCGCATTTGGCATCGGGCACGTCATCCCAGCGCAGACTTCTGTCATCGTTTACAAGTATTGCTTTCATCTTGTTTACCCTTCTGATGTTTATTTTATGTATTAATTTATATCAAAAATCGCTCAAATCTTCTTGGATTGCGTTATGGATCTCTTCACGCATCTTCATTATTATTTTATAATCGTGACTCTTAAAGCCTGAACGCATACTCAAAAAGCGAGTGGCATTCGTCAAAATTACGACGCACATTTCTTTTTCTCGATTGAAAAAGATACTTTGTCCCGTGTGTCCGCAATGCCCGAAGCTTCCTTTAGGAAAAAGTTTACCCGTTTGATGAAACTTTTCGTCCACGTATACCCAACCAAGTCCGCGCGATTCACTTGCACAATCGGGCACATACTGCCTTTCTGCAATAGAATACAGTTCTTTAGAATACAGTTTTTCGTCCTTTTCCAAAACAGCATTTGTGTACTTTTTAATATCGGAAAGCGTAAAAAACTGTCCGCCCGAACCTGCTGAGGTTTGTAATATCCTAATGTTTCCGTCATCCCAAGGAGAGGATAATCCGTCCACGTTTTCGCTTCGGTAACAAATTGCAGAGTTTTTCTCGTTCACTTCAATATTGAATTTGCTTCTCGTATAACCAAGCGGCTTTTTCAAAAAATTCTCAAATACATTTTCCAAGCTGGCACCGTAAATTTTTTCGAGAATAAAACCAAGCAAAATCATTCCTGAACATGAGTAAACGTAATCTTTTCCGGGATCAAATTTTAAAGGTCGTCGCAGTATTTCTTTCGCAAAATCGTCATGGCTTTTCCCTATCAGTTCTCGGGAATAACTGTGCCTGACTATTCCGGAAGTATGGGTTAGAAGCTGCTTTACGGTGATTCCCTTTTTATCCTCAGGAATGTCTTCATAAAAATCACTTAACGTGCTGTCGAGAGACAACATTCCTTTACTGATCGTTTGAAGGATCAAAGGCATAGTAACGAGAATTTTTCCGCAACTTGCCATGTCAAAATAGGTATCTTCATTCACATTGTCAGAGCAAAACGTATGCTCGTTTTCACCTATTTTCACGTAAACAGCATACGAATCAAACTCTTTGTTTTTCGCTTTTTCTTTCATCAACAATTCCGCATTTCTTAATTCCATTTTTTCTACCCCTATATTTTTATAATTTCAATCCCTGTTTATTTTCAAAGCATTCACTAAAGAACAGGCAAATACATTACTGTTTCCACAGCCGCAGATCTATTTGTCTTTTACATATTTAAGGCACTCGGAAAGACATATATTCACAGAATCTTTTCCAATAGCACAGTCTTTATTCCATGGCTCGTATGCATGGGAAAAGAGAATATTTTCTATTCTTCCGTCATTTTTTATTCTTTCCACGGTTTCAAGATATTTTTTTGGATCTTTCGTGTAACAACGGTATTTGCCTACCCCCGCGCCCTGCAAGCCGTCTCCTGATATCAGGGTTTTGGAGCGCATATCAAGCAAGCCGATACAATCCTCGGTGTGTCCCGCCATCGGGTAAGTACATATTCCGTCAAAGATCTCGCGTACGTCCTTAACGATCTCAATATCGGGAGCAAGACTCAAAATTTTCTTAAGTCCGCCCGCATGATCACCGTG
>JAZODV010000057.1:0-15583 GCA_045597185.1 Eubacteriales bacterium
TTATTTTGTGCGTGTCTTTATAGAGATTATATTTTAATTAAATCATTTCAAACGGGTCGTCGAGGACGTCGACCCCTACAGATCCCTTCGAATCAAACACACCGATAAATCAAAATTTGAAGGTCTTTAAATAAATCAAAAGGTGAGTTATAACAACTCACCTTTTGAAATTTATTTTTCCTCTTCAACTATAGCGATGCCAAGCTCGGCAAGAGCCTTGGGATCTCCGGGAGCGGGGCATTTCGACATAAGCTCAGAAGCGTTCTGTACCTTCGGAAAGGCAACGACGTCACGGAGGCTGTCGGCACCCGACATTACCATTGCAAGACGGTCAAGTCCCATTCCCGAGCCGCCGTGAGGTGGCGCACCGTACTTGTACGCTTCAACAAGGAATCCGAACTTTACGTCGATCTCCTCGGGAGTGAGTCCGAGAGCCTTGAACATCTTTTCCTGAAGCTGCCAATCTGTGATTCTGATAGAACCGGAGAGCAGCTCTGTACCGTTGAGTACCATATCATAGCACTTTGCGCGAACCTTTCCGGGATCGCTTTCCAGGTAAGGCAGGCACTCCTCAAGCGGCATTGTGAAGGGATGGTGCATAGCGTCCCAATGCTCTGTTTCCTCGTTCCATTCAAAGAAGGGGAACTCGGTTATCCAGAGGAAGTTGAATTTATCCTTCGGAATTATGTCGAGCTTTCTTGCAACGACTCCGCGGAGTGCGCCGAGAGTGGGAAGCACGACCTTATCTCTATCGGCACAGATGAGCATTACGTCGCCTTTCTCAAGTCCTGCGGCGGCATAGATAGCATTAAGCTCGTCCTCTGTCATAAACTTTGCAAACGAGCAAGCGGGAGTCTCATCGACCCAACGGATATAGGCAAGTCCCTTGGCACCGATACCCTTCGCGTGCTCAGTGAGCTTGTCGATCTCTTTACGTGTAAGCGTCGCGGCGGCATTCTTTGCAACGATACCGCGAACGCTTCCGCCGTTTTCAATAGCCGACTTGAATACGACGAACTCAGAGGTCTTTACAGCCTCGGAAATGTCGATTATCTCCATACCGTAACGGGTATCGGGCTTATCCGAGCCGTATTTGTTCATAGCCTCGGTATAGGTCATACGGAGCATAGGAGTTTCTATTTCAACACCCAGAATTTCGGCAAACGCACGCTTGATAAAGCCCTCGTTCATCGCCATAATATCCTCTTGCGTTGCAAAGGACATCTCAAGGTCGATCTGTGTAAATTCAGGCTGACGGTCGGCGCGGAGGTCTTCGTCACGGAAACAACGTGCAAGCTGAATATAGCGGTCAAATCCGGAGAGCATCAAAAGCTGCTTATAGATCTGAGGCGACTGGGGAAGAGCATAGAAGCTGCCCTTGTGGATTCTCGACGGAACGATATAGTCACGCGCACCCTCAGGTGTGGGCTTTATCATCATAGGGGTTTCTATTTCGTAGAAGCCGTTCTCATAGTAGTATTCGCGAGCGATCCTTGCGATGTCGTGGCGCATTTTGATATTTCTCTGAAGCTCCGGACGGCGAAGATCAACGTAACGGAACTTGAGCGCGGTCTCGTCCTTTACCTTCTTTGCGTCATTTACCTCAAAGGGAGGTGTCTCGGCGGCGGAGAGAATTTTGAATTCTTTAACGTATATTTCGATGTTACCGGTGGGAATGTTGGGATTTACGGTGTCACGCTTGCGAACCGTACCTTTTGCGCAAACAACGTATTCGGCACGGCAGGAGAAAGCCTTGGAAAAGACCTCACGGTCGGTGTCACCGTCAAATGCGAGCTGTACGATACCCGTACGGTCGCGCAGATCGATGAATATGAGCGCGCCGAGGTCACGCTGTCTCTGGACCCAACCCATAACGCAGACATCGGTGCCTATAGCGGTTTCGGGAACGTTACCGCAGTAAAATGTTCTTTTGTCGTTAGATGTAAGAAATTCTGCCATTTTCGTGTCCTTCTTTTTTTAATTTATGGGGTTGCCCTCTTTATCAAAGATGGGCAGTTTTTCAAGATAAATTATATCGTCTCTATTCTGTGCGTCGCCTTCTGCAAGAATACACATTTTACCGCAGATGATACCGCCGGCGGTTTCAACGAGCTGTTCGATAGCGCGAAGCGATTCGCCAGTGGAGATAACGTCGTCAACAATGAGTATGCGCTTTCCCTTCATAAGCTCAGCGTCTGCTGTGTCAAGGTAGAGCGTCTGTTCTTTGGACGTAGTGATCGATTTAACTGTTACGCTGAAAACGCCGGTCATATAGAGCTTTGGCATCTTACGCGCGAGAAAATACTTTGAGTCGCCCGCCTGACGTGCCATTTCGTGCGCAAGTGGAATACCCTTGGATTCTGCCGTGATGATGTAATCGTATTCGGGAGCTTTTTTGAGCAGGTCTCGAGCCGCGGCACAGGAAAGCTCGGCGTCACCGAAAATAACGAAAGCACCGATATTAAGTTCGTCGTTAAGGGGACAGAGAGGCAACGCGCGGTCGCATCCCGCAATGTTCATTTTGTAGTATTTCATCATTAAACTCCTCTTTAATTTAAGGCTGATATCTGATTCGTTCGATGGTTTCACTTTCAAGAGCCTCGTTTACAAGAGCGTCGAAGTCTATTTTGGCTTCCTCCGCCTTGACCTTGTGAAGCTCGGGGCGCGTTTTCGGATGACGCGGAGTAAATACGGTGCAGCAATCCTCGTAGGGAAGGATGGAGGTCTCAAACGTACCGATGTGACGCGACGTTACGACTATCTCTTCCTTGTCAAGACCTATGCAGGGACGGAAAACGGGAATAGACACCGTCGAATCGGTAACCCCGATAGCCTCCATTGTCTGCGACGCTACCTGACCGAGACTTTCACCGGTTATAAGTGCGCGGCACTCGTATTTTTCGGCTATTTTCTGAGCAATAGTCATCATAAATCGGCGCAGAAGAAGAGTGAAATAATCCTCCTCGCAAGCGCGTTTGAGCTCTTCTTGGATATGTGTGAGCGAGATAATGTGAAGATTTATACCGCCTGTGTATTTAGTCATAAGACTTGCAAGCTCCATGACCTTTTCCTTGGCGCGCTCACTTGTATAGGGGAAGGATTCAAAATGTATCGCCTCGAGCTTGACTCCTCGCTTTGCCATCATATATCCGGCAACGGGAGAGTCGATACCGCCCGAAAGCAGAAGCAGACCCTTTCCGCTTGATCCCACGGGAATTCCTCCCGCGCCCTTGACCTGACCCGCGTGAATGTACGCCGATTCTTCGCGTATCTCGACGAGTACTGTTACGTCGGGTGTTCTTACGTTTACGCGAAGTCTCGGACACGCTGAAAGTATCGCGCCTCCGACCTCTGCCGAAAGCTCGAGCGAGGTCATGGGGAAGGTCTTGTCCGCGCGTTTTGATTCTACCTTAAAGGTCTTTTTATCGGCAAGAAATTTTGGAAGGTACTCTTTGGCGGTGGCACATATAGCTTCAAGTGTCTTTTCGCACTCGACGGCTCGGCAGAGCGAAATGATTCCGAAGGTATGCGACGCGGCTTCAAAAGCCATCTCGATATCGGCAAATTCGTCAAGCGGTGAAATACAGATAACGCTTTGAGATCTCCATATCTTAAAATTACCGCAAAGACCTATGCGGAATTTAAGCTCGCGGAGAAGCATTGCCTCAAACGATGCTCTGTTTGCGCCCTTTAGGACTATTTCACCGTATTTGCAAAGTATTAGCTCTTTCACTCGGCGTCCTCCCCCGACGCTTCGTCGGAATTTTCATCAAAGCAGGGAGCAATTATCTCCTTTGCGGCGTCAAGGTCGGTGACCTTAACGAAAAAGTCCACACCGAAGACCGAGCTTCCTGTAATGACGGTAAGAGAACCGCCGCGCTCCTTTGTGAGATAGGGTATCTCAGCGTCACGTAGCAGACTTTCTATAACCGAACGCATGCCGAAATCATATACGGTTGTCAGAAGCTCGACCTCACCGTCGGGCTTGTAGGATTTTCCAAAATCAAAAAGCTTCATAAAGGTTATCCTTTCAGTTTTTGTAGTAGTTGGGGAACAGCTTTTCCCAGACCGCGCGACAGGCGTAGGTGTCGGCGAGAGAGCTGTGAGGGATACCCTCCCACTCAATAGACAGACATTCCATTGCGTTAATGAGCGCGGCATGTTCAACGTCCGGACGATGCTCGTGCGCGTAACGGACAAATTCGTTGGCGCAGCAACGGACTTTATCGTGAAGAGCCTTGTGCTCCTCTTCCGGATAGATACGCTTGATGTGGCTGTAGTCGGTCGAAACGCCGTAGGCTATAAGGTTATCGCACTCGGCAAATATCTCTTTTATTTTTGGAGTGAGCTCGGCAAGTGTCGGAGCGTCCTCAGTCATCTCGGGTGTTATGCCGTGGATCTTTTCGGTACGCTTCCATTTTTTTGTATGGTCAGGCCTGACAAGCGTGTTCATGACAAGCTCACCGTGTCCGTTTACGATACTTATTGAAAGTATCTCGTCACGGTCGTAAAAGCCTGTAAGCTCAAGGTCGAAAAACAGCACGCGCGAGCGGTCCATTTCGTAGTGTGCATTTCTGTGCGCGTCGCCCTCAATTCGTCTCTCTGCAAGATCCTCTTCGTAGCATTCTCGGCAAAGCTTTTTCTTGAAGCGAATGTTCTTACCGCACTTGACGCACATTAGAGGCAAACGCGAGGCGGTTTTCTTGTCGTAGAAGTATACGACCGAGCCGTCTGATCTGACGGTATAGGCAACCGGTTCTTCAACAGGCTCGCAGTTCATCGTTTTTAGCCTTTCTCTCGTGTAGTAGCCGTAAGCCGCGGCGCGCTTGACGCTCATTCGGTCGATAACGCTTCCGCTTTCAAGTGTCAGAGTCTCTTTTTTTGCGCCGTACCAGAGCTCAGGTGGGGCTTCGGTGACGTTTTCGGGATTAAAGTAGTAGGTTACGGTACTATCGTCAAGATAAGTAAACGCGACAGGTTCTCCGACGGGGAGAAGGTGCATCTGACTTAGCTCTTCGCGAGTGAGTAAATTTCTCGCCGCCGCCTCGTTTTTGCTTATGCAGGGGATCGAGGCACCCGATCTTGTTTTTGCCGTATTATTCACGACGTCCTCCAAAAAAATCTATATAATAGTATAAATTAACAACATACAAAAATCATTATATCATATTTTCTTTTCGTTTGCAACCGTATTTGAATAATAATTTTTGATTTTTGCTATTGAGTTATTGCAAAAAAGGTGGTATAATGATAATAGAGATGGAACTGCGGAGGTAAAAATATATTTATGGAACAGTTAAGAGCAAAAAAGGGCTTTATATGTGATATGGACGGTGTTATCTATCACGGTAACAAGGTCCTTCCCGGAGTACGTGAATTTATTGAATGGCTTAAAAGAGAGAACAAAGAGTTTCTTTTCTTAACGAATAACAGCGGAAAGACACCTATGGAGCTTAAGCTCAAGCTTCAGGTAATGGGGCTTGACGTTGACGTCAAGAACTTTTACACGAGCGCTATAGCTACGGCAAAATTTTTAACAATGCAGAAGCCTAATTGCTCGGCGTACGTCATCGGTGAGCCGGGTCTTGTCGGCGCGCTTTATGAAGAGGGAATAACCATAAGCGACAGAAATGCAGACTACGTTGTCGTCGGTGAGGTCGCGGGATATAACTATGAAACCATATGTACGGCGGTACGTCTTGTAAATAACGGTGCGAAGCTCATCGGAACCAACTCCGACGTAACCGGACCGTCCGAGAGGGGAATCGTGCCCGCCTGCCGTGCGCTCATATCACCTATCGAAATGGCAACGGGTCAGCAGGCGTATTTTGTCGGTAAGCCCAATCCGCTTATGATGAGAAGCGCGCTGCGCAAGCTTGGTGTACACAGTGAGGACGCCGCAATGGTCGGAGACAGAATGGACACCGATATAATCGCGGGAATCGAGAGCGGTCTTGATACCGTGCTTGTTCTGTCGGGCGTAACTGCAAAGGAGGACCTGCCAATATACCCCTACAGCCCGAGAATAATACTGAACGATGTCGGAGAGATACCCGATTAAATAGTGATACGTCGTTTGCAAAAATATTTGTTGACAAATTGGAAGACATATGGTATAATTTCAGCAGAACGCTTTATTAAGGAGAGAACACTTTATGAGAAAAATAGCATTTTTATTGGCGGTTTTGCTCTGCCTTGGCTCAATGTTCGTCGCGTGTAACGACGAGCCTGCAGACACAACGGCGGCACAGACACCCGAAACCACTGACACACCTACCGATACAGTGCCTGAAACCACAGAGGCCTCGACTCCCGATCCTGAGCCCGAATCTACCTCGCTTACGCTTAATTTCAAAGATAATAATCTTTGCACCTCAAAATATGAAGGCAAGGGAGAGGGCGCGTTCAGCACTTATACCGCATGGGTAAGTACGGACTATATCGAGATAGACGGCTTTTACGGTATCGAGTATGAGCTTGCCGCACATAAGCTGCTTCAGTCGGTAGCCTTCTATACTGCCGAAAAGCAGTACATAAGCGGAATCGGAACGACGTCTATGTTAAGCTCGACGACAACGGTCATGGGCTTTACGACGGTTCCCGAAAATGCAAAGTATGCTCGTTTTATAAGCTATACGGGACACGGTGATATGCCCGCGTATACCGACTGCTTCGTAAACGGATACGCCGATAAGGAAAACTATGATATGGCGTACGGCGAGTCGGAGTACCGTGAGCTTGTTATCGCGTGTCTCGGCGACAGCCTTACCGAGGGTGACTATGGAAGCACTCAGCGAGGAGTTGCGAACCGTCATTATAAAAACTATCCATATTTCCTTGCAAAAGAGCTTGGCTGTACAACGGTCAACTACGGTAAATGCGGAGCTAATTCTCAGAGCTTTTATCAAAATTATTATCAAAAAGGGAACGTAGACATTGCCAACGCCGACGTTATAGTTATTATGCTCGGAACGAACAGAGGCCTTGAAGGAACGTATACGGACTATTACTCTCAGCTCATAAAAGACGTGAAGAAGGATATGAAGGACGACGCCGTTCTTATTCTCGTAACTCCGCCGAGCGCAACCATTGATAAGCTCAAGGTGAACTTTGGGTATATGACAAACATTTCCAACGCATACTACGTAGTAAAGCAGCAGGCAAAAAAAGAAAAGCTTGATTTGATAGATGCCTTTAAGTACAGCCCCATTCAGCCCGCAACAGAGGATGAATACCAGGCAAATGACGGTCTGCATATGGTCGAAGCCGGATACAAGGCATTTGCCGAATATATGGCTGAGGAAATTGTAAAGATTCTTAACAGCAAGAAATAAATAAAAGCAAAAGACGGTGAGTCAAATTCATTTTTGGATTTGACCCACCACTTTTTTTATGTATGCAAATTGGGATTTAACGGTGGGTTGAGTTTTTATGCGGGGTTTCACCCCACACCCCACCAAAGGAACTTTTTAGAAAAAGTTCCTTTGGAATCTTCAAAAACTTTCAAAAATAAATGGTTTATCTGATGTGCTTATGTATCTTTCACCGACCGCTCGGTCGCTATCGGTGAGGGAAAGCACGATATTCATCACGTCGGGGCTGTTAGTTTTGCTAATAGTGAGGCAAGGCTGCGGCACCCCGACTCGTCGCTACCGCAGTCGCGGCTCGTGTGTTGCCATACGGACACACTCACGACGCGACATAATAGCAATATTATCTGTTCAAAAATTTTAAAATTTACATTATTCTTTCGTGTCGCGCAGTGAGAACGCCGCGCACGCGCGCGTTTGAGCCCGCGACTGCGTGAGCAAGTAGTCGAGGCGCCGCGACCTTACCTCGCTTTTCTGAAAGCTTCCGACCTCGACGCGTAAAGAACCGTATAAACCCTCAAAGCTTGACACGGTCAAGCTTTGAAAGATAAACAAAAACCTAAAGCGATCCCCTTGTTTAAAGTTTTTTGAAGATTCTTAAGGAACTTTTTGCAAAAAGTTCCTTAAGTGGGGTGTGGGGTGAAACCCCACATATGTAACACACCGATAAATCAAAATTTGAAAAAACAATGCCATACGCAAAAAACACGTATGGCATAAATTTTTTGTAAACGAGGACTTCGTTAATGACTTACTCTTTTTTATTAAGAACAGGCTCGAAAAAATCACCGAGCTCTTTTATATAATATTCCGAGTCAACTACAAAGCAGAGTCCGTGTCCCGCATTTTTTATTGTAACGAGCTTTTTGTTTTCGGAAAGACAGGCATTATAATTCTCTACGCTCATGTAGTGAGGCACGTAATCATCGGTGTCGCCGTGGAAGAATATTATCGGCAGACGGCAACGCTTCATAGCATCAATTGGAGATCTTTCATCCGGGTCGAATTTGCCGAAAATTCTTGCTCCGAGCTTCGCGAACGGATAAAGAATATCCGACGGAAGCTTCATATCGGTCATGACCTTTTTGATTATGTCCTTTGCCGACGTGTAGCCGCAATCGGCAAGAATACCGACAACGTTTTCCGGTAATTCTTCACCCGCGCATATCATAGCCGTTGCCGCGCCCATCGAGATTCCCGTGAGTATTATTTTTGTGTCGCTGTCAATGTTTTTTATTATGTAATCAACCCAAAGAAGTGCGTCACGGCTTTCGTTGACACCGAAGGTAATGACCTTTCCTTCACTTCTTCCACTTGCCCTGTGATCGATTATAAACGCGCTGTGTCCGAGAGCAAAGCAACGGGCAACGCCGCCGCATAGATCACGCTCCGAGTCGCCCTTGTAGCCGTGTAGCATAAGCTCGATAGGCGCGCCCTTTTCGTATTCATAAAATTTTCCGCGAAGTGTAAGGCCGTCAAACGACACGACCGAAACGTCGGTATGCGGCATAGCTCGCAGGTCATTCATCCAGTTTATCATACGGTCACGGTGAGGAAGATAGACGTCTCCGTCGGGAATCGGAAATTCCTCGGTCTTAGGCTTCCTGCGTGATAGGAAAATTCTGAAAAAGCAAAAATAAGCTGTTACAAAAGTTAGAAGTAAAGCAAAAGCGGCAACGCCGAGCAGTATCCATTTTAGCATAAAAAACCAACCTTATTTTTTGTGTGTGAGTATATTTTATCACTTAATCAAAGATATTTCAAGATAAAATAAAAAATATAGGATGTCCGAGTGATTTTTTCAGACATCCTATAGATCTTTGCGGATCAATTATCGAAGTGTGTGGCTTTTGAGAGCGCGACGCCGATATCGTATAATTTTTTGATAGCTTCACGACGCCTTTCGCAAAGCGCCTTCATTTCGGCTATTTCAGCTTTGGAGAAACCGTCAAGATCTCCGTCCTTTAGTTTGTTTTTATACATTTTATCGGCGGCAAGAGCCCAATGTATATCGACGGGAATTATTTTACCGTCTCGCTCTGCAACGATAAGGTCGCTCTGTCCGTTTATGAGAAGGTCTATTGCCGTATTTCCCATAATGCTTGCGGTAAAACGGTCGCGCAGATGGGGAGCACCGCCTCTGAATATGTGACCCGGGCGGCAGAATTTGGTCTCAATGCCGGTCTCTGTTTGTATTTTCTTTGCAAGAGCTTCGCCGTATTTTGAACCGTCGGGATTAAAAACTCCCTCGCTTATGGTGACTATCATACCGCGTCTGCCCTCGGCTTTGAGCTTTTTCATGTTTTCAATAGTGGCGGCCTCGTCAAACGGTACCTCGGGAATGACAGTAGCAACAGCGCCGCAAGCGATACCTGACTTGAGAGTTATCTCTCCACAGCCTCGACCCATTACCTCAATGACGTTACAGCGAGCGTGGGACTCACAGGTATCTGCAAGATTGTCGATAAGAGATACCGTTGTGTTCATCGCCGTGTCAAAGCCTATCGTGTAGTCGGTGGCTGTAATGTCGTTGTCGATAGTCCCGGGAATACCTATCGTGGGGATCCCGTGACTTGCAAGGTCTGTAGCGCCGCGGAAGGTACCGTCGCCTCCTATTGCTACTATAGCATCGATATCATTCTTTTTGCAGGTCTCAATAGCCTTTGCCATACCCTCGGGGGTCTTGAAATCAAGGCAACGGTCGGTATAAAGCGCAGTACCGCCGCGGCGAATTATTTTTGCGGGATTAAAGGGGGCAAGATCTATTACGTCGTTGTCGATAAGACCTCTGTATCCTCCGAGGATCCCAAGCGTTTGAATACCTTTTGAAGCTGCGCTGCTGGCAACCGCGTGTACTGCCGCATTCATTCCGGGGGCGTCACCGCCGGAAGTAAGAACTCCTATTTTTTTAAACTGTGCCATTTATAATGTTATCCTTTCTTTACAGTAAGGTGAGATATAGTGGAAATATATATTAACGACCTTATTTTTCACTTACCGAGTTATTTTAATACAAAATCCGCGTTAAGTCAATAGGAAAAATCGAATTTTTGAAAATATTGTCATTTTTTTAACGCTTTTTTGCATGAAAAATATACTTGACATTTTTCCTGATATGTGATAAAATACAAAAAGATAACATCGTTTGTTTTTTTAGGAGGAAGATATGGAAGTAACGAGCACAACAAAGCAGAACACTAAGAAGCGTTCAAAGGCGGCAAAGATAGTTCTTTGGTCTATTTTAGGATGCCTTTGCGCTACTATTCTTGCAATAATAATATGGTTCATAGTCGCACTTTGCGGAGGCACAGGTACAGGAAACGGAGGAATGTTCGGATTCGGATTTGAGGTACTGACAACAGCCACGGGCTTTATTGCGGTCGTCCTTGTGATGGCGTGGCTTCTCACAGAGCCGTCCTTCAAGAAGGAAGAGGTCGTTATTATCGACGATGACAGAAATTCTTACGTTAAGAAATCAAAATACGCCCGTCCTGTAAAGACCGCCGAGGAAAAGGCAGCAGAAGCTGAGGCAAAAGCAAAGGCAGACGCAGAAGCCGCAGTAGCGGAAGCCGTTACGGAAGAGCCTGTAGCAGAGAAAGCACCCGTCGCAGAGCCTGTAGCAGAAGGATCGGCAACCGAGGAAAAGGCAGAAGAGACCGTTACTGAATAATATTTGTACATACACCGTCCGCAGATACGTAAAGTATTTGCGGATGTTTTTTGTTAATTACTTGTAAAACGTATAAAAATATGTTAAAATAGAGAAAATATGAGTGTTGGATAGGAGAACTTCCATGTTCACAACGGTTTACAGCGCAGGAATATACGGAATAGACGGTTTTATCGTCAGCGTCGAATGTAACGGACGCGGCGGACTTACCGATTTTCATCTTGTAGGTTTGCCCGACCTTGCGGTCAGGGAAGCGTACGACCGAGTACACACGGCGTGTCTTAACAGCGGTTACCCATTTCCGCATCTTAATATAATGATAAACCTCGCGCCCGCAGACAGAAAAAAAGAGGGAACCGGGTTTGACCTTGCCATAATTCTCGGCGTACTCAAATGCGGCGGCGTAGTAAATCCCGGACGTGACCTGTCTCGGTCATGCTTTGTCGGTGAGCTTTCGCTTTCGGGTGAGCTTCGCGGCGTCAAGGGCGTGCTTTGTATGTGCGCGGCGGCAAAGGACGCGGGCTTTACCGAATTCTACGTACCCGAAGCCAACGCGAAAGAAGCGGCGGCGATACGCGGTATAAAGGTATACGCAGTAAAGTCGGTCAGACAGCTCGTCGACCATCTTAACGGCATTGAACTTATCTCTCCGTGTCCCGTAAGTCAAGCCGATTCCGATAAAAGTAACAGAAGCTCTATAGATTTTTCCGACGTTCAGGGTCAGGCACTTGCCAAAAGGGCGATGGAGATAGCTGCGGCGGGCGGTCATAATATACTTCTTATAGGCCCTCCCGGTACGGGAAAATCAATGCTTGCAAAGCGACTTCCGACGATACTTCCGCCGATGACCTTCGAGGAATCGGTCGAGACCACAAAAATACACTCTATATCGGGTACGCTAAAAGAAGATTCGTCGCTCGTTACCGAGCGTCCCTTCCGCTCACCGCACCACACGATGTCGGCTGTGTCACTTGTCGGCGGCGGGGTTAATCCAAAGCCGGGCGAGATATCGCTTGCCGATAACGGTGTACTTTTCCTTGACGAGCTTCCCGAATTTCCAAAGACGGTCACGGAGTCACTTCGGCAGCCGCTTGAGGACGGTAAAATAACCATAACGAGAGCGTCGGGAAGGGTGACGTATCCGTGTACGTTTATGCTGGTCGCGGCAATGAATCCCTGCCGTTGCGGATACTACGGAGATTCACGCCACACCTGCACCTGCTCGCAGAAGGACATAAAAAATTACATTTCGAAAATAAGCGGACCGCTGCTTGACCGCATAGATATTCAGGTGGTCCTGCCGGGGCTGAGTTATGAGGAGCTGTCGTCAAAGACCAATAAAGAGGAGACCTCGGAAGTCGTCCGCGAGCGTGTTATACGTGCAAGGGGCTTTGCCAAGGGCAGATTTGAAGCCGAGAGGGGAGTGTACTGTAACGCACAGCTTGACTCTGCAATGATAAGACGCTACTGTATTATGGACGATACGGCGTCGGCACTTTTAAAGAGCGCGTACGAATCGCTCGGACTTTCGGCGAGAGGATACGACAGAACGCTTAGGCTTGCAAGGACTATCGCAGACCTTGCGGGAAGCGAGACAATAACGGCGGCTCATATAGCCGAAGCGATACAGTTCCGTTCGCTTGACAGAAATTTTTGGGGTAATTAAGCTACATAACCGCTAAAACACAAAATACATAGCGGTGTGAGGCGTTTATGGTCTTTTCGTCGCTTGAATTTCTGTTTTTATACCTGCCGGTCGTAATGGTAATATATTTTATTTCACCGCGGTCGTGGCGTAATCTTATCTTGCTTCTTTTCAGCCTTGTGTTTTACGGCTGGGGAGAGCCGAAATACGTTTTTCTTATGGTATTTACGGTAGCCGTAGATTATCTTTTCGGACTTTTTATCGGAAAGAGTAAAAAAGGCAGCCGCCGTTCAAAAATACTGTTGATCCTCGCCGTCGCGCTGAATCTCGGCATACTCGGATATTTCAAGTATGCCGATTTTTTGATAGATTCGTTCTCGTTTATAGAAATAATAAACGATCTGCCGCGTGTGAACGTGCCGCTGCCTGTGGGCATATCGTTTTATACCTTTCAGGCTCTGTCCTATGTTATAGACGTGTACCGTGACGGCGGTACGGTACAGAAAGATCCAATAGACTTCGGCGCGTATATTACAATGTTTCCGCAGCTTGTCGCAGGACCTATAGTGAGATATGATGAAATAAAGGATAGCCTTACCGACAGAAAAACAACACTTTCGGGTGTAGTGTACGGTATCAGGCGTTTTCTTGTGGGGCTGTCTAAAAAGGTACTAATAGGAAACACGTCGGGTGCGCTTTGGCAGGCGGTATATACGCTTCCGACCGAGAATATAAGCGCGGTCAATGCGTGGTTTGGTATCATTTGCTTTACGCTTCAGATATATTTTGATTTTTCGGGATACTCGGATATGGCGATAGGAGTTGGCAGTATTTTCGGATTCAAATTTCCCGAAAATTTTTACTACCCATACACATCAAAAAGCATAACTGAATTTTGGCGGCGTTGGCATATAACGCTGTCGGAGTGGTTTAGAGAATACGTCTATATACCGCTCGGTGGCAACCGACGGGGAAAGCTACGTACCTATCTGAATCTGTTTGCCGTCTGGTGTCTTACGGGACTTTGGCACGGCGCGCGGCTGAATTTTGTTTTGTGGGGACTTTATTATTTTATTCTGCTGTCGCTCGAACGGTTATTTTTGCGGCGCGTGCTTGACCGTCTGCCGAAGGCTCTTTCATGGTTCTATACTATGTTTTTTGTCATTCTCGGTTGGCTTATTTTTGCCTTTGACGGAAGCGACGTGGGACTTGGAACGACCGAGCTTTTTGCGTACGTCGGTAAAATGTTTGGCGGCGGTGCGTTGGTGTCTGCCAATGATATTTACGACGTTACGAGAAACCTATTGTTTCTCGTGGTAGCTATAGTAGCGGCAACTCCGTATCCAAGACGCATATACAGTAAATTGTACGAAAAAACATCGGCTGCCGATATACTTTCGGCGGTGTTGTGCGCGGTTGCGTTCGTTTTGTGTACGGCGTATCTTGTCAGCTCGTCGTACAATCCGTTTTTGTATTTCAGATTTTAGCGTGAAAGATTGTTTTGCTTAGAATGTTACTCGCTTTTCACGCTACCAAATTCAAATTAAAAATGGGACCCAACCCCATTTTTGTTTGCAAAGCAAACACATTTGAATTTTATTATGCCGCTATGGCGGCGGAATGGAGAATCTTATGGAATTATTTTATAGAGGCGACGGAACGAAGAGAGGAAATACCGTTTATTATTACGATATGATCGTGGACGGAAAAACAGTCGGAGAGTGTGAGCTTCGCGACGGAGATACGGGTCAATGCGGCAACGTCGGATACCGTATAGATATTGAATACAGAGGACGCGGCTACGCCGCAGACGCGCTCGTGCTGCTGAAAACCGAGGCGGAGGAGAGGGGTATTGAAAAGCTTATTATCTGCTGTGATTCTGATAATGTGGCTTCGCAAAATACCGCAAAGCGCGCGGGCGCTGAGCTTGTCGGAGAAGAGGATATACCCGAGGATTCAGAGCTTTACGCCTACGGAAAACGGAAAATAATGAAATATTTGCTTTAAAAAGAAGGACATATTTCTGTCCTTCTTTTTTCGCGTCACGGAGATTTGTAATTTTCCAAGCATCTCGTTTCGAGAAGAAACGAAACCGCAAATTCGCACCCCTTGAAAAACGCATTCTTTGAAGAGAGAGCTTCAATATCATACAATGCTTCAACGTATTTTTCGACGGCTTCTTTTTGTTCTTTGTTAAGTAAAGCGTTTGCTTTTTCGTGTAGCTCCACAATTTTTTTCATCAGCTCTCGCTCTTCATCCGTATCTATTACGGAACATTCCTCCGAAAGATATTCATTCCATAGCTTTTCAAGTGTTTCTTTCATTTTTTTCTCCTTAATAAGATATTGAGCTTTTTGTTGATAAACAAAAAGTGCGCAGCCGAAGCCACGCACCAAAAACACGTAGCTCCGATTGTCGCCAAACAAAAGCTTTTACCGATACCCAAAAAAGTATATGCAAAAGAAGAGCATACGTATTTTTACAGAAAATAAAAATACACATACTTTTAATGGGCGTTCTTAACTTTTGTTTGGCATTTTTATTGTAGCATACAAAATGATAAAAGTCAATAAAATATTATGATTTTTATAAATACACAGTATATGAGCTGAGCTGCATTTTTTTAATAAGGCAGGGAACCGATATTAGATAGATATTTTGCCGGATTTATCGACACACCGAAAAAGCTTAAATAAATAATGAGAAACAGGACAGAGAAGCTTCTCTGTCCTGCTTTGATATTATGCGGTGCTTGTGTTTCAAATTTTGATTTGTCGGTGTGTTTGATTCGAAGGGATCTGTAGGGGTCGACGTCCTCGACGACCCGTTTGAAATGATTTAATTAAAATATAATCTCTATAAAGACACGCACAAAATAAATTTATAAAATATTATGCT
>JAZODV010000058.1:0-5311 GCA_045597185.1 Eubacteriales bacterium
AACGCCTTCCTCGCGAAGTGCCGCCTCAAATTTTTCGCGAAGCACAGCAGTCGGCGCGTATGTGTTTGTATGAGCCTGAAAATACGCTATTTTTCTTGACGTATCCCATTTGCCCGAAAGCAGCTCTATTCCCTCTTTGAACTGCTCCGAAATACTTTTGTCGGGAGTTCCTGCGAAATCCCCTGAGCCGCGACCCGAGCAATAAATACATCCGCCATACCCGCACCGTCCGTCGATATTCGGGCAGGTAAAGCCCGCATCTATCGGTATTTTTACGCATCTGCCACCAAATTTTTTGCGCAAATAGTATTCGTAGGTCTGATAGCGTTTGTTAGAGTCGCTGTATTTATACGGATTTGTTTCTCTTTGACTCATAAACCGAATGACAAAATCCCGTACGCTTCAAGAACGTTGTAAATTCCTATTAAAATAAGAATACAACCGCCGACAAACTCTGCTTTTTTCTCATACTTAGAGCCGAAAATATTTCCTATCTTAACACCGACCATAGAAAGTGTAAAGGTCATAACTCCAATGATAAGCACAGCGATAAACACACTCATCTGAAGCCCCTCTGCCGCCATCGAAACGCCTGTTGCAAGTGCGTCTATGCTTGTCGCTATTGCCAGCATCAGCATATTACCGAACTTAAGCGAATCGTCATGACACTCGTCGCATTTCTCAAACGACTCTCTTATCATATTAGCACCGATAAGTACGAGAAGTACAAGTGCTATCCAAGGACAAAAAACATCGATCTTTACGAGCTTGCGAAGAACGGCAAACAAAAAATATCCTATAAGCGGCATAATTGCCTGAAAAACACCAAACCACGCGCCGACGGTTGCAGCTTTTCCAAAGGTCAGCTTTTTCATTGCAAGTCCCTTGCATATAGCGACGGCAAAAGCATCCATAGAAAGCGCTATAGCCATTAAAATTACTGTTACGTATCCCATATTTCTCCTCACGTTAAAAGGTGACCTTGACTAATCTATCAGGGTCACCGTTTTTAATTACGCTAAAAGTTTTTCTACTGCCGCAAGTCTTGCGCAACAGGTAAGAACGCTCATAGCTTCTTTAAGATCTGAATCCGACGGATATGTTGGCGCAATTCTTATATTGCTGTCCTGAGGGTCGTTACCGTAAGGGTATGTAGCGCCTACGTTTGTAAGCACGACACCGGCTTCTTTGCAGAGCTGATACGTTCTCTTTGCCGTTCCGTCAAGCACGTAAAGGCTTACGAAATAACCTCCGAGCGGCTTTGTCCAACGTGCCGTTCCCGTGGGAGCGAGGTCTCGTGAAAGCGTTTCCTCAACGATCTCAAACTTGGGTCTGATTATCTCGGCAAGCTCCTTCATGTGTCCGAGAATTCCTTCTGCTGACTGGAAATATCTGACGTGACGTATCTGATTTATTTTGTCAAATCCGATAGTCTGAACGCTCATTATGGGCTTGATCTGCGCAAGGTTTCTGTCCGATGCCGCAAAGATCGCAACGCCCGAGCCGGGGAAGCTTATCTTTGACGTTGAGGCAAAGTAGAATACCATATCCTCGCTTCCGCACTTTTCACACTCCGCAAATATATCAAGCAGCACGTCGCGCTCGTCGTCGTAAAGGTCGTGTACTGCGTATGCGTTATCCCAGAAGATCCTGAAATCCTTTGCTTTGGGCTTAAGCGCCGCAAAGCGTCTTACTGTATCATCGGAGTATGTAATTCCGTCGGGGTTCGAATATTTAGGACAGCACCAGATACCCTTGATGCTCGCGTCGGTCGATACAAGGCGCTCAACCGTATCCATGTCGGGTCCTGTGGGTGTCATATCCACGGGTATGAGCTTTATACCGAGCGATTCGCATATAGCAAAATGTCTGTCATATCCGGGGCACGGACAGAGGAATTTTACCTCTCCCTCGCGTCCCCACGGACGCTCACTTCCAACAACACCGTACAGCATTGCGCGTGCAACCGAGTCATACATTATATTAAGTGACGAATTTCCGCAAACTACAATATTCTTTTCTGGAATACCGTAAAGGTCGGAGAACATCTTCTTGGCTTCTGGAATACCGTCAAGTATACCGTAGTTACGGCAGTCACCTGCTGTCGAACGGCAATCCTTTGCATTTGATATGATACCGAGAATTCCCGCCAGCATATCAAGCTGCTCTGTTCCGGGCTTACCTCTTGAAAGGTCAAGCTTTAAATTTTTATCAACATAGCTCTTATAAAGAGCCTCAAGCGCGTTTTTTTCATTAAGCAGCTCTTCCCTGCTCATTTGTGCATACTGCATATTTACCTCAAAATAATCAAATTAGAAATCTGCGTTTCCTGTCGTACGCGGGAACGCTTCTACGTCACGGATATTCTGGATTCCCGTGATGTACATTATAAGACGCTCAAAGCCGAGACCGTAGCCTGCGTGCTTTGTTCCGCCGTATTTGCGAAGATCGGTGTACCACCAATAATCCTCTGCGTTGAGTCCAAAACGGTCTATTGCCTCAAGCAGACGGTCATATCTTTCCTCACGCTGTGAGCCGCCGATAAGCTCTCCGACACCCGGAACAAGCATATCCGCTGCAGCGACTGTCTTTCCGTCGTCGTTCTGTCTCATATAGAACGCCTTGATCTCCTTCGGATAATCTGTTACGAAAACAGGTTTGCCGAAGATCTGCTCTGTGAGATATCTCTCGTGCTCGGTCTGCATATCCATACCCCAGAATACGGGATATTCAAACTCGTGACCGCACTCTTTGAGCTTTTCAACCGCGTCGGTGTAGGAAATACGTCCGAAATCGCTTGAAACAAGACCGTTAAGTCTGTCAAGCAATCCCTTGTCTATAAACTTATTGAAAAATTCAAGCTCACGGGGACATTCAGCCATAACGTACTTTATGACGTACTTTATCATAGCCTCAGCGGTGTCCATATAGTCATTAAGATCGGCGAACGCCATCTCGGGTTCGACCATCCAGAACTCTGCCGCGTGACGCTGTGTATTGGATTTTTCGGCGCGGAAGGTTGGACCAAACGTATACACCTTACCGAAAGCCATTGCGAAGGTCTCAACATTGAGCTGACCAGAAACGGTAAGTCCCGCGTGCTTTCCAAAGAAATCCTTTGAGAAATCGACCTCACCGTCCTCTGTCAGAGGCGGGTCCTTGGGATCGAGTGTTGTTACTCTGAACATCTCGCCCGCGCCCTCACAGTCAGAGCCTGTAATAAGCGGTGTGTGAACGTATACGAACCCGTTTTCATTAAAGAATTTGTGAAGTGCAAAAGCCGCTACCGAACGCACGCGGAACACTGCATTGAAGGTGTTTGAACGCGGACGCAGATGCGCTATAGTTCGAAGGTATTCAGGGCTATGACGCTTTTTCTGAAGCGGATAGTCGGGAGTCGAGCTTCCTTCGACCTCTATCACCTCCGCTTTTATCTCAAAGGGCTGAGGCGCATTCGGGGTCAGCTCGATAACACCGGTTACGACGAGTGAGCAGCCTATATTCTGTTTTGCTATCTCTTTATAATTTGAGAGCTTATTATCCTCAAAAACGACCTGAAGATTCGAAAAATAGCTACCGTCATTCAGCTCGATAAAGCCGAACGCATTGCTGGCGCGGATATTTCTCGCCCAACCTGCTACGGTTATTGTCTTACCCGAAAATTTTTCGGGCTCTGCGAAAAGCTCCTTGATAAAAACTCTTTTCATTTCTCTTTGTCCTTTTCCCTTATTTTTAACTATTTTAGTATTATATCACATATTACGCAAAAATGCAAGATATAATCTTTAATTTGCAAAAAAATGTGTGATTTTTTTCATTTGTTTGATTTTTTCCAAAATCTTCGCGCGATTTCTGCAAGAGACGACGGATTTCCAGCAAATTTGAGGCCGTTCCACTGCTCGGGGAAAAGTCTTGTGTATGCGGGAGTTCCATAGCGTTCGTCAATAAGCACGACTATACCCTTATCGTCATCGCGGCGTATAACGCGACCTGCTGCCTGAAGCACCGCGTTCATTCCGGGATAGGTATATGCGTAGTCGTAGCCGTTCTGCTCGGTAACGAGATCATAGTAGTCTCTCAGTATGTTCCGCTCATTAGATATTCCGGGTGTACCGACACCCACGACTATACTTCCGATAAGTCGCTTACCCGGAAGGTCAACACCCTCGGAAAAGCTTCCGCCAAGCACACAAAAGCCTATACGAAGCACGCCCGAATCGTCCTTAAATGACGAGAGAAATTCTTCCTTTTGCGCGTAGGTCATGCCTCTTTTTTGAACGACCGTTACAACGTCGGGATATTTTTTTGTAAATTCAGACAGTACCTTTTCCATATACTCGTACGACGGAAAATAGCACATATAGTTCCCTGCTTTCGCGCTTACGGTCGCCGCTATATATATCGCGATCTTACGGCAGTTTTTGTCGTTTCTGTCCTCTTTCTTCGTGCTTATCGTATCGACCGCCGCAATACAAAGATTTTCACTGTTAAACGGTGACGGAAGGTCGACGGTAAACGCTCCCGACGCCCCGCAAAGCTCGGTGAAATAGTCAAGCGGAGTCAGCGTTGCCGAGAACAGTATCGCAGAGCGTGCCCTCGCAAGTCTTTCGCCAAGTACACCCGATGGATCAAGACAAAACACACGGACTCTCGTGTCGTTTCCGAGTATTTCCACGTATGTCAAAAACTTTTCGTCGTAATAATCGTTTATGAGTATATATTTTTTTGCGGCGTAGAGCAGCTCCGAGACTGCAGTATAAAGCGGATGGTCGCGCCTTGAATGTCTCCACTCGTCTGCCGATTCCGCAAAATCGTGCAATGCCTCGTAAAGTCCCTTGATGCGTGAACGCGTCATATAAAATCCACGCTCACCGTCGGGCGTTTTTACGAGACTGTCACGGCAAAGCTTGCGTAGCCCTCGAAGATACATTATTATCTTTTCAAGCGCCGAGTCAAGCTCAGGCTCGCCGTTTCCCGACGATATATAGACCGACTCAAACGCCGAACGTCTGAGCGTTGTGGAGTACATATCGCGTACACGGTCAGGCAGGTTATGCGCCTCATCTATTAAAAATACGTTGTCGCCGCCGATGGCGTTTTCAGAGAAATAACGTCTAAAATACACTGCAGGGTCGAAGGCGTAGTTGTAATCGCAAATTATTATATCGCAAAGCTCGGACAGGTCAAGAGACAGCTCGTACGGGCATACGGAAAATTCCTTTGCCGCGGATTCTATTGCCGAGCGTGAAAAACCGTTACAGCGTTCAAGTAGAGAAATTATAGCGGCGTCGCGTCGGTCGTAATATCCTCT
>JAZODV010000059.1:0-1643 GCA_045597185.1 Eubacteriales bacterium
GGAAAGGGCGTTATCAGATACAGATGCTGGGATTCGTGCATGTATTCCGAGTTTACGAGAATGGCACACGGAAACAACCGACTCACACAAAAGGAGCGTTTCCGTCAGCGATTTATGCATAAGCTCGTATACTACCCCGAAAACAACGACGGGCTCTTCAGCTGTGTGGGCTGCGGACGCTGTCTTGCAAAATGTCCTATTTCTATGAATATAGTAAAGGTAATGAAAAAATTAGGAGGGAAGGCAAGTGAATAATATTAATGAGACCTTGATTCCCACGGTTGGCGTTATCACCGACGTGCGTATAGATACACCCGACATAAAGACCTTCAGAGTCGTAACTCCCGACGGAAAGAAAGCATTTGATCACCGTCCGGGACAGTGCGCGATGCTGTCGATCCCCGGAGTCGGTGAGGCTATGTTCTCTATAACCTCTTCTCCGACAAACGAGGAGTATATGGAATTTTCCATAAAGAAATGCGGATGCGTCACGGAATGGCTCCACGCCGCAGAGGTTGGTCAGCAGATAACAATAAGAGGACCGTACGGCAAACCTTTCCCGGTAGACGACGTTTTCGCAGGAAAGAACCTGCTGTTTATCGCGGGCGGTGTCGGTCTTGCTCCTCTTCGCTCTGTCATAAACTATTGCAGACACTATCGTGACCGTTACGGTGACATCGATATCGTATACGGTTCGAGAAGCAAGGACGATCTGCTTGACTATAAGGAGATCATTGAAGAGTGGTCGAACGATGCAGGTGTTAAAGTACATCTGACTATCGACAGAGAGCAGGAGGGCTGGGACGGTCACGTCGGATTCGTTCCCAACTATGTAAAGGAGCTTGGCTTTGATACAAATAAGACAGCTGTTCTTTGCGGACCTCCCATTATGATCAAGTTCACACTTGAGGGTCTTTGCTCTCTCGGCTTTGACAAAACGCAGATATACACGACGCTCGAGCTTCGTATGAAGTGCGGTGTGGGTAAATGCGGAAGATGTAACGTAGGTTCGAAATACGTATGTAAGGACGGTCCCGTATTCCGTTGCGATGAGCTTGACGAGCTTCCGTCGGAGTATTAATAAACGAGGTGTAATATAATATGGAAAAGTTAGTTAATATATTTCTTTTTGGTAAAAAATATGCAGTACCCGAAAATCTGACGATCATGACTGCTATGGAATATGCAGGCTATCAGCTTGTCAGAGGATGCGGATGCCGTAACGGATTTTGCGGTGCTTGCGCAACCATATACCGTATAAAGGGTGACCGTGAGCTCAAGGCTTGTCTTGCGTGTCAGACAAAGGTCGAGGACAATATGTATATTGCAACACTGCCTTTTTTCCCGCTTGTAAAGCAGGTATACGATATTGAAAAAATACCGGTAAACGAGACTGTTATGATGCAGCTCTATCCAGAAATTTACGCTTGTATAGGATGTAACGCATGTACCAAGAGCTGTACACAGAAGCTGAACGTAATGCAGTACATAGCATACGCTCAGCGCGGAGATTTCGAAAAATGCGCCGAGGAGTCGTTTGACTGCGTAATGTGCGGTGTTTGTTCTTCAAGATGCCCCGCAGGTATCTCTCATCCGCAGGTTGCAATGCTTGCAAGACGTATTAACGGTAAGTATCTCGCTCC
>JAZODV010000060.1:0-1795 GCA_045597185.1 Eubacteriales bacterium
CAAGGGGATCGTTTTAGGTTTTTGTTTATCTTTCAAAGCTTGACCGTGTCAAGCTTTGAGGGTTTATACGGTTCTTTACGCGGCAGGGTCGAAGGCTTTCACAAAAGTGAGATAAAGTTGCGGCGCCCTGCCTTCTCGCTCCCGCGGTCGCGGGCTCAAACGCACGCCATTGCGGCGTTCTCACTACGCGACGCGAAAAAATAATGTAAATTTTAAAATTTTTGAACAGATAATATTGCTATTATGTCGCGTCGTGAGTGTGTCCGAATGGCAACACACGAGCCGCGACTGCGTTAGCGACAAGTCGGGGTGCCGTGGTGAATTTCACTTTTAGCAAGACCATCAGCCCCGACGTGATAAATACCGTGCTATCCCTCACCTGCCGCGACCGAGCGGTCGGTGAAAGGTGTATAAATACATAGGGTAAATCATTTATTTTTGAAAGTTTTTGAAGATCCTTAAGAAACTTTTTTCAAAAAGTTCCTTAAGTGGGGTGTGGGGCAACGCCCCGCATAAAAAACACAACGCACCGATAAATCCCAATTTGTTTGTAATAAAAAACCGCAATTTTTTTAAAAATCTTTCAAAAAACTATTGACAAAGGAAAAACGGTGTGGTATAATCAATGTGTACCAAAAAGGTATACATTCAAAGCAGGTCAGGGGTGAGCAGATGCGAATAACACAGGAAGCCGACTATGCCATACGCATCTGCGCAGTACTCGACAGTCTGGACGAAAAAACCGGAGCTACAGAAATAGCAGAACGCGCGTGCATAACACAGAGATTTGCGCTCAAGATCCTCGGAAAACTTGCCGAGACAGGAATCGTTAAATCGTTTAAGGGCGCGTGCGGCGGATACGTTCTTACAGTCGGCGGTGACGACCTTAGGATAATAGACGTTATCGAGGCGATAGAAGGACCCATGAAGATATCAAAATGTCTTGAATGCGGTCACGACTGTTCGAGGAATCCAAATAAAATGTGTTGCAATATGCATTTGGCGTTTGAGGCAATAAATAAAACTCTTGTAGATAGTTTCGGAAAAATAACGGTGAGGATGCTGAATGATAAAAGCATCGGAGCCAAGGATATTTCCGATATTATAAATAATTAAAATCATACATAAAAAGGAGTAACAGTTATGAAAAAATGGAGATGTTCAGTTTGCGGAGAAATAGTTGAGTCGGAGAACCGTCCCGAAAAGTGCCCTCTTTGCAAGGTTCCCGGTGAAAAATTTGTAGAGCTTGAGGAAGAGAAGATGACTTGGGCGACCGAGCACGTGGTCGGTATTGCCAAGGACGCTCCCGAAGAGATCATTGAGGGACTTCGCGCAAACTTTAACGGCGAGTGCATGGAGGTCGGTATGTATCTTGCTATGTCGAGAGTTGCGGCAAGAGAAGGATACCCCGAGATCGCGCTTTATTGGAAGGAAGCAGCGCTTGAGGAGGCAGAGCACGCAGCAAAGTTTGCAGAGCTTCTCGGCGAGTGCGTATGCGATTCCACAAAGGAGAACCTTGCTGTAAGAGTTGCCGCTGAGAACGGAGCAACCGCAGGAAAGTTCGAGCTTGCAAAGATGGCAAAGCAGCTTAACCTCGACGCTATCCACGACACCGTACACGAGATGGCAAAGGACGAGGCAAGACACGGACGCGCATTTGCGGGACTTCTTGAGAGATATTTCGGTAAATAAAAATGAAAGAGAATTATACTGTTTGTAATTGCAAAAAGGTAAGCTACGCCGACATTGCGAATGCGCTTGACACACATAAGAATTTCGATTCCGTGCTTGCGGC
>JAZODV010000061.1:0-14793 GCA_045597185.1 Eubacteriales bacterium
TATTATGCTCAATAAATCAACGTATCGGGTCGTCGAGGACGTCGACCCCTACAATTTTTAAGGTTTATTCGGTTTATAGAAATATTATTTGCGGTAGATTTTTGTTGAGGTTTCGTCTCACCGAGAAATCCCAATTTATCGTTTTACTCCACCATTTGCTTGCGCAATTTTTCAAGCGCGCCCTTTTCAAGGCGGCTGACATAAGAGCGAGAGATACCGAGCTTTAGCGCGACCTCTCTTTGTGTAAGGCTTTTCTTAGCTCCGAAAAGACCGTACCTGAGTGCAATTATTTCGCGTTCGCGTTCGGATAGCAGGGTATTTACGAGGTGCAGGGCTTTGGTAGATTGCATTTTTCTGTCAAGCTCCTCGTCGGTATTATCCTCGACGCTTATAACGTCTATGTAGGTGAGTGGATTGCCGTCACGATCAACGTCGATGGTATCGTTTATCGAAACCTCGTTATTCAACTTTTTACGCGAACGAAAATGCATAAGTATTTCATTTTGAATACATTTTGATGCGTATGTTGCAAAGCGTACGCCGTTTTTTTCGTCAAACGAATCTACAGCCTTTATAAGTCCTATTGAGCCTATTGAGAGCAGATCGTCCTGATTTTTTACGCTTGAATAATATTTTCGCACGATGTGGGAAACGAGGCGGAGATTGTGGAGTATAAGCTCCTCTCTCGCCGACTCGCTTCCTTCTTTCATAAGAGAAAAGCACTCGGCTTCACGTTCTGACGACAGCGGTGGCGGAAAATTTTGCGGCGTACCTATGCCGAGAATAATACTTGTGAGACTTCCAAGAAGGGATAAAAGCTTTGAAAACATAAATAACACGTACCTTTCGGTTTATTTGTGTCAATTATATTCTTCCTCGGTTGTCCTTTATTCCGCGCAGAGCGTCGAAGAGTGCGTCTATATCGTCTTTTGTATTGAAAATACCGAAGCCGAGACGAACTGCACCGCCTTTTTCGGTTCCAAGGGTTCTGTGACCGAGTGCCGAGCAGTGATAACCGCCTCTGACGCAGATATCACGTCCACCGAGCGCCGACGCCACGCTGTCAGCCGACATACCGAAAACATTAAAAAGAAGCACCGAACCGCTGTGCTTCGGTTCGTAAACGGTAATATTACCGAGCTGCAACAGCTTTTCGTAGGCATATCGCCACAGTTCTTTTTCGTGTTGTCCGATGCTTTCAATGCCTATACGTCTTACTTCATTTATTCCTTCAAGCAGACCGACGATAGACGGTGTCGGAAGTGTTCCCGATTCATAGCGGTCGGGCGGATCGTTTGGCATGGCCATCTCAAGGGATGCGACGCCGTTTCCTCCTTCGGTCAGTGTGTCGAGAAGTATACCTTCTCGCAGACACAGTGCGCCGCAGCCCTGAATACCGTAAAGTCCTTTGTGACCCGGCAGACATAGTGCGTCTATATTCATATCCTTCATGTTTATCGGAATATGTCCTGCCGATTGCGCTGCATCGACTGTAAACAGTATATTTTTCTGTCTGCAAAGCTCACCGAGATCAGCGATAGGCAGCTCTGCCGAGCTTATGTTGGGAACGTGCGTACAGATAAGCATTTTAGTATTTTTACGTATAAGACTTCTGACGCTATCCACTATCGAATTAGAAGGATGTGTCGGAAAAATATCGAAGCGTATATCTCCGTTACGCGCCATACGGTACACGGGACGAAGCACCGAATTATGCTCCATATCCGACAGCAGCACGTGGTCGCCTCTTTTGAGGTAGCCTTTTATGACGGTGTTGAGCGCGTGCGTGGTATTTTCGGTGAATATCACATTTTCGGGACTGTGAAGACCGATAAGCTCAGATAGAGATTCACGGCAGGCAAATATTTTTTCTGTTGAGATCCTTGCGGGTGGATGAGAGCCGCGACCGGGATTGCCGCAGTAGGTTTCTATACATTCGTGTACCGCAGAGACGACAGATGAAGGCTTTGGCAAAGTAGTCGCGGCGTTGTCGAGATAGATCAAATTCTCTCGCCTCCCTCGTGCAGGTACCTGCGTACTCCGATACCTGATGAGCGCAGAGCGCGTTTTATTTGTTCTTCAAGCTCGCACGGAAATTGCACGCCGTATTCGCAGCCGCGTTTTGAGTTTCCCGCGCTGAGCTTGACTATATCAGAATGAAGCCCTACCGCGAAGAGCGCCTTTTGCGCCTTCATAGCGTAAGTCAGCGAGGTCAGCGCGGCGGTGCAGTAATAATTATTGTTGGGTTTCATTTTAGTCTCCTCCTTTTATTGTAAGTATATGTCGAAAGGAATCGAAATGACAGCGAGAGCCAAAAGAAAGCACAAAAGAGAGCGAAGGAGCATAAAGAGAAAATATTTTCCGAGCGGAATTTTTCCGTCGGTTGCCGAGATTATCTGAAAATGAACGGCAACACCCGAAAATCCGAGAAAAGCCGCGCACATGGGAAACGCAAACCAACCGAGTGATGAAGCCTCGGCGCATCCACCCGAAATTTCAAGCAGACCGTGAAGTGTCGCTGTAAATGTATCCGATACGTCAAAAAAAGAGGTTATGTCGGTGATACAGGCACAGAGAGCTGAGAAAAAAACTATATACGCCGTGACGTTAAGCGTTGCAGAAACGGCAGACGGAACCGCCGAAACGACTGCACTTATAAAGTCTTTTTTTTGAGTAGTTGTTTCGTATTCTATGTAACTTTTTTCTTTTTTGTGTGAAAAAAGCTTTGCGGATATGATGTCGGAAATAATAATTATGAGATACAGAAGTATACCGAGCTTTTTGTTTCTAAGCATCGCGCCTCCGACCGCGCCGATTACAAACGCAGGGCTTGGGACACTTGACACCGACACCGACAGAAAAAGCTCTTTTTCGGAGATCGTCCCGTTTCGGTATAACTCAAAAGCGGTGACAGCGCCTATGGGAAAACCGCAGAGCATACCGAGAAGCACAGCCGACGCCGCGTTACCTGAAGCGCCAAACACACGCGATATCGGCTTTCCTGTCAGCTCCCCGAAAAGCTCGCCGCCTCCAACGGCGGCGAGTACAGACGACAGAAGCGCAGAGGGAAAAACCGACGGTATTACCGACGAGACCGAGAGCCGTAATGAATTTCCGACGGCGTTCTTCACCGTGTCGGAGCATACTATAAACAGTATCAAAAGCAAAATAGAAACAAGCGACGGAAAAAACACTGCCAAAGTCCGTGTTCCGTATTTTTCACGTGTCGAGGTCATTTGACATCCACCTCCCACATAAATATATTGTAGCCACATTGGAATTTATACGAGGGAGAGCTATGGAGAAAAACAAATTCGGGTTTATCACAAAATTCTGGTCGGAGACAGCCTCGGCATTTTATATTGAGATGAGAGGGAGGAAAAATCTTACCGTAGGAGGTTGTCACGGTATTTTGGGATACAGCGACACCGAGATACGGCTTGCGATATACAGCGGTGCTTTGTCGGTTCGAGGAAACGGACTTCTCTGTGACAGCTATACTAACGGCGCTGTGGTAGTAAGCGGTAATATTTTATGTATTGAATTTTTGGAGGATAAAAATGGGTCTGTATAATATGTTATTCGGCGCGAGAAGGGTCTCCGTAGACGAAAAGGACGGTGCGGCTCTGCTCGGTGTTTGTATGAAGTACCGTTATCCTTATACAAATATGAGTAACGAGAACGGAAGACTTTATGTGACTCTGACTCTCTATTCGTCAGGACATCTTATGTACAGACTCGCGGAAAAGGGTGTCTGTGCCGAAGCCGAAGAGCCTACAGGACTTCCGAGTGTTCTGTACCGTTACAGAAAACGCTACGGTGTGTGGCTCGGTCTTATCCTTGCGGCAATGATAATTTTTGCGTCGGGCAGGGTGGTCTGGGACATTCGTATCACAGGAAATGAAACGTTAAGCTCAGACGAAATAGAGAGCGTACTTGCCGATTGCGGCTTTAAACGCGGGAATGTTATATCAGAATTCAACGCCGATAAGACTGAGGCGTATGCTCTCCTTGCGTGTGACAGACTTGCGTGGCTGTCGGTGAATATCAAGGGTACTGTCGCGTACGTTGAGGTCAGAGAAAAGATACCGATAGACGACGCACCGAAGGAAACAAAGCCTGCAAATATAGTCGCAGCGTACAGCGGTACGGTGCTTGAGATAATCGCGTATGACGGTCTTGCCGAGGTAAAGGCGGGTGACGAGGTAAAAAAAGGAGACCTTCTTATAAGCGGAGCGTACGGTGAAAAGACCCCCGGACTGCGTGTAACACGTGCGGCTGGGTACGTTAAAGCGAGGACGGTACGCAGTTTTTCGGTGGAAATTCCGCTCCTTCACGAGGAAAAAGTCTACACGGGAGAGAAAAAAAGCGAAAAATATATAAATTTTTTCTCAAAACCGATAAAAGTTTTCACAAACTATAGAAATTTAGGGCCAAGTTGTGATAAAATAGAAGGGGAGACAGTTCTCAGTATTTTGGGGGAGAGACTGCCGCTTACCGTGGTGAGCCACACCTATCTTGAGTACGATACCGTCACGGCGTACTATTCGGAGAATGAAGCCAAAGAGCTTGCCAAGGCTGAACTCGAAAAATTACTTGCGACCGAGCTTTTAGGTGCTGAGCTTATCGCAAGGAGCGATAGCTATAGCGTGACTGACAGCTCGGTCATACTGACCGCCGAGATAGTCTCGGTCTGCGACATCGCGCTTACCCGTGAATTTGAGATAAATTATACAAAATAAAATTAAGGAAATGGAGGCAGTATCAGTATGTTTGAAAAGATAATCATAACCGAAACCGCCGAAAATACAGCGAAGATATTTGGTAGCTACGATTTTAATGCAAGACTTATAGAGACGGCGTTCGATGTAAGTGTAAGGAACCGTGCTGCGGAGGATAGCGACGCCATAGTCGTTGCGGGAAGCGAACAGGGTGCTGTCGAGCTGGCGGCAAAAGCCGTTGAGTGTCTACGTCAGCTCGGAGAATACAGCGAGGAGCTTGCAGAGCAGACGGTAAGATACGTCATAGATATGGTGACCGACGGCCGCGAAGGTGAGCTGCTTGATTTTTCTGACGACTGTATCTGTGTAACGACGAAAGGAAAGCCGATAAAGGCGCGTACCGTAGGGCAGAAATATTACGTTGACGCAATAAGAAAGAGTACTATAGTCTTCGGTATCGGTCCTGCCGGTACGGGTAAGACTTTTCTTGCCGTTGCTATGGCGGTCAAGGCTCTGCGTGACAAGCAGGTGAGCCGTATAATACTGACACGCCCCGCTATTGAGGCCGGTGAAAAGCTCGGATTCCTTCCGGGTGACCTTCAGAGTAAGATAGACCCATATCTCAGACCGCTTTACGACGCGCTGTTTGAGCTTATGGGCGCAGAGAACTGTCAGAAGAATATGGAAAAACAGATAATCGAGATCGCTCCGCTTGCATATATGCGAGGCAGAACGCTTGACGATTCGTTTATAATCTTTGACGAGGCGCAGAACGCAACGCCCGAGCAGATGAAAATGTTTCTGACCCGTCTCGGAAACAACTCAAAGGCAGTAATCACGGGAGACCTTACGCAGACCGACCTGCCGTACGGTCAGAAAAGCGGTCTGTCGGTGGCGGTACAGATAGTCAGCGGTATTGACGGTATCAAGGTACACAACTTTACCGACAAGGACGTCGTGCGTCATCATCTCGTACAGAAGATAATACTCGCCTATAACAAATACGAAAAGGAACAGGCAAAGGCACACGCCGAGCGTAAGCCCGAGCACAAAAAATACAGCTATAACAAAAAGCAAGGGGATATGCAAAAATGAAATTGATGATATATTTTTCGGACGAGCAGCAGAAAATGAAGCTGACAAACAGATTTTTACTGCTTCTCCGTGAGTCGATAATCGCCGCGCTTGAATCGGAAAACGTCGGCGGACGTATTGAGGTCTCGGTCACGTTTACCGATAACGAGGGAATACACGAATTAAATAAGCAGTACAGAAACATAGACAGACCCACCGACGTGCTGTCGTTTCCTCAGATAGATTTTGAAAATGACGAGGTTGACCTTACGGACGAAAGCTACAAAATACTCGGAGACATCGTGCTTTCGCTTGAAAGGGCAGAGGAGCAGGCGCGCGATATAGGACACAGCACAGAGCATGAGGCTGCGTTTTTGACGGTACATTCGGTTCTTCATCTTCTCGGCTACGATCACGAGACAGGAGAAGAATCCGAAAAGGAAATGTTTGGAAAGCAGAAAAAGATAATCGAAAAGCTCTCAGCGTCTTTCGAGGCTTTTGATAACTGAAAGGACAGTACAGACAATGAAAAGAACAGGATTTATAGCAATTGTCGGCAGACCTAACGTAGGAAAATCGACACTTTTAAACTCAATACTCGGCGAGAAGGTCGCGATAGTATCGTCAAAGCCGCAGACTACAAGAAACCGTATTACAGGTATATACACCGATGGCGACGACCAGTTCGTTTTCCTTGATACTCCGGGTATATTCAAGCCGAGAAATAAGCTTGGTGATTTTATGGTAAACAGTGCCGACGCGACCATGAAGGACGCCGATGCCGTAGTTTTGGTGGTTGACGCGGGACATGCCCCCGGAGACGTCGAAAAGAACGTTATAGAATATCTCGGAAAGACCGGCACTCCGTCGGTCCTTGCGATAAATAAGACCGACCTTTGCGCCGCCGAAAAGATAGGTGAGTGTATCCTTGCGTATTCTGAGCTTCACGAATTTGACGCCGTCGTTCCAATATGCGCGAAAAATGGAACGCAAGTGCAGGCACTGCTTGACGAATGTGCAAATTTCCTTAGTGAGTCGGATTGGTTTTTCCCCGACGATATGATAACCGACCAGCCCGAGAGACAGATCGCCGCAGAGGTAATTCGCGAAAAGCTGCTTCGTACGCTTGATAAGGAGGTGCCTCACGGCACAGCCGTAGTTATTGAGGATTTTAAAGACGAGGAAACACTTCTTTCGATCCGCGCCGAAATTTTTTGCGAAAAGGAATCGCACAAAGGAATCATCGTTGGAAAACGCGGAGATACATTAAAACGTGTCGGAAGTTATGCAAGACAAGAGCTTGAGCGTATGTTCGGCGTAAAAGTATATCTGAATCTCTGGGTCAAGGTCAAGGAAAATTGGCGTGACTCGGCGCATCTTGTCAGCAATTTCGGATATAGGGAGGAATAATGCCCTATACAACAGACGGTCTTGTTCTACGTATGAGAAAGGTCGGGGAAAATGACAAGCTTCTGACACTATTAACGCCGCTTGAAGGTAGGATAAGCGTGCTTGTCAAAGGCGGACGTTCGCTAAAAAGCGGAAGCTTGTCTGCAACCGAGCTTTTTACCTACGGAAATTACGAGATAACAGACAAAAACGGATATAAGTGGTTAAGAGGCGCATCGTCCGAAAGACAGTTTTCGGGGCTTTCGAGCTCTGTTGAAAAGGTGGCGCTCGCGTCCTACATAGCCGAGGTGGCAGAGGAGCTTTCGGGGGAAAACGAGCCTGCAGATGACGTGCTTCGTCTCGTTCTAAACTCTTTTCACGCAATGGACGTGGGTAAAAAGCCGCTCTCACAGATAAAGTCGGTGTTTGAACTTCGTGCGGCGGCACTTTCGGGCTTTATGCCCGACGTACACGCCTGTCGGGGCTGTGACAGAAACGACTGCGAGGCGTACTATCTCGATGTTATGAACGGCAGACTTTTGTGCTCCGAATGTATGCATAGAGCGTCTCTTTCGGCAAAACGCGAAATGGCGGCTCACGAGGATATAAGAGAGGCTATCGTGATGCTACCGCTTTCGCCGTCGGTGCTTGCGGCGCTTCGTTACGTGCTTGCGGCAGAGCCGTCGAGGATACTTTCATTTACGCTTGAGGAATACGAGCTTGACGGACTGTCGAAAGTGAGTGAGACCTATCTTCTCAGTCACTTGGGCCATGGCTTTGACACACTTGATTTTTACAAAATGATCTTATAATATTTAGGGAAAATATGCAAATTACAGAAAAAACACTAAAAACACTTGAATACGATAAAATACGCGAGCTGCTTGCCGAGTCGGCTCTGACCGACGGTGCAAGAGAGCTTGCGTTGCGTCTGCTTCCGACCGACAGGGAAGAGGAGATAATACGCAGACAAAGGCGTACGACCGACGCAAAACGCCTTATGAGTATAAAGGGTGCGCCGTCGTTTGGAGGTGTACGTGATGTGTCGGATGCTTGCGAAAGAGCACTCAAGGGAGCAACGCTGACCACCCGTGAGTTGCTTGACGTAGCCGATCTTCTTATGGTGTCGAGACGGCTTATCGAGTACAGCCGAATGAACAGACTTTTCGATACGGTGCTTGACGAGGTCTTCGAGCGTCTTGTACCCGACAAAAAGCTTGAGGACAGAATAACGAGAGCGATAGTATCCGAGGATATGATAGCCGATGACGCATCTCCTGCGCTTGCGGACATACGTCGGCGCATAAGAGTTATAAACTCACGTATACGCGATATGCTTCAAGGATACACGCAGAACGGTGAATACTCGAAATATCTTCAAGACAATATAGTCACGATGAGAAACGGTCGTTTCGTAATTCCGGTAAAGGTAGAATACCGAGGCGAAATAAAGGGACTTGTCCACGATACGTCGGCATCGGGCGCGACGCTTTTCGTTGAGCCTATCGCTGTCGTTGAAGCAAACAATGACCTACGCGAGCTGACGGCAAAGGAATCCCGCGAAATTGAAAGAATACTCGCCGAGCTGTCGGACGGTGTCGCTGAGCTTTCGTCGGCAATAGTGTTCAATTACAGAAACATAACCGAGCTTGCGTTTGCCTTCGCCTGCGCCGAGCTTTCGTACAGAATGGACGCGATACCGCCGGCTATTAACACCGACAGGCTTATCCGTCTTGACAGAGCGCGTCATCCGCTTATAAGCAAAGACAAAGTCGTACCGATAGACGCTGTGATCGGCGACGGCTACGACACCGTTATAATTACAGGCCCTAACACGGGAGGTAAAACGGTAACGCTCAAGACCTTCGGTCTTCTTGCGCTCATGGCGCAGTCGGGACTTCATATACCTGCCGCCGAGACCTCGTCGGTCTGTGTGTTTGACAGAGTTCTTGCCGATATCGGTGACGAGCAGAGTATAGAGCAGTCGCTCTCTACCTTCAGCTCACATATGGTAAATATAGTGTCGATACTCGACGAGATAACCGACAGATCTCTTGTACTTTTTGATGAGCTTGGAGTCGGTACCGACCCCGTCGAGGGTGCGGCTCTCGCGGTGTCGATAATCGAAAGAGTCAGAGAAACGGGCGCGGTATGCGCGGCTACAACGCATTACGCTGAACTAAAAGTATATGCGCTCAATACTGCAGGCGTCAGAAACGCGTCGTGTGAATTCAACGTAGAAACACTTAAACCGACCTATAAGCTGATAATAGGCACGCCGGGTAAATCTAATGCCTTTGCCATATCCGAAAAGCTTGGCATACCCGATTCAGTGGTAAATCGTGCAAAAGCATTGGTGAGCGCCGACAACCGTCAATTTGAGGACGTTATAGAAAGACTTGAACGCACTCGCATAGATATGGAATCACAGCGACAAGAAGCGGCAACGCTCAGGGCAGAGTACGAACGGTTCAAAAACGAAGCCGAAAAGCAGTACAAAGAAAAGCTTGAGCGAGCCGAGAGCGAGCTTGAAGCCGCGAGAAAAAAGGCTACGGAGCTTATAAACAGTGCAAGGGCGTCGAGCGAATTTGTTTTCGACCAGCTTGAAAAGGCTAAGCGCGCCAAAGAAAGCGAACGATTTGGCGAGGAGCTTGACGAACGCCGTAGAGCCGTACGTCAGCATCTTCGTGACAGCAGTGACCGATTTGACCCTGTGGTAGAAAAAAATAACGAGCCGTATGTTTTGCCAAGAGAGCTTCGCAAGGGCGACAACGTGCTTATTGTGAACATAAACAAAAAGGCGGTCGTGACCTCACTTCCCGATAAACGTGGGATGGTCTCGGTACGCGCGGGACTTATCGACACGAGAACGAAAATAGACAATCTTCGTCTCATTGAGGACGAGCCGACTATAATTGATAAGAATAAAAATAAAGTATCCAAATCGCAGTACAGCGCGGTAAAGGTTCGTGATTTCTCACCGGAAATAGACCTTCGAGGTAAGAATGGTGATGAGGCGTGGTATCTTGTCGATAAATATTTTGACGATGCGGGTATCGCGGGAATCCGTTCGGTACGTTTGATACACGGAAAGGGAACGGGGGCGCTTAAAGCGGCACTCTGGAAATTTCTCAAAACAGACGGGCGCGTTGCGTCGTTCCGTATCGGACAGTTCGGAGAGGGTGACGGCGGCGTTACCGTCGTGGAATTAAAATAATTATTATCTTGGAGAGTTTATGCAAAATTTTATTGACAGCATAAATATAGTTCTTCCGATATTTTTGCTGGTCGTGCTCGGCTTCATATTAAAAAAGCTTGATTTTGCTTCGGAAAAATTTTACGAGGATTCGGAAAAATTCGTATTCAATATAGCACTTCCCGCACAGCTTTTTCTGAGCGTTGCTTTCGGGTCGTCGTCGGGAGGTGACGGATATTTTAAACTGATACTCTTTTCGGTGGTCTCGGTAACTGCGGCGTTTTTGCTGTCTCTTGCCGTCGTTCCGCTTTTGATTAAGGATAACGGCGTGAGGGGATCCGTCGTACAGAACTGTTACCGCTCGAATTTTGCGGTGCTCGGAATACCGCTTGCCGCAAATATAGCCGGGGACGGAGGCAGAATGCTTATTTCGATACTCATGCCGTTTGTCATAATAATGTTTAATGCGTATACGGTTATAGAGATGAACATTTTCGCGCCGAAGGAGCATCGCAGATCTTTTGGCAGCGTGGCGCTTGCAACACTCAGATCTGTGGTGACAAATCCACTTATCATAGCCGTCGTGCTCGGGCTTCCGTTTCTTATTACAGGCTGGCGTCCGTCCGAAAATTTCGCTTTTATAGAAAAAACGGTAGAATATATATCCGACACCACACAGGCACTCGTGCTTATCTCTCTCGGAGCAAGCTTTTCTTTCGCGTCTCTTAAGGGTAAGATCAAGTATTCGTTGCCGTGCGCAATATATAAAACGGCGCTACTTCCGCTTATCGCCGTTACCGTTGCGCATTTTGTATTTGGCTTTGTCGGTGCCGAGCTTGCTGTTATACTTATACTGTTCGGATCGCCGTCGGCGGTCAGTAGCTACGTAATGGCAAAAAAATTAAAGAGTGACGCAGAAGTAGCAGGACAGACGCTTTTACTGTCAACGCTTTTCTGTTCGCTTACGCTTTTTGTCGGTATTTTCCTCTTAAAGACGCTCGGATGGATATAAAAGGCACAAATTGAAGAGACTCAACCGAATATGTTTTGAGAAATTTGTCGAATTTTCAAAAAGTGCTTTTCAAAAGTGAAATTATATGATATAATATAAAATCATAAGAAATTTATGCTCTTGGAGGTATTATGAACGAATCGCTTTACGGTGAGCTCAGTGTTATTGGGATGAGGGGATGCGAGCAGTTTGTTTCGCAGGTTGACTATTATCTCAAGGAATGGCGCAGACACGGCGGGGAAGAATCGTTTGTTGTCGATGTTGAATGTCCGAGATTCGGAACAGGTGAGGCGAAGGGATTGCTTCACAAATCTCTGCGAGGACACGACGTGTATATTGTCTGTGATACCTTTAATTACGGAGTTACTTACAAAATGCACGGCATGGAAGTTCCGATGAGTCCTGACGACCACTATGCAGACCTTAAGCGTATACTTGGCGCGATAGGCGGAAAGGCAAGACGTATTTCGGTCATTATGCCTATGCTTTACGAGGGCAGACAGCACAAGAGAGGAACGCGTGAATCTCTTGACTGCGCTCTTATGCTTCAAGAGCTTGAAAACATGGGCGTTACAAACATAATCACGTTTGACGCGCACGACCCGAGAGTACAGAACGCTATACCGCTTTGCGGATTTGACAGCGTACGTCCGACATATCAGATGCTTAAGGCACTTGTCAAAGCAGTTCCCGACATACAGCTTGACAAGGATTCGCTTGTAATGATATCGCCCGACGAGGGAGCTATGGACAGAAGCATGTACTATTCCTCGGTTCTCGGAGTAGATATCGGTATGTTCTACAAACGCCGCGACTATTCGAGAATAGTAAACGGAAGGAACCCGATAATAGCGCACGAGTATCTCGGACAGGATCTGCACGGTAAGGACGTTATTATTGTAGACGATATGATCTCGTCGGGCGATTCGCTTATCGATGTTGCATATCAGCTCAAGGAAAAGGGAGCAAAGAGAGTTTTCGCATTCTCCTGCTTCGGTCTCTTTACAGACGGACCGTCGAAATTCAGCGCGGCGTATGAAAAAGGACTTATAGACAAGGTCTTTACTACTAATCTTGTATACACAAATCCCGAGGTCAAGGCATGTGATTGGCACGTTGAGGTCAATATGTGTAAGTACGTATCGTATATAATAGATACGCTTAACCACGACCAGACCATCAGCGAGCTACTCAATCCCGTTAAGAGAATTGAAAAGCTGGTTGAACGTCATAAGAACGCTTCTGCGTCGCAGATGAAAATGGATATATAAAAATAAAGCAGACTTTTAGAGCTGTGTTCTAAAGGACAGCTTTGCAAGAATACGGTATATCTCGAAAGAGGTATGCCGTGTTCTTGCATTTGTGTCCACAAATGCAGTGCTTATATGCTATAATTAGAGACTACAATAAAATTATTATCTGTTGATTAAGCAAAAGGCTCATACAAACAAAGCCTTCCCCAGTGGGGGAAGGGGGACCGCTTTAGCGGTGGATGAGGTGTCATCAAATGCCAAACTAGCTCCTCATCCGTCAGCCTGCGGCTGCCACCTTCTCCCACAGGAGAAGGCTTTTTTATTTTCCACGCTGCAAGCAAAGAGGACAGAGAACGCACAACATTCTCTGTCCCCTGTCGGTAGGTAACATAATCTATTAAATTTCAAAAACTATCATTAGTGTATGCACAATTAAGTCTAATTTGCTTCTTCTTTAGTCAAGTTAAGTCTATCGTAGTTTAGGAAGGCGTTCGCTCCGAACTCTGTACATCCATATTATTAACGTCATCATCTTTCACGTATTCGATAATATCGCCGAGAGTACAACCAAGCGCCGCGCATATTCGGTTTAAAATATAACTATCGTATCGAACAACACGATTTTTATAGTAGCGGTCTATCGTTTGGAACTTAACCTCGGTGCGCTTGGCTAACTCATATCGAGTAATACCGCGCTCGTCCAAGCATTTATCTATAGTCAATCTTACCATTAACATCCCTCCTTTAATATATATTTTATCGAATATATACCTAATTGACAATTTCTCTATTTTGGTGTATACTTATATAGGTATATATGTTAAAGGAGGTTTTTATTCAATGAAATTACTAATCGTTGGTTCTCGGAGTATCACAGACTTTGATTTATCACCGTATATTACGGCAGATGTTGACACCGTTATCAGCGGTGGTGCGGGTGGAATTGATAGCTTAGCAGAGCAGTACGCGGATTTGCACCGTCTCTCAAAATATATACTACGCCCACGGTACGACCTTTACGGACGTGCCGCGCCACTCAAGCGCAACAAGCAATTAGTTGATATGGCAGACGCCGTTCTTGTCATATGGGACGGTCATTCTAAAGGCACGCAACATACTATAAAATATACTAAAAAAATTAACAAGCCAATAACGCTTGTTCAAGTCTAACATGTTTTGTAAGTCAGTGCTTGTCAAGGAAAGAATATAAATTCATTTTTACGGCAGATGTATTTTTATATTCAATCTTTTTCTACAAAGCGCTTGATATTCTGCGAATCGTATGTTATAATAATACTGTCACACAATTAAATAACAAGACCGTAGGTATTTTTTCTTTATAGGGATAGTTATACCTTTTTTCTGTCATAATCATTTTTAGGATTTGGTAAAAACGCAAATTCCATTAAAATGATTATGGCTAATACCATGGTTTATTTAATTGTGTGACGACAATCGGAGTTTGCGCTTTTCGTGCGCTGACTTCGTGTTGGCGCACTTTTTTGTTTTAAAAAGCTCAACGGTGGAAGAAAAAATGAGTAATTATATTAAAAGAACAAATCAAAATGTTGAAAATATAAACGATGATGATTTTTTTGCGAGTATGTCAAACGAGAACCGTGAACTTTTTATTCGTGCGTTGTTCGACGCGGAGGACGCGGAAATCCGCAAGATCGAGGAAGAAATCAATGATACTGAAATACCCCCGCCAGGCAAACGGCACAAGATAAGAATGAACCGTTTGTTTCGTGAGCGTGTCGGCGGCTCGTTCCTTCCTTTTCCCGAAGCGGATAATCTCTACGAGAGAGTACGAAGCAAGCTCGTAATAAAACTCAAAATCAACGAGTTTTTCAATCGTCGTAAAAACGCAGACGACAGATAAAAAGTTAGAGCTGTTTCACAAAAAGAAAGTGAGTGAGTCAAATTCATTTTTGCATTTGATTCACTCATTTTTGAATAAATTGGGATTTAACGAGGAGATATCACCTCTCTAATTGTAGGGGCGAACATTGTGTCAAGAGCAACATAGTTTACAAATTGTGAAGATACATGGTTTACAACTTTTATGACCAATAAATTTGAAGCGGAGGCGTAGCCGAAGCGGAAAATTTATTGGTCGGGCGCGTGAAAACGCGGGTCTCCGTCGAT
>JAZODV010000062.1:0-28906 GCA_045597185.1 Eubacteriales bacterium
TGCAAAAGCTGAAGACTATCAAATCAGTTTGAGAAATCCTCTGTATTTTTCAACGATAGATGATTTGAGTACACAAGAAGAATTTATGACAACGATATATTTTGAGAAGCTGTTACCCAGATACGATAGCTTTTTTGATAATGATGAGGAATATTTGAATTTTAAAAACAGTCTTATCAAATAAAATTTGCCCCGCCTCGTGCGGGGCTTCGCTTTTGTGTCCACAAAAGCAGTGCTTGTCAGGAAAAGTAGATGGACTTTCGTGGCGCACAAAAAGCCTTCCCCAATGGGGGAAGGGGGGACCGCGTTAGCGGTGGATGAGGTGTTACTAAACGCAAAACTAACTCCTCATCTGTCAGCCTTACGGCTGCCACCTTCTCCCACAGGAGAAGGCTGACTTTTGCCCGACAGTACGCCCAAAAGGTGTAACACACTTATCTTGCAGTGCATATGAAAAAGGACAGAGAACGTGAATTTCTCCGTCCTTTTTCCGTATGGGCAAACTGCGTTCGCCCGCGGGCGTTCACAGAACGCCCCTACGAGAATGATTTTCTATCGGTAGGTAAAACCTGCTTTATGAAAGACACCCCTTCGCAGGTACTTTTTGCCATAACGTTTGTCCGATTTAGATGCAAAACCGTGTGTGGCTGATTTAGATGCAAGCTGATTTTGCAGAGGGTAGACTAACCCCTTGGCGATGATGGGAGTTAAAAGTTTCCGCGGTCTACCGGACTTTTAACGCCATGCTTGCAACGAGGCCTATGTAATGAAATTAAAGCAATTTAATTATTGTCCATGCAGTAGCCAAAATAGCAATAACAACGGCAACCGTTAAAAACATGAATATCATGTCCCATGTAAAGCGTTCTTTGCCACAAAACTCGGTTTTGTATGCATATTTCGAAGAATGAGCGTACCGACAGGCATCCCAAAAAGTATTTTTACATACTTTTTGCACTGATTTTTTGTCTGCCTTTTTGAGAATTCGTAATATTCTTTTTTCTATTTTGGCAAGAACTTTTTCTTCTTGATATATCTTTTTTTGAGGCTCTAATCCAAGATGGGCACGTTCCGTTTTTTTTAGAACAAACGCATATTCACGACAGTCCGATACACTGACAAGTGTTTTATCTAAAGGAATAACCGTTATTACAATGCTATGGTATTTATTCTTTTCAAAATTATATCCATTTTCTTTTTCCTTTTTTCTATCGTTTACTCGGTCAAAGATGTTAAAAATCGCTTGTCCTGCATTCGCATATCCTCCCGATCTTTCTTCAACTTCTGTTTCTACGTATCTCTTGGAAATAACGATTTTGATTTCCTTAGATGCTAATTGCTCTCTATATTTATCGACAAGTGATATGATTGTAGTTTTAATGTCTTGCAAAGCTCCACCGCCTTTCTTTTTCATTATACCACAACTTTGTAAACATTTCAACCGTTTCGCCGGTTCGAATCTGTCGAGAGACCCGAAAACTGCGCAAAGCGCTGAGATGCATCTGCAAAATTTCGCCACATCACGTCCCCATCACGCCGAAGGCGTGTATATCATCAACACGAAGTGTTGTATATCATCCGCAACTTGTTGCGGTATATCATCAAGCCGCAGGAAAATGCACGCTGGCGCGTGATGAGATGCACGGCGTTGCCGTGATGATATCCAGCCCCGCATGGGCTGATGATATGCCAAGCCTGCGGCTTGGATAAAAAAATCCGATGCACTCGCATCGGATTTTTTGGCTGGGATAGCTGGATTCGAACCAGCGAAAATGCCAGAGTCAAAGTCTGGTGCCTTACCGCTTGGCTATATCCCAATACGTTTATTTAATTTGTCGGTACACTTATCGACAACGCGTCTATTTTATCATAAACCGCTCGGCTTGTCAAGTCATTTTATACTAAATTATGGTCGATTTTATTTTATGCCATTCAAAAAGCTCAATTTTTTATTAAGACCGCAAGACTTTCTGCCTTGCGGTCTTAATACGTTTTGTTTTTTATTGAAATTTGTCCTTTATTTTTGCCGCTACAGTATCTGCGTCAAGCCCCGCCGTTTTTAATATCGGCTCATTTTTATCTCTTATGACAAAGCTATCGTCGATTGCCATAATAATGTGCTTTCTTCCGTCAAGCGCGCCGATTTCGGTCAGCTTATCCGAAAGGAGCATACCCATTCCGCCGTTTCGTATTTCCTCTTCAACAAATACAACAAGCTCTGCGCTGTCGGGTAAAAGATTTTTTACCGCCTCGGCGCACTCACCGTACGGCTTTAGCTTTTCAAGTAAAATAACACCCGTCTTAATTCCCTGCTCTTTCAGCATTTTTTCAGCCTTAAGAGCCTCTTTAACGATTCGTCCGTGTGTTATTATAACAGTCTTTACCTCGTCGTCAGATAAAAAATCTGCTCTTGCTCCAATTCTTGAAAAATCTCGGTTCGGGTAAAATCTTTCCACAATTTCATCAGATTCTTTTCCGTTGGGATATCTCACAGCCGACGGCTGTCCGCTTGCAAGAGCTGCGTCTATTGATGCTTTCAGTCCTTCATTGGTTATTGGTGTATAAAGTGTTATGTTAGGTATTGATGACAAAAATGAAACGTCAAAAATTCCGTGGTGCGTTGCGCCATCCCCCGAATTAAGTCCCGCTCGGTCTATACACATAACGACAGGCAGCTTTTGAAGCGCAATATCGTGTATTATATTGTCGTATCCTCTCTGCAAAAAGGTAGAATATATGGCTGTCACAGGCTTCATTCCTGCCGCCGCAAGCCCCGCCGCAAATGTCAGAGCATGCTCCTCGGCAATTCCGACATCATAAAACCTATCACTGTGCCGTTCTGCAAATCGCGTGAGTCCCGTTCCGTCGCTCATTGCCGCCGTTACCGCGCATATGCTATTGTCTTTTTCGGCAAGCTCGGTTATATACTCACCCATAACAGACGAAAAGCTTCCCGCAGAACTGTCTGCGTTTTCTGCCGCCATACCGTGATAACGGCCGGGATCGTTTTCCGCGGGGGCAAACCCCTTTCCTTTGGTGGTCTTTACGTGTATTACAGCGCTTTTACCCGTGCTTTTCGCTTCATTTAAAAGTCTTTCAAGTGATGCCACGTTATGTCCGTCAACAGGCCCGAGATAATATAGCCCCATATCCTCAAAATAGTTGCTTCCGTATACAACGTTTTTAAACCATTTTTTCGTATCACGCAACATTCTGAACAAGACACCGCCTATAAGAGGTATCTTTTTTACGATATTGCGCGTCGCCCTTTTGGTTTTTAGATATCCTTTTTTTACACGAAACTTCGCAAGACTCCGCGCAAAGCTCCCAATGTTTTTGGATATGGACATCTCGTTTTCATTTATTATGATTATAAGTCTCAGATCATTGTTGCAGTTGTTAAGAGCCTCGTGTATCATTCCACCCGTAAAAGCGCCGTCACCAACTACCGCAACGGTATAAGAGTCTCTTCCGTTAAGCTTGTCTGCCTCTGCAAATCCAAGCGCCGCCGATATCGACGTTGAGCTATGCCCGGCGCCAAAGCAATCGTATTCGCTTTCATCACGGTTTGTAAAGCCCGACAGTCCACCGCCCTGGCGGAGCATGTCAAATCGGTCCTTACGTCCTGTAAGTATCTTATGAACATATGACTGATGTCCCACGTCCCAAATAATTCTATCATTTGGCAGTTCAAAAACTCTGTGAAGCGCAAGAGTCAGCTCAACTACTCCGAGATTTGACGCTAAATGCCCCCCGGTTTTTGAAACCTTTTCTGTAAGGAATTCTCTAATTTCGGACGAAAGCAGGTCAAGCTCTTCGTATGTCAATTTTGAAAGATCGTTCGGACTGTTTATTTTTTCAAGAATTTGATTTTTTTCCATATATGTCCCTGCTCTTCGGTTTTTATTTCTCCACATTATAGTATTATATTATCATTAACTTTGTTATTTGTCAATCGGCAAAATGTATCAAATTCAATTCTTGACATTGTTTCGGTTATATGATAGAATATTTTATATGTTATTTTTGAGGAGGAAGATATGGCAGGACTAAAAATCGGCAACACCGAGCTTCGTCACGGTTTAATTCTTGCGCCGATGGCAGGTGTAACAGATAAATATTTCAGACGCCTTTGCGCGTCCTGCGGTGCGGAATATGCAGTTACCGAAATGGTTTCGGCTAAAGCTATTTGCTACGAAATGCGAGCAAAATCTTCTTCCGCGGCAAAAACGGCTCATATTGCCAATATAGAACATGGATCCATACCCACATCTGTCCAACTTTTCGGATCAGAACCCGATTTTATGGCAGAAGCCGCAAGACTTATTGAAAACCAAACCTACAACGGTGCGTGTGGGGCGCCTACTGTTGCCATTGATATAAACATGGGATGTCCGGTTCGTAAGGTCGTTTCCTGCGGCGAAGGCTCGGCTCTTATGAAAGATACCACCCTCGCCGCAAATATTGTTAAGTCAGTGAAAAGAGCGGTGAGCATCCCAGTAACGGTCAAAATCCGCGCAGGGTGGGACAAAAACTCAATAAATGCTCCCGAAATGGCAAAAATACTCGAATCGGTGGGCGCCGATGCTATTTGTGTTCATGGAAGAACTCGTGAACAATTCTACGCCCCCTCCTCAGACAACAAGGTCATTGCAGCTGTGAAAAAATCCGTAAAAATACCCGTTATAGGAAACGGAGATATCAACTCCGTATCAGATGCACTTAGAATGATTGAAGAGACTGAATGTGATGGAATTATGCTTGCGCGAGGGATCCTTGGAAATCCTTGGCTTTTTTCGGAAATAGTTTCGGCGCTCGATGGCACATTGTATATACCGCCTACACCCGCGCAGAAAATTGAAGCCGCACTTGCGCATACAAAAAGCGTTATTGCAGAAAAAGGGCCTGCCGCAGTTTCCGAGGCAAAGGGACAGCTTGCGTGGTATGTCAAGGGCATAAGAGGTGCAGCGGAAGCTCGCGACAAAATATACTCAGCCTCTTCGTTCGAAGAAATGGAAAATATTATGCTTGGTCTTGCGAGACTATCGATATCGGAGAAAGCTCTATGACCGATACTGTTATTATACTTAAAGATCCCTCACTCGCAACGCTTATCAGGCTTGAACTTGAACGAAACGGTATGTCTGTATCTGAAAGTCCCGAAGACTGTATACTGTTTATCAACAACGAACCAACGTCTGCAAACTTCAAATACAGCTTCAAGATCGGCATTGCTCGTTCAAACGAACCCGTGCATGACAGCTTCGACGTTATATTGCAAAGGCCTATAGATTTGTCTGAGCTTCGTAAAACGATATCTGAGCTTTTTAAACGGCAAATCACTATTAAAGAATCGAACAATAATTCAATTTATACATTCCCAAACGATAAGACCGTACTTTGGGAAGGACGCCGAATTAAACTGACTAATAACGAATTTATCGTTTTTTCCGCCTTACTTGAAGCTAACGGTGAGCCGGTTTCCCGTGGACGTCTTAACGAACTTACCGATTCTACCGGAAACACGGCTGATGTTTATATATGTTATCTTCGAAAGAAGCTCTTTTTTAACGGTAAAAATCCTATAATAACGGTTCGCGGAAAAGGATACGCCTGCATCGTAAAAAACAGATAATAAACAAAAAATCTCCGACAGACCAAGATCTGTCGGAGTTTTTTTGTTGTTTTATTATTAATCTGCAGTCAGACCCGAACGCTCGATACCCTGAACCAGATATCTCTGGCAGAATACGTAAACGATTACGAGTGGCATAATTATCATAATACCGCAGGTATTTCTGATAGCTGCAAAATATAGATTCTGTCCCGCCATGTAGTACTGTGACTTCATTTCAAGTGACGAGGGAATGCCTACGATGTTAGGCATAAGCGAGACTCTTGAAGTCGGGAAGAACATTCCTGTGTAGAAGCTGTCTGTCCACTGCCACGAGAAAGCAAAGAGGAAAACAGTGATAAGCATAGGAACTGAAAGCGGAAGAATAATCTTGAAGAAGGTCTTGACGGGGCCTGATCCGTCGATATATGCAGATTCCTCAAGCTCATCCGGAACACCGCGGAAGAACTGACGGAGAAGGAATATATAGAGACCGTTCTTAAATGCAAGGCCGAATACAGAAAGGATAAGCAACGGATAGTATGTGTTGTTAAGGTTTGCTCCCGTAGCAAATTCTTCCATTCCGAACCACTGTCCAAACACGATCTGTAGAATTCCTGGACCATCAAAAATTGCAGATATCGGGTCCTTGATATCAAACCATCTGAAATTCAAGAACATTGAATGGTACAAAGTCTTGTGCGGAACTATCATCGTCAGCATGACCAACGCAAAGATAATCTTTGCACCCTTGAATTTAAATTTCGCAATACCGTATGCTATAAGTGCACACGAAAATGTCTGAAGCACAGCACATGCGATCGAAAGCACAAAAGTATTGATAAATGCTTCCGAATAATTGAGTTCATTGAAAATTGCCGTATAAGTCTCCAGTGTAAAATTCTTGGGAATGATAAGGACCGTTACGTCAACGAAGTCTTGCGGTGCCATGAATGAACCCGCTATCTTCGTAATAAATGGATAAAGAACAACGTACGATATACCTATAAGCAGAACAAGTCTGAACAGATACCATATTACCTTTTTTGCAAAGAAGAGCGAAAGGTATTTTGCTTTGAGTCGCTCTCCCAGAGGCGCGCGGTCAAATTCGACCTTTATTTTCGCGCGAGGATCTCTTACGGGAGCGCCGTTTTGATTTTTTACTGCGTCCATACTTTTGCCTCCTTAGTCATTTCGTCTCTGATAGAAGACGAAGGCAGAACAAATTCCTGCTACGATCAGAACTATAAGAATTACTATAAGGAAGTACATCCACGACATAGCAGAGCTTATAACCTGACTGTTTTTTTCGGTACCTGTATAAACCGCATCGATAAATTTCATTATCGTATTAGATTCCGAGGTGAACGAGTCTATAACGGTATAAACTGCGTTTACAAGTATCATAGGGCTTATCATCGGGAAGGTTATCTTCCAGAATGTTTCCCAAGCGGTCGCGCCGTCTATCTGACAAGATTCGTAGATAGCGGGCGAGATCGACTGCAGACCCGCAAGGAAGATAAGCATCTGTACGCCCGAGCGGTTAACAATACTGAAAATATTGTTAACCCACTCGACGACCAATCCAACAAGACCGGTTCCAACCTGCATACTTGAAAAGAGTACTTCAATATCAAGTGCTGATACGATCTGATCCGATGCGCTTTCTTCCGAGCCGTCCGATATACCTTCATCCATCATACCGCCGAGAGTATTTTGAGCTTCTATACTCTCCATAATACCCGTCGAAATAATAACAGGAACGAAGAATATTGCACGGAACATTGCCCTTCCCGCCATCTTCTGATTAAGAAGAACCGCCATAAACAGGGAAAATATAATGATTGCGGGAATATCGAAAATCATTTTTTGAAGTCCGAGTACGAGAGCCTGAAGGAAGGTCTGTGAACCTACTTTGGTGACAAGCAACGCATCACTGTAGTTCTTAAATCCAACCCATTCTGTTTCATATCCCGTGGCAGATGTTGTCATAGTAACAAAGCTGAGCTTTATAGAATCGAATATAATCGGGAAATAAATGAACACAAACCCGAGTATAAACGGAAGCACAAACAACCAGCCTGCTCGTGATTTACGCTTGTCAAGAGAGGATGCTTTACGTTTTTTCTTTTTTACAATGGAAGAAGCTCCGTTAAGTTTAATGTCTTTTGTCATTTCTATCCTCTCCTTTCTCAGTGGTTAATAACAAGGTATGCGTAACCGTCAAGCTTATACGAAACACCGTTATAAACTACTGTTACTGCAAATGCGTTGTAGTTAAGAAGGAATGTGCGGTATGCTTCACTGTCATCGCCATTCTTGCCGCCGTATGTTACAGCAACAATAGAACCGTCGTCACAGGTATACTTCGTATCCTCTTCCTCTTCCTCAACTACGTTCTTTCCAAGAACCTCATCGATGAACTCTGTTGCAAACGTAAAGGTGTTTGCAATTGTGTAAAGCTCATCAGTCTCTTCCTTCTTGGATACCATGCCGTATTCTTCAGCATCCTTGCAGATCTCTACGTAAGTCTGCTCCATTTCAACATACTTTGACTTGAGATCATTCAATTTCGTCTGAAAATCGTCAACAGTTGCCTTAGCGTCTACAAAGCCAAGAGTTGCTCCCATTTCGAGGAGCTTCTGGGCATTGTCAAGCTCACTGTCCACAACCGCAATAGCGTCTGCAAAGTACGGTATTGTAGTGTTGAGAAGCTTGAAAGTATCCTGGAATATCTTGAACTGTGCCAAAATTTCGGTATTGAGATTCTTCATCTGCTTTTCGTAAGTCTCAAGAAGAGTCTCAAGCTCGTCATATCTTGCTCGTTCTGCCTCTGTAAGATCGTATCTTCTTGCAGAGAGTTCATCAAACTCTGCCTTTGCTGTCTTTACTGATTCTCCGATCTTTTCGATCTCTGCCTGCTTTTCAGTGATTATCGCAAACGCATTTTTAAGAGTTGCGAAATAGTCATTGATATTCTTGAAGTAAGTATTTGCCTGAGTATAGTTTGTCGAAACATTGTTGTTTCCAAGAAGAACAACACTCAACTCACGAACACTTGCATCGAATTCGGGCAACATCTCGTCAGTTTTTTTCTTACACTCATTAAGCTTGGCAAGTGCAATCTCTGTCTCATCTATTGCTGTCTGATAGAAGTTTTCGGCGTTGATCGCATCGGTATTTGCTGACTTATAATCTGCAAGAACATCAACATACAGAGCGATCATATCGTCTGCTTCGTTCTCGCTTGCAAGAACAGCCGCATCAAGAAGTATCTTTGCCTCCGCCTTTGCATCATCTGCCGCAGTGTTATATGCTTCTTCAAGAACAGCAATCTCTGTGGTTGCTATCTTGATGGCGTTTGCGTACTCTGCCGCCTCAACTGCCTTAAGATAATCGGGCTTTGGATCACCTTCAAATTCCTCTTCGTCTATCTTTTCAGCAAGCTTCTCAAGCTGTTCAACAGTGAATGAGGTTGCAAGATATGCCGTTGCGTATACTCTGAACTGAGTATATGCTTCTGCGGCAACCTGATTCATAAGCTCACGTCTGTCATCAAGACCATCTATTGCTGCAACGGCTCTGTCATACGCTGCCTGTGCATTATCAAGCTGTTCGAGCATCTGCGAATATGCGTTGTAAATGATCTGAATGGTGTTTTTGTACTCGGAGGTATCTCTTGCTTTTTGGTCGTACTTTACAGCATAAGCAGCTATAAGCTTATCGAGCTTGACCTCTCCGTTCACAAGATTCTTGGTTTCAGTACCAACAGCCGCTGCTGCATTTATAACAGCAACAATAAACTCGTTATTCTCTGCTGTCTTTGCGGCAAGAGCATCGTTTGCTGCCTTCTTTTCAGCTTCAGCCGCAGCTATATTGTCGACGTAGTTCTTATATCCAACAAGAGATGAGATGAATCCATCTTTTGTCGCATTCATAAGGATTTGTCTTGCAATGACGGTGAAAACCATCTGACCGTCTGCGAATGATTCCTTGGAAATAGAATTAACCTGGGTGGAAGAAGAAGCTCTAATTGTGTCACCCTGTTTCTTGATAGCGGAATCAATGGTCTTATACTCAGCTTCAGTCGCTGCAAGAGCTGCATTAGCCTCATTCAGTGCCTTATTAGCCGCCATCGCATCGGTGTTTCCTATAACATAGATCTTTGCGTTTGCAACAATTACCTTAAGTCTGTCGATCTTATTCTTAAGAACAAGTTCGTTCTTAACATCATCGTTTGTTGCTGCCGCTACCAAAATCAGCTCGACTGCATCGTAATATGCATTCGTTGCTCTGGTAAGCTCGTCATAAGCTATGGCTGTATCCGTTGCGCCTGCAACCACCTTGTCAACCAGCTCATTAAACTTATTAATAGCAACATCTTTGTTTTCGCCAAGTGCGTCTACTGCCGCAAGAGCCTCATCGACCGCAGCCTTAAGAGAATCAAGCGTTATACCGCTATCTATTGCGCTCACGAGAAGATATGCATCGTATTTATCTTTTGCAAGATTGTACGCACTGACCATCTTCATTGCTTCCTGAAGAGTCTTGTCTGACTCTACCGCAACGATAGCCTTATTTAATGCATCGTAATACGTTTCAAGAGTCTTACCCTTTGACACATATGCATTTAACGCGGTGGAGTACGCAGTCTTATAAGCATTGAGTGCTGTTACCTTATTGTCAGCAGCGGTTGCGGTATTCTGAAGAATTATCGCAGCTTCAACCTGTTCTTTGGTAAGACCTGCCCCCATTGCAACATCAACTGCTGTTTGAAGCTCGTTTGCTTTCTTTACATAGCTAGTAATAAGCTTTTCAACGTTTGCTCCGGAAGAATTGTAAGTTGTCTTTGCTGTTGTTACACAACTAAGAGCAAACTCATCTGTAAATACTGCTGTAACTGCATCTGAGATCGCTGAGCCAACATTGCCGACAAGAGTCTTGTCTGCATCAGCTACTGCATTCTTAAGCTCATTCATCTTGTTTGCAGTTGCTTCATTTACAGATTTAACGATCTGCTTTGCCATTTCGACAAGAGCTGCGTTTTCTTCCGATGTGCTTCCATACGAGTTATTTACATTGCTGTTTATCTGTTTAAACGCTTCCGTTGCAGTTGCTCCCATAACAGTGTTTATGAGATCTCTCTGAACAGCGTTCACAAGCTTTCTTACAGCTTCAAGCGTTGCCTTATCTGTTATGTTCGCTACAGCCTCGTTATAGATTTGTTCAACCTTTACAAGTGCGCCTGCACTTATTGCATCAGAAACGATCTTTCCAACAGACTCAATAACGTCATCATAAACTACTGTGCTGTAAGTATCCTTCTTTGCTTCTTCAAGTGCAGTATTGAGAGCTGCTACATAATTGATTATCTCCGCACAATCTGAAAGGAATTTTTGATCGATCTTTGCAGCTTCGCCAACAAGTCTTTCTGCGCGTTGATTTATTTCGGCAAACGCATTTTCGATAGCTGCAATACTCTTGTTAGGAGTGTGTCTGAGATTGAGAGCAGCTTTGAGAGCCTCCTTGAGTGCTTGAAGCTCTGCTATTGCCTTCTCTTCCTCTTCTGCCTTCTCAAGAGCCTCTTTATCGGCAATTACCTCATCCTCATCGGGAATACGCTCACCTACAAGGAATTCGTGGTCGATTATGAGTTTGGTCTGAAGATCAGCCAAGAGATTATTAAGTTCAACGTACATATCGACAATATCTTCTTTCCATATGTCGTAACGTACGGAGAAATATTTACTGAGTCGCGCGTTATCTTTCAGCTTTTGAGTATTCTGATAAGACAGCGTGAAGTAAATGCCGGCACCGTTTTCAATAGCTTTAAGCATTGCAAACTCAAGGTCACCTTCCTCGTTAATAGGCGTGCCTGCGAACTGCACGAAACCGTGAAGAACGACACCCATAAACGGCACTGCATTGGTAGAGTTATTGTAACGGCTGGAATTAAGAGGCATGTTGACTATATAGTCAATATACTTCCACGTATAAGCATTTCCGCCATCAACCATTATTCCGAGGTTGCTTCCGTCATCATTCTTGAGATCTGCTATTTTTGCAAGAGCTTCAAGAGTATATGTCTTAGAGTCCTCACGGTTAAGAGGATCGTCCTCATTGAAGTCCGAGTTAAGATCTGTTCCAAATGTAGACAGCGAGACACCTGTCGGATTGTACTTGAGATAGTTCTTTGCAAACTTGGTAACAAGTCTGTCAAAGCTTGAGGGAGTTATAGCGTACTGGAAGTATCCGACATAGGTCTGGTATGTCGCGCTATACTCACGGCGGCTCGTGTAACGGTTATCGATAGTTTTAACCGCATCCTTATCAAGCGATACGCCGTCAAGCCAATCTGTTGAGTTGATATAAAGGAAATCGAAATCCGGGAATATTCCGAATCCACCCTTTTCTTTGTCCTTAGAAAGCTCAACAAGGTCTTCAAATCCGGATGCTCCGCCAACCGCTGCTTCCCAGTTAAGATTATACGGAACAGTAGAGAACATACCTCCGTTCGCATAACCGGTAAGTTTAAAGTTTAGATTAGAGAAATCCTGTGCACTTGCGTCGCTGATTCCGATCGCCTGACCGTTCGCCACAACATTCTTCATTGAGCTTACTATGTCTTCTGAAAGCTCATTATACATAGTTACGATATCGTCGAACGTTGTAAGAGGTGTCATAACATCGACCGGGATAGACATAAACTTTTCAGTCGTCATAAGAGTACCGAAAGTCTCTATGTAAAGCGGAATATCATCGTCCACATCGTCAGCTTCAAGACGAGAAAGTACACCTGTTTTTTCGAGATAGTCACGATATGCAAGTGCCATACCCATCCAAGAGCACTCGTAATAACTCGTCAGCTTGTTGTCAAATGCAAGCTCATCATCCGAAAGCATTATATAACGGATCTTATAGTTACCTACGTATTTTCTCTTGGAAACGACAGTCATAACAGTATTTGAACCGACCGAGATAGCGTCAGCCATATTATAGCTGTCTTTAGGTCTCGGAGAAAATACCATCTTTACCGTATTATAGAGGTGTCTAGATCCGCCCTGATCGCAAGAGAGCTCTGCAAGAGCATCACCCTCTTCAATTATCGCAACAAATCCCCTGTCCTCTTCTGCATCAACTATACTAGATGAATATACAGCCTCTTTGAGTATCTCATTTGTAACAGGGTCGCGGGTTTCGGGAGTAACAAGAGTCTTTTCTGTCTTCTTTCCTTCCCAGTTCTCAACGATACCGAATACGGGATATCTGATAGCTTCCTGGTGTGTACCTGTTATCTGATGGTATGCGTAATCCTGTCCGTATACCTTACCTGAAATAGTATTTACATCGTCAAATCCAAATAATGCACCTGATCCGTCAGGGAAGAATGTATATCCATCAGAGCCGTCACTTGCATCTCTGTCGTTTTGTCCTGCACCCATATACGGAAGCATTTCGATATTTGTCAGCTGATAAAGAGACTCATCGAAACGGATACCGTTTGCGGGAAGTCGCACAGAGAAACCACCAAGCTCATCTACCGAATACTCAAGCGCCATCTTGAAGAGAGGGGGAGACTTGTCGGTAGCAACGTAGCCTACGAGATCATGGTCATAGTCAAGCTCTTCGTATGTATAAGATACGACATAGGATTTGATGTAGTTCTCTATCGCACTCTTATCTCTATTGGAGATAGAAGGCGTGAGGACGTAAATAGGCATTTTCTTTGTTATCGGGAAAGATGCCTCGATAGCACTCTTTTCACTGTCCGTAAGTGCTTTTTCGGGGTCTTGAAGAGTATAGTAAGAAGCGACCTTCTTAACGTAATACTGTTCAACCGAAGAAACGGGGGATTCGATATCAAACGGAGAAGCGAGATCGAAATCAGGGTAGTGCATGAGAACAAGATCATAATATCCGTATGTTTCTCCGACTGTAGCCTTAGGCCACTTATCCTTGTTCATACCTATGAGTTTTCCGTTTTCATCGAAAACAGTTCTGCCGTCAGATACCGTCACAGGAAACTCAACACTTACAGTTTCACGCATAACTTTAAGGATCTTGGTCTCAAAGCGTTCTGCGCTTATCTGCATCGGGACAAGCATTCTTGTCTCCTGACGTCCTATTGAATATTCTACACGGATACCGTTCTTTATATATTCAACGTTTATCTGTCCTCGGCTTGCCGCATCTGTGCAGCTATACATTGTTTTTGCGTTGTTGTTATCGACATAGTTAACAACAAGCTGAGAAAGAAGCTCTTTCTTAACAGATAAGTCAACAGCCTTACCGTTCTTGTTTACACTTGTCGAAGTATTCCAAGGATTGGAGAAGAGTATCTCACCTGTTGCTACCTTTACTGTTGCAACCTCTCCTGTGAGCTCTTCAACCCAAAACTCGTATCCGTTTTCCTCCCACATGAGAGTCATCGTTGCGAGTTTTTCCTGAGGAGTACGAGGCGCTGAGTATCCTACAGAAGGGTCATATTGACCTGTAAGATAAGTATCAAGAGTTACCTCATAATCCACAATTCCGGTTACGTTTCCGCTCTCATCGAGCTTGTTACCCTCAACGTCGAGCAACGGGATAGCACCCGCACTCACAACAAGCGAGCTTAAAAGCATTACGACAGCCAAGAGAGCCGATAATATTTTTGATATTTTATTCATTCTATTAAATCTCCTCTCTTTTGACTTATGCTCTGTATGAGATCTCTGTCACGATGTTGGTTATAAAGCTTACAACATTTCCGAGAAGTGTTGTGAACAGTATTCCGACAAACATTATAAATACCATCGCAACAAGCGTTCCAAGTGTTGTAAGTATGTTCTTTCCCATAGAATAATCATGCGTAACCATCATTCCGAGGAATATAAGGAGTATGCACCAAATAAATCCTATTGTAGTTATAAGGTCAAGAATTCCAACCTCGGAGGAAACGATGAAGTTAGACGCGATAGTTGTGGGAACGATAGTAAGTACAAGCGGAAGGACCGAATATCCAAGCGCTATAATAATATCCTTAAAGCTTCCTTCACCTTCAAAGAGACAGGTCAAGCACCAGTTGGATACCGCCCACAGCGCAAGCGGAAGCAGTACGCTTATTGCAACCGATATGAGGTCTGTATATACAGTCTGTTGGTTTACAGCATAGCCGGAGCCGACTGCTTGATAGAAGAATGCAAAAATAGTTACGATTATAAACACGATTGCGGCTCTGAGCGATCCTCTCTTTTCATGTTTCAGATCCCAGAATCCGTCAAACGGATGGAATATTACGTAAAATCCGTACAACAATTCTTCCTTGAAGTTTCTCTTTCCTCCGGCAACAGCTGCCTTTTTGTTTACCTTGTTCGCATACTTCATAAAGAACGAACAGGCGACGCAAATAGCAATAACTCCAACAGGAATGAGAAGAATATACTTACTTACCCACTCTTTACGAATCTCCTTATACGAATTATCGTAATTTGTGGTATCGTATGCTGCCTTAAAATATTCTATAGATTCTTCATAATCACCGTTACGATAATGTGATTGACCTATTCCTATGTACGCAGCATCGTAATTTGAGTTTCTCTTGAGTATCTCGGTCCAGTCATCGACCGCAACGTCGTACTGACGCTGATTCTGATTTCTGAGAGCCTTAATAAGAATATCTCCGTATCCGGTTCTCTTAAATACAGTAAACGATTTTGCTTCAGAGTCGAGAAGAAGCATCTTGTCTTCCTGATATGTGATAGCATTAAGTCCGTTAGACGTAATATTACCTATTTGATGACCCGAATCTCCAAATACAAACAGAAGATTACCGTCAAAATCGTATGTATACACCTTTGAACGCTTTTGGTCTATTATAGACCATGTCTTTTCAGGACCTACAGCTACGTCAACGATCTTAGATGGGCCTGTCGGAACCTTTTCATCGTTCGATCTCCTCATAGTTGTGATCTCACCGACAGGAGACCAGAAACCGTTACGCCTCATTATCTCCTCACCTGCGGCATTAAGAAGCTTAACAGGTGAATAAGTTCCGCTCTTATCGGTAGCTGCGCTCATCTGATTGTCTTCATCAATGGTAGATGTGGTAACGTAGATGAAGCCTTCCTCGGTTATAGTTACGTTGTTAAACTCAGTAGATACGTTCTGCTCGGAATTTTCTCTCTGCTCTTTAGATTGGAAACGTCTCCAAAGAATATCCCAAGCCGAAAGAGATGTCTTCTGAGCACCGATAAATCCTGTAAAATCGCCGTCACGTGTCATAACGATAACGCCCTGATAGGTAGACGCTGAAACGACGTAAAGTCTGTCAAACTGATCGACCGCTATTGCAACAGGCTTATAGATCTCGTCCTCTCCGAAAAGCTCGGATTCGGGTTCTTTTATAATATCCATAAAATTGAATTCACGGTCAAACGTCACTATACGTGCTTTACCGGTATCACAAACAAAGATCGTATCTTCAGTAATGAACACTCCCTCAGGCTGCATAAGTGAGTCGGGGTTTCCCTGATCGTTCGTGAAGTTCTGTATTACATGCTTAAGCTTGTAATATCTGTCAAGAACGATAACACGGCTCGAGGATTTGTCTGAATCAACGATATATACGTTGCCTTGATCGTCAACCTCAAGGTCTGTAGGAGCTTTTATTGCCTGATTGATCCCACTCAATTCAGTAAGTCCCATATACTCCGAATCAATGACCGGGGCCTGAGGAACGTACGCATCTGGCGAGTCAAGTGCAAAACCGTCAAGCGAATATGTATACGTCTGGTAGGCTCTTGCGCTTGAGGGAACCATAAAGAGCATACAAAGCACAAAAGCAATACAAATTACTGCGCTGATTTTTTTCATCATGAGCTTTGCCTCCTTTAGTCTTTCATTCCGCTCGAGCCCATCGTTTCAATAATGTTGGACTGAGTAATTACGAATACCATGATAGGAACTATCATCATTATAACGGTCGCTGCTGCGCCCGCACCCGCACGCTTAATACCTCCGGCAAGGATCTGCTGGATAGCATAGTTGAAGGATTTGAGCTGCTCTGACTGAATGTATATCGATGCTCCTGCATTCCAAAGTCCCTGGAAGCAGTATACGATAAGCGTCAGCCAAGCCGGCTTGACCATAGGCATTGCAATGACCCAGAAGGTTCTGAGTTCACTAGCGCCGTCAAGTCGTGCGGATTCGAGAACAGCATCCGATACGCCCGAATCCATGAACTGCTTCATAAGGTAAAGTCCGAGAGTCGTCGCAAAGGCAGGAATAATTCTTGCCCAATATGTATCGACCCAACCAAGAGCACTCATTATGAAGAAGCTCGTGATACCCGTAACTGTGGAGTGGAACATAAGTGATGTCCTTATAGTGCTGAACATCCATTTTCTTCCCGGGAACTTGATCTTTGCAAAAGCATAAGCCGCAAGAGACGAGAAGAAGAGATTACCGATCGTTCCGACAACAGATACAAATACCGTATTGAATATATATCTTGAGAAAGGAACCCAAGAAATATTCATCTGTACAAACAGGTCTCTGAAGTTATTAAATGTAGGCTTCATAACTATGAAGCGAGGGGGGAACATCCAAAGCTCATCGAGAGGCTTGAGTGCCTGTATGATAACATAGTACAAAGGAAGAGCCATGAACAATCCGAGGATTACAAGTATTAACGTAATTCCTATATCTCCGCCGGCAGAACGGCTGAGAACAACTCTGTGTTTTCTTGTTCTTAATCTTGCCATTTTACCTACCTACCTTGTTCAAGATCTTCTTTACCAAAATATTTGCACCAAACATTATGACAAACAAGACGACCGCGATTGCTGATGAATAACCTATCTCAAATCGTTGACCACCGTAGTCATCCAGGTGGTGCATTATTGTATGCGCCGCATAATCTACCGATGGGAATCCGCAAAGCGCCGTAACGACTCCTCCGAAGCCGAACGAACCTGTTATAGACATAATAGCACCGAACATAAGCTGAGGCTTCATGCTGGGAAGCGTTATGTACCAAAGCTCCTGCCATCTGTTTCGGATACCGTCAACGGCTCCCGCTTCATAGTATGAACGGTCAATTCCTTGAAGACCTGCGATGAACGAAAGAAATGACGTACCGAGCGAGCACCAAAGTGCAACTACTATACAAAGTGGCATTATGTAAGACGCATTTTCGAACCATGCGATCTCGCTTTCGATAATTCCAAGCTTCATAAGCCATGCGTTTACCCAACCGTACGAGTCACTCGAGAAAAGCGTTTTCCATATAAGATAAGCTTCACCCGAAATCGACGGGGCATAGAATATAAGTGTTACGAATGCTCTGACCTTGGGAGAGAGCTCGTTTATGAACCACGCAACCATAAGAGACATCAAATAGGATGCGGGGCCGACTATGCAGGCAAAGACAAACGTGTTCTGACAGGCGGTCATAAATATATCGTCATCAAGGAACAGTCTTGTGTAGTTATCGAACCACACAATGCTTGGAACCTGCAACATATTAAAGTCAGTAAAACTAAAAGCTATTGACAGAAGCACGGGTACGACCGTAAAAAGAGTGAAGATAATTACAAAGGGGGCTACCATTGCATAACCGACCCAATTGCGCTTCATCTCTTTCCATATCCATTGCGCTTTGGTCATGTCCTTACGTGCCACAGCTTTTTTAGTTGTTGCCGTTTTCTGTGACATTGTTTTTTCTCCTTACATTGAAATTTGCCCGACTATCAATAAGAAGCCTGATAAGAATAAAGAGCATCTGCCGCTTCTTCGATGTAATCAGCCACGTCGTAGAACTTAGAGTACTGCGTTGCTCTCAAGCTGTTTGAGGCTGCAATAAGCGCTTCGATTTCCTCATCTGGAACATAAGCTTTAAACGTTGTAAGACCGTTAATAGCATCTCTCAAAGCCTTTATTTCCGCGCTATACTTACTCTTTTCGGATGAGTTAAGATCATCGAGGATCTTAAGCGACATATTGATTCTCTTTTCTGCAAGAGTCTCGCCCACTTCAAGAGTTTCAAGATCAAATTCTTCGCGTTTTCTTGTTATTTCCTTATTAATAATATTGATGTAACTTTGAATTGCATCCGCAGGATTCATCTTATCGTTGTATGCGGAAAGGAACGCAAATTTTGTATAACGTCCAATAATATAAGAACCGGGATAGTTTGGAATAGATGCAAGATTATTGAACTGAGCCTGAAGCTGCTCGTATTCGGAAGTAGTCCAAGGCATGCTTTCAAGCGCCGTAATATTCGCGGTCTGATATTTCGCAGAGTCACCGAGGATCGCGACCATCTCATTTGAATAATCGATCTGACACTCCGCACTGACATGCCACTTCATGAATTCCCACGCGCCGTCAACGTGATCACATCCGTTTATCATCGAGATAGCAGAAACACTTGCAACCGCAACGTTATTTATATCCTGAACAACGTTTCCTTCTTCATCAATACGCTCGGTTGCAATACCGGGCAACGGATAGAAGGACCAAAGTCCTCTTATTTCGGTTGCGAAAACGATAAGCTGATTATATGTTCCGCCGTATCCGGCAAAGCCTATAGGCATCTCACCGGTTCTGAATCGGTTGGAGAAATCGTAGCTGTAGGGGAAGGAGTACATAGTAAATAGATTACACATATACTCAAACGAGTCAATACCGACGTTGGAATCAAGATTGATTCTCATGCCGTTGTCGGCAAAGAGCTCGCTGCCGTCCTGATACATAAATATTCTGTATTCATTGGGCATACCGATCTCCATATTGTTTGCCTGAAGTACAGGAATAGCCGCCTGAACGTCATCCCACGTCTTAGGAATTTCGATACCGAGATCCGCAAGGATATCGTTTCTTACAAACATCATCATAAACGACTGTTCCTCCGGGAGTCCGTAATAGTGCATTACGTTATCCGAGTCTGCAAGTCCGAGAACGTGCATAGCAGCTTCGTTGAACTGTGCATTGGGATTTACAACCTTGTTGCCGTTCTCGTCAAGCACGTTCTGATATACGTACGAATCACCTGATGCATTCGTTTTATATAGCCACCCTTCCTTGGTAAAGCCGCAATCTACGACTCTCTTTGAAGGAGCCTTGCCGTTTTCATCCTTGGGAGGATCGTCATCATATACAGTACCGGATCCGTCGCTGTTGTACTCTATTGTATACATAACAACACCGTCTATCGACTTTGCTGTTATCTTGGAGGTTCCCTCACCTTCAAGAATATACTCATCGGCTTTAAGCTCGGCAATATAGTCATTTATTGTTCTATGTTCCATCTTGTATTGGCTCGTAAGATCATAGAAGCCGTCAAAATTTTCAACATTTATCAACGCTCCGCGGATAGCGTAGTTGATAATATTATCCTCGCCTATACCAATATAAACATCAGGTCCCGAATTAGCCAATATAGAGGGAAGCAGTGTTGAAGCGACAACAAGCTTAAGGTTAACAAGATAACCATGCTCGGGAGTAAAATCGTTATTTATAAGGTTACGGATAACCTGTGTTTGGTCACGTCCTTTTGCAAGCCAAACTTCTACCGCATCATCGCCGGTAGCTTCCTCTGTAGTTGCTCCCATACGGTCATAATTTCTGAAAAAGCTCTGCCAGAACTTGCAGATCTCATGCCACACAGCCTGGAAGAAATTTGCCTTTGCCGGAGGAAGCTCGGCATCCGCGCTTTGAACCATAAAATAGTCAAATTCAAGAGGCTGAGTTTTTGCCGTATTGATCCATGTACCAAGTGTTCCTATATAAGTCTTGAGCTGACCAAGATATTTTGCAACGTTGTCTTCGCTTATAGCCATCTCGTTAAGAAGCCATGCTACCTTTTCAAGAGTTGCAACGCTCGAACTTTTTTCACCGGAAATATTCTTAAGCTCTTCCGCTATGCTATAAAGTCTTCTTGACTCGATAACAAGACCCTGCATGGTCTCGGGCATTATGCGGTAGAATCCGTAGTCACGGTATTTATCAGGATCAGCTCCCGTAAGCTTTAATATATTAAGGTAGTAACTGTTTATGTTCGAAAGCGATAGTGTGGTTTCACTTACTATTCCACCCATATCACCGAGAGATATCTCAAACTCCATAGTATAGGTAACGCCCGCTTTAAAATAGAATTCAACAGGAGTATTGGTCCATACTACAGAACCGTCGCTGTTCTTTCCCTCGGTTGAGAAATAAAGCGATGACAACTGCCAGCCGGAATTGTATCCAAAGCGCAGACGCTTGGCTTCCTCAAAAGGAACACCGTTGTAGTATCCGTCGTCTCCCTCTTTAAGTCCCTCACTGTAGAGATAAAGCGCTCTCGAAGAGAAGATACCGTCGTTTATGTTTTGGCGGAATCTTGAAGATATTTGATAAAGTCCGCTGTTATCAACCTGGAAAGTGTATCTTACCCACTGGCCTGATGTCTGCCACTTTTCACCACCTATTGTATTAAGAACGGTAGCTGTAGTGTTGGACGGTGAGGTTACAGCAGAAGATGCGTCCTCGATCGGATATATGGTCTGAGAAGATGACGCGAAAGCATACTCCGCCTCAAACTTTATAGAGTCTGTTCCCTTTTTGTATCCCTTGTCCTTATACATCTTCTGTACATCGGAATATTTTACAGTCTCTTCCTGAGGGAAAAGAGTAACAGACTTAATAACCATAGCCTGATTCTTTGATTCAAGAGACAGCTCACGCTGTCCTGCTTCAAATACAAATTCAAAGCTGTCGGAATAGAATCCGTCAACATCCTTACATTCAAACGTACGGAACTCGGGAATTCTTTCCATAGTGCAACGGATCTCGTTTCCGTCAATGTCGGTAGTAAAGAAGCGAAGATCCTCGGCAGAGATTTTATCAAGTATCTCGCCCGTCCAACCGCCCTCAGGCAACATCAGAGTGATAGAAGACCCATCTTTTGCGACCTCATATTCGATATCGCACTTCTTCGCCTTGTCCTCAAAAGGCTTGGTGTCAGCATACGTCTTCTTAACAGTGCCGTCAGCAAGAGTTTCGGTAGACAGCGTAGCCATCTTTATCGTGTATGCATTTTTCCAGACCTTAGTCATAACAAGATATCTTGCTTCCGAAAACGGAATGTTTCCGTCTATGCGCAGAATGCGCTCGACCGAGCCTGCTTTGTCAGAATAAACGGTGTTTCCGGCAGCATCAATAAGAGTAGACAAAGGATAGTACTCGATAGCTATGCTATACTTGGCTGTCTTAGGAATATTGATATCAAACACCAATTCTCCCGCATCGCCGGAATAAAGTCCGAGCTCTTCGCCATCCTTGGCAACGTAGTCGTCGTCAACAATAATGGCAGCACCGCTCAAGGGGTCGATCTTTACCTTATAAACGTCGGTTGTTGTAGCGTCAGCATTGAATGATAGAGCATCGATCACAATGCTTGATTCTGCTTTCGGAGAAGTAATGAATATTTCTTTTTCACAATATTCACTGTAGGAATCTGCGCTGAGCAGTTCCCTTACATCCGAAAGGCTGGTGTCGGAAACAGACGAACCGTTACCTAAATCTTCATCTGCCGATACAGAAATTGCTCCGCCTCCGACAAGGAAGGAGAGCGACAGTATCAAAGCCAAGATCCGTCTGAATGCGTTTTGCTTCATTGAATGTTCCTCCTGAGAATATTTTGCGCCCGTCGGCACAAGGGGTTTTGTTCCTAATTTTTGAATAAAAATGTTGATGTTGTCGCGGCTCCGACATATCAGCAAAATTCAAAATTCGGATCTAAAATCATGAAAGGTCCGAAACCAATCGCCCGTACCGAGGGACAGTACGGCGCGCAATTTCACCGGCGACTCCGATGAAACCGGTTCGGACTTCAATTTTTACGAATATATAATACCACAATCTCGTAGGGTTGTCAAGTTGTACCTACCCCTATAATTGACGGCCAAGATTGACTTTAAAGCACATTTTGAAACAGTTTGTCAGCAGATGGCTTTTTCCTCAAGAAGATCATTTTCTAACTTACAAAGCTTTTATTTTGTTATATTTTGCTCGGGTAAATTCCACTTACTTTTGTTGCTCTAAATTTTTCGCTGTTTTCTAAGTTTTTTTGAGATTTTTGTTAATTATTCACAACGCGACTTCTTCGAACACAAAAAGGTAATTATTGTTTACCTCGGCTTTCAAAAAATAGTTGCGCATGCAACATATTGCCTTTTATGAACCACTGTGCATTCTGCACAATTTTTGCTTACGATTTTCTACAATTATATAGCTCAAACATTTTTTTGATTTTTTTGTTTTTTTCACAAAAAAGCCAAGTATTTCGTCTGATTTTGTATGTTTATGTATTTCTTTACTTTTTTTTACATTTATGCCTTTTTATTCATAAAAAAAGTGCCGTCAAGTGTTGCGAATATAACATCGTGAGCTTGAAAGCGCTTATTTTTTTGATTTTGTTGAGAAATTATGAGTTTTTTTATTTGTTTGAGCTATGGTCAGGCAAATAATATTCTCAACGCCTGCTTTTTTCAGAAGAGCAACACAGGCAGCAAGGCTCGCGCCTGTCGTTACTATATCATCGACAATAACCACTGTTGATTTTTGATTAAAGTCTGTTCTTTTAAGTTCAAAAGAACGTTTTGCATTTTCCATTCTTGCAGAGCTGTCAAGTTCTTTTTGCTGCTTTCCGTTTGAGGCTCTGATCAGCAACCTCTCAAAACGGCAACCGAGATTTTTAGCGCAAAGCCTTGCAAGTATCTCAGCTTGGTCAAAACCTTTTTCGTTTACTGCTTTTCGACTTCTCGGAGCATACGTGATAATCACATCCGAAAGCTTTCTTTTTGAATTTATCAAACAAGCTCTAAGAGGAACCGATAACTGTCCAGCAATGAAGCGAGACAGGTGTTTATTCAAATGATCTTTTTGATCAAGTATAAGTCTTTCTGTAACACCTTCGTTTTCAGGGTCATAAAATCCTATTTTTATAAGTGTATTGCAACCGACAGCCCTTATATTTTTCGGAACACATCTGCATAGTGACGCAACAAGGCCGCAAGAAGAACAACACCTTTGTTTTTCTGTCTCAAATTTCGTATTACATTCATCGCACAGCGCAGCATTCCCTTCTTTGCCGAGCTTAAATATCCCATCACAAGCAGAACATCTTAAAACTGTAAAGAAATTTAGTAAGATAAACTTTTTCATTTTTTTAGTCTGTAATAAAGTCCGGTATATCGCATCATCTGACGCGCATTATTTACCATTTGAGCAACGATCTCTTCCCGTCCAACGAGAATTACTCTTGTTTGCGCTCTCGTAACCGCGGTGTAGAGCAAATTTCGTGTCAAGAGCATTGGTGGTGCTGTGCAAACGGGTATAATTACCGTGGGATATTCACTACCTTGACTCTTATGAACGGTTATTGCATACGCAGGTTCAAGGTCTTCGAGAAGCTCAAAATCGTATTCCACTACTTTATCGTCAAAAACTACAGTCATATCAGAGCGTCCGATGTATTCTATAATACCAATATCACCGTTAAATACTCCCGAACCCGTCTTTTTGCCGACAGTCCAAGCAAGATCATAATTATTTCGCGTTTGCATGACTCTGTCACCTTCCCTGAAAACGATTTCACGGAACTTATGCTCGCGTTTTTTGTCTGACGGCGGATTTAAAACACTTTGAAGAACGATATTAAGGTTTTCCGTTCCCGATTCTCCTCTTCTCGAAGGAGAGATCACCTGAATTCCGTTGCGTGTATCCTCTCCGTATGCTTTTGGAAGTCTGTTATTGTAAAGATCGGCGATCGTTGCCGCTGTATCTCTATCATTTTTTCTCGGCAAAAAGAAGAAGTCGTTATCTTTTATGTCAAGTCTGGGCATTTTTCCGCTGTTTATGGTGTGCGCATTGGTTACTATAAGGCTTTTTTGAGCCTGACGGAAGATCTCGGTGAGCGCAACAGTAGAAAAACGCTTACTGTCAAGTATATCGTGTAGCACGTTTCCTGCACCAACAGATGGAAGCTGGTCGGCATCTCCTATTATAACGAGTCTGGCACCGGGTTTTATCGCCTTCAAAAGCGAAGTCATAAGAGAATTATCTATCATTGACGCCTCGTCAATTATTATGACATCTTCTTCAAGCGGATCGTTTTCATCTCTTGCAAATTTCGGACGTGGCGATTCTTCTTCACCTGAATATCCCATTTCAAGTAGGCGGTGTATTGTTTTTGCCTCATGTGATGTCGCCTCAGACATACGCTTTGCGGCTCTTCCCGTAGGCGCCGCCAGCGCCACCTCAAATCCCATGCTGTCAAATATCTGTATCAGCGCACGAATTACAGTGGTCTTACCTGTTCCGGGACCACCGGTTACTATAGTAACGCCGGACACAAGCGCATCGGATATAGCCTTTTTCTGCATATCGGCATATATAATTCCGTTATCGGTTTCTTCCTTGTATATCATCCGTCCGATATCTCCAATGTCCATTCTCGGACACAGCTTATCTATAAGTGCAAGCTTCTCGGCTATGTATTTCTCTTCTTCATATGCGCGTATACTGTAAATATATTTGACGCCCTCAAATATAGATGAACGAACTCGGTCAAATTTTAGCAAACGAGCTATCGAAAGCTCTATTATTGACGTGTCAACATCGAGCAATTCCGCTGCTGTCGGAACAAGCTTATCATACGGAAGACAGACATGACCGTTCATACGTTCATTACGGTACAGAGTATATATAATTCCCGAATCGACTCGGTCATTTGAATTTTTATCTATTCCAAGTCCGTTCGCCATATTGTCTGCCCGTTCAAAGCCTATCCCCTCTATCTCTTCACAGAGAATATATGGATTCTTTTTTACTATGTCAACAGAACGAGCGCCCCACTTTTTATATATTTTTACGGTTGAAGCCGAGCCAAACCAATCTCTGAAAAAAATCATAGTCTGTCTCATATCTGATTTTTCCTTAAATTCTTCGCTCATCTCTCGCGCACGCTTGGGAGTGATACCCGAAACACGTGCCAACCATTCCGGATGGTTTTCTATAACGTCAAAGGCTTCGTCTCCAAATTCATCAACTATCTTACGCGCAGTTTTAGGTCCAATGCCCTTGATAGCATGTGAGGACAAATATCTTAGGATTGCTGACCTGTCAGCAGGCAAGGCTCTTTCATAAGTCTCAACCGAAAATTGCCTGCCATATTTAGGATTATGTACCCATCGGCCGCAAAGAATAACGCTATCGCCTTCGTTTATATAAGGCAAATAACCGACGGCGGTGATAAGATCACCGTCCCCGGTTGAAACGTCACATATTGTATATCCGTTTTCCTCGTTGGAGTATATGATACCCTCAACGGTTCCGTTTATTGAAATGCTCTCGTTTATTTCTGCCATTGTTATTCTCTATAATAAAAAGCTTTTAATCCTTTTCTTTGTATATAATCAGTCATATTGGGATCGATCCTTCTGCTTTCCGGTATAAGTATTATAATTCCGCACCGTCCGTACAGCCATGATTTCCCGGATTCTCTGATTTTCATATTAAGTATTTCCGTATCGTCTCCGTTTTCGAGAAATATTGCCGAATAAATATTATCCCCAAATCCCGAAAACCATAGTTTGACAAAACAAAACATACCAAACGCAGTAAAAACCGCAGCTACAGCAAGAAAGACCGTCTCCAAATTTTAGTTCCTCCGCCAAAAGTATTTTTTATTATACTATTCGGCAGATCATAAGGATGTTCAAAGAATCGCTTTTAACTTTTCTACGTAATCTGTTTTTTCCCAAGGTGCGTCAATATCCTCACGACCGATGTGACCGTATGCCGCAAGCGGTTTGTATATCGGACGTCTTAAATCAAAACGCTTGATTATTGCATCGGGACGCATGTCAAACACTTCATTTACTGCATCCGCAAGCTTCACGTCGTCATATTTTCCCGTGCCAAATGTGTCAACTCTGACAGATACAGGTCTTGCAACACCGATAGCGTACGCGACCTGAACCTCACAGCGTGAAGCAAGTCCTGCGGCGACTATGTTCTTTGCAATATGACGTGCTGCGTAGCATGCTGACCTATCAACTTTTGTCGGATCCTTGCCTGAGAATGCGCCGCCGCCGTGACGAGCGTAACCACCGTAGGTATCAACGATTATCTTACGTCCCGTAAGCCCACTGTCTCCCGCAGGACCTCCTATTACGAAACGTCCCGTGGGATTGACGTAAATTTTAGTTTCCGCATCAAGAAGCTCTGCGGGAATTATCGGGTTAATAACCTCTGCTATAAGATCCGCACGGATCTCTTCAAGCGTAACTTCAGGGCTGTGCTGTGTGGAGATAACTACCGTATCAACTCTTATCGGCCTGTCATTTTCATCATATTCAACGGTAACCTGTGTCTTACCGTCGGGTCGAAGATATTTAAACATACCGTTTTTTCTTACCTCGGTAAGTCTTATCGCGAGCTTGTGGGCAAGAGAAATAGGAAGCGGCATAAGCTCGGGAGTCTCGTCGCATGCATATCCGAACATAAGTCCCTGGTCTCCGGCACCCGTGTCAAGTCCATCTGTATCAACACCGTTTTTGGATTCAAGTGACCTGTCAACACCCATCGCAATATCCGGAGACTGCTCGTGAATTGAATTTATAACCGCACAGCTATCACAGTCAAATCCGTATTTTGCTCTGTCATATCCTATCTCACGTACTGTTTCTCTTACGATTGTCTGAATATCAACGTATCCCTTTGTTGTAATTTCTCCCATAACCATTACAAGACCTGTCGTGCAGCAGGTCTCACACGCGACGCGTGAGCTTGGATCCTGTCGCAGACACTCGTCAAGTATCGCATCTGAAATTTTATCGCAAATTTTATCGGGATGTCCTTCGGTAACCGATTCCGATGTAAAAAGTTTTCTTGCCATTTTATTCTCCTTAGTTTTATATTAAAAAGCCCACTTCCGCGATGAAGTGGGCTCTTTTCACCTCATCTATCCGAATTTGGCACCTTACGTAAACGCAGGTTGTCGGGCTTCGCAGGGTCGGTCCCTCCGCCACTCTTGATAAGAATTATACTTATTGCAAATGATATTATATCATAGGTAACGTATTTTTTCAATACTTATTTTTCAAATTCAGTATTTTTGTTTGCTTTTTTCTTACCTTTTATCAAAGGTGAAATATACTTGTATATCAAGAAAGCAAGTAACGTATTCAACATTCCTTTAAAAAATGTATACGGTACATTAAAGCAAAGCAAACACATAAACAATCCATCAACATTTGGATTTATTGCCTGATACATTTTTATTATACCATCTATCGGAAGCAATTTCGAATATGCAGGATATGTAATAAAGTAATTAATTGGTAAACTCACTATTCCCATTACGGCCGAGCCGCATAACGCCCCCAAAAAAGCTGTTTTACGATTTTGCTTAAACCGATAAAAAACTCCTGCAGGCACAACGAACAAGCAACCAAGCAAAAAATTGCTTAATTCTCCAATGCCACCCGTCGTTGTCATAGTTAAATTAATTAAATTTTTTATTAAGCAAACACATATGCCCGAAACCGGTCCCATACTAAATGAAGCAATAAGTGCAGGTAACTCGGAAAAATCTAATTTTATAAAGTTTGGCATAAAAGGAATGCTAAAGCTAAGCATCATGAGTACCGTAGAAACAGCAGAAAGAATAGCTGTCATTACGATAAATCTAACATTGATTTTTTTATTTTGCATAAAAATATCTCCCTTAAACAAAATTAAAGGAGAAGATATTAATATTTAGGCTTTTTAACCTATTTGCATATCTTCTCTCATCCGGACTTTACCGTCGGTTCGGGAATCTCACCCGATCGGCTCCAAAGGAGTTCGCAGACTTTACTGCCGGTATGGATTTTCACCATTCCCCAAAGATATAATTTTTAATATACGCCGAGTCCAAAGACTCGGCGTATATTTTATTTTACTGAACTAAATTAGTCAATAATGTTGGAAACAACGCCCGAACCAACGGTTCTACCACCCTCACGGATAGCGAAGCGGAGTCCCTCTTCCATAGCGATAGGTGTGATAAGCTCAACAGTCATATCAACGTTATCGCCGGGACGGCACATCTCAACTTCTGCAGGAAGCTCGATTGTACCTGTAACGTCAGTTGTTCTGAAGTAGAACTGAGGTCTGTAACCGGAAAGGAAGGGTTTCTTACGTCCGCCTTCTTTTTCAGTAAGAACGTAAACGTGACCAACGAACTTGGTGTGGGGCTTTACAGAGCCAACCTTACAGAGA
>JAZODV010000063.1:0-3703 GCA_045597185.1 Eubacteriales bacterium
CCTGAACCGAGATAAGCGTGATAACGCCTATCATGATCGACGAAACGACAAGCGAGATCGCAACGAACGCGATGAGAACGTACGTTATCGCGTTGATTATCGTCGTTATAGATCTCATCATTATACCGAAATAATCGGTAAACGAAAGCTTCTGAGCCTCGGATACACCCTCGTTATATTTGTCGATCGCATCGATTATTATATCTCTGTTTTCAAACGACGAGGCATAAAGATTTACTGTTGCGGGGTGTTCAAGGTCAAGTGAACCTATCTTCACGAGTGTTTCATCATAGGTCGAATCGGAAAATACCGTTACCTCATCGTAATAGAGCTCGAATTGATCGTCTGTGTAATTTACAAGATCAGCCTGAAGCATCTGAACCTTCATCTCATCGGGCATTGCGGCAAGTCCCGCAGTTACCTGCGCCGATATTCCTGCCGCGATCTGCTCTTCAACAGACGGACGTATCATATTTTTAAGCTCGTCAAGTGTGAGCCCTTCAAAATACGTTGCAAGCTGCTCAGCACTCATTCCGGATTCCTCGCCGAGAGCCGCAACGATCATTCCTATGATCTGTTCTGTGCTCTGGAACATCTCCATCTGTGCGTCTGTTGCGTTTTCAAGCTGAGTCTCGATCGCGTCAAGACACTTTATAGCAACGTAGACCTCCGCTTTTTCCTTGTCGGTAAGATCCTCAACGTATGCCTTGAAGGCTTCCTTCTTTTCTGCCGCGTTCATTTTTCCTGTGTTGGATTCAAAGGGCAGACCCGTCAGAACGTCAACGTCGGGATTTGCTATCTGTGCCTTTACGACGTCGGATTTTGCCGCTTCGGTTATAATATGCTCGGTAAGTGCGTAGGTGTAGCCTATAGAGCCTGTCAGCATGGTGCTGTCTGCCTCTTCATTAGGTCTTATTATACCGACTACCCTAAGCTCAAAAGCTTCGTTATAGAGCTTTTCAAGAACGATGCTGTTCTTGCTCATATCCGTATAGACGCCGGTCTTGCCTATTTCTTCATAACGGTCGTACGGGAAAATAGTTTTAAAAGTCAAAGAACATATCTCTTCATAAGACCATTTTTTGTTGTCCTTGGGAAGCTTTTCACCGTTTACTGCGGCATCTATGATAGCGTCGATCTCCTCTTCCGAAAGGAGTCCGAGCGCGTAAAGTGTCAGATCGTCAAGCTCGTTGTTTTCATTGAGGACAAGCACGATCTCGTTTTTCGCCTTGGGCCAGTCTCCGTGAATAACGTCATACTGTTCCTTGAGCAGATCATTTATTAGCGGTCTGTTTCCGTTAGCATCTGCGGGACCCGAGAGCATCTCCTGCCACATTTGCATGCCCATCATTGATGACATCATGCTGCCCCCCATAGGTGACGATTGCTCTGACATCATTCCACTGTCCTCTTTGTTGTTTCCACCGGACATCAGCTGTATCATAAAATCGCCGATCATCTCGTTCATAAGCTCCCCGGTATCTGATTTTATGATATTTCCGTTCTGGTTTTTCGTATATATGTCAAGATCAAGACGGTATGTATACTGAATTCCAGTAATGGCTTCCTTCAGCTCCGATCCTTCCTTATTCATCTCTTGTTCAATATATGCTTTAAACGCCGAGAGATCATTTTCACTTGCCTTTATTTCTGCAAGCGCATTAACAAGATCACCGATGACCGGATCCTTATATATTGCATCTTTATCGTGCGTTATCTCTGCGTTGCCAACATTCATAAAGCTCTCCACAAGAGACGACATATCGACCGTCGTTGCCTCAAGAGTCAAGGGATACGACGAAAGAGTTGTCTCTTGAACGTTGTTTATGTACGTTGTCATGCCCTGCGAAACCGCAAGTATGAGAGCGATACCGATAATACCGATACTTCCCGCAAAGGACGTAAGTATAGTTCTTCCCTTCTTGGTAAAAAGATTTTTGAGGGAAAGCCCGAACGCAGTACCGAGAGACATAGAAGGCTTTTTCTGTTTCTTCTTTCCTGCCTCTTTTTTGAGCTTTTCTTTTATCTCTGCGTCAGCGGTTTCCGCCTCTTCGCCTTCAAAGGGTTGTGTGTCACCCTGTATAACACCGTCGAGCATACGGATGATGCGTGTCGAATAATTTTCGGCAAGCTCGGGATTATGCGTTACCATAATTACAAGACGATCCTTTGAGAGCTCCTTGAGAATCTCCATCACCTGTACGCTGGTCTCTGTATCAAGTGCACCCGTCGGCTCATCTGCAAGAATTATATCGGGATCGTTTACGATGGCTCTGGCTATAGCAACTCGTTGCATCTGTCCGCCCGACATTTCGTTAGGTCTCTTTTTCAGCTGTGATGCAAGTCCTACGGATTCAAGCGCCTTTTTCGCTCTTTCACGTCTTTCGGTTTTGGATACGCCCGACAGTGTCAGTGCAAGCTCTACGTTCTGAAGCACCGTCTGATGAGGTATCAGATTATATGTCTGAAAAACAAAGCCTATAGAGTGATTCCTGTATGAATCCCAGTCTCTGTCCTTAAAGTTTTTTGTGGAAACTCCGTTTATGACAAGGTCTCCGTTTGTGTATTGGTCAAGTCCTCCGATGATGTTGAGCATCGTCGTTTTTCCGCAACCCGACGGACCGAGGATCGAAACGAACTCACTTTTTCTGAATTTGAGGCTTACCCCCTTGAGTGCGTGAACTGTTTCCGCCCCCGTAGGATAGTCCTTTACGATGTTTTTTAGCTCTAACATCTTTATTTCCTTTCGAAAAGTTAATATAAAACGATTTTCTCGTGATTCTACTATTTTATCACTATTCCTTAGATATATCAATAGTTGTTTTATGATTTTTTTGTGATTTTTTGATGATTAGTCGCATGAGAGTCGAACAAAATCTACTCTCGTGAGGCTAACCTACCGCTACGTCGGCTCTCGAATATTCTTTTCCTGCAGCGGGGTTTCCGAGAAGCTCTGATACAGAAACGACATCATATCCTTCCTTGTGCAAATGCTCAAGTATAATTTTTGTCGCGTCGTACGTGCTTTCATAAATATCGTGAAGCAGGATTATTGAGCCGTCCTCGACCTGAGACATTACGTTATTCACTATCGTATCTACCTTCTCTTTACGCATCTCTTCCGTGTCGTCAGACTTGTATTTGTTCTTCCAATCCTCGGAATCAACGTCCCAGAGGATTACCGAATATTTTGATTTCTGCACTCTTTCGCTCGTGATAGCCCCTCCTATCGGACGCATAAGACGAACATTACAATTTTTCAGCACATTTTTAATTACTTTATCGGTATTTCCGACTTCAAATTCATATTCTTCATCGGTGCATTTGTTATAGTAGACAGTATGAGAATATCCGTGTATCGCGATTTCGTTGCCGTTTTCATATGCGTATGTAAGACCTGCTTTTCCGTTATATTCGGTACCGTCTATTCTGCTTCCGAGCACAAAAAAGGTTGCGTGATAACCGTATTTGTTGAGCTCGTCCACGATATTCTGAGTGTATACGTTGTGAGGACCGTCATCAAATGTTATAGCAACTCTTTTTCCGCTTTTATCGGCACTTGCAGGCTTGTCCTCTTTTTCCTCGTTTTCGTTCTCGTCATCATCATTTACCTTGTTATCACACGACACTATCGCACCGCACATAAGTACTGTGATCAGCGCGAGTAACATACAAAGACCCCTCTTTATGATTCCCCAAAATC
>JAZODV010000064.1:0-17586 GCA_045597185.1 Eubacteriales bacterium
AGGGCACTTAGTTAAAAATTTCTCAAATATGTTAACTTTTTCTCAAATATGTCCTTGATTTTTTGAATATTATATGGTAAAATAATGCACGTAACAATTAAATGCCGTAGGCTGATCACTTACCGAAATATGCTTGTCTGTTATATGTTTTTGAACTCCGTGTGTGTATAAAGGTATCTCCGCAAAGCCGTGCAAATTTTATTGAGGTGAAACAAATGACAGAAACAAGAAAAATAATAATTGTAGCCGATTCGTCATCCGACGTGCTTTCGGTAAACGGAATAGACTACAGCGTCGCTCCTCTCAAAATAATAAGCTCAGACAGAGAATTTATCGACAGTCCGTCGCTTAACGTCGAGTCGATGGTAAACTATTTCGATAGCTACAAGGGGAAATCAAAGACCTCCTGCCCCAACGTTTCCGACTGGATAGATGCATTTGGTGACGCCGATGACGTTATCTGCGTTACTATCACGAGCGCTCTTTCGGGAAGCTACAATTCCGCTTGCAACGCAAAGCAGATATACGAAGCCGAGCATGAAGGCAGACGCGTTTGTATTATAGATTCGCTATCCGCGGGTCCTGAGATTCGCTTACTTATAGAAAAACTCGGAGAATATGTAAAAAAAGGACTTGATTACGAGGAGATCTGTGCTAAAGCGAAAAGATATCTCGGCCAAACGGGACTTATCTTTATGCTCAAATCGATGAAAAACCTTGCAAATAACGGCAGGGTTTCAAAAGCGAGCGCAAAGATAGCGGGTTTCCTCGGAATTCACGCGGTCGGAAAAGCGAGCGACCACGGCACCCTTGAACCGATGGACAAATGTCTTGGCGAGGAGAATGCGCTTAAAAAGCTGGTTTCAAGACTTAGTGAGCTTGGTTTTTCGGGTGGAAAGGTCAGAATATCGCACTGTCTTAACGAGCGCGCCGCAATGCTTCTTGAAAAGCTTATATTTGAAAAAATACCGGCAGCACAAATAGAAATATATAAATGCCGCGGACTTTGTAGCTTCTATGCGGAGAAAGGCGGAATGCTCATAGGCTTTGAAAAAAGACCTGTGTTAGCTTGATGTTTTGAAAATAAATTTAAATGTCAAAATATTTTTGCCACCTCTGTAGTGGAGAAATGGAGATTATCTTATGAAACTTTCTTTTGGTTCAGCTTTTCAACAAGCAGGAGAAAAGCACTCTCACCTTGAGCTTCTCAAGATATCCAAGGAAATAGGCTTTGGATGTTATGATCTCGACCTCGGTCTTGCGGGAAGTATGACAGGTGAAGACAGAGATTCCAATGCGGAGACTTGGAAAAATCTGTTTGAGGAGGCAGGAGTTTCGGTTACTCAAACTCACGCCCCCAAAAAATCGTTTGAGGTCGTAACGGGCTGTCTCTTTTTCTGTCAAAAGGCAGGCTTTCCAAACGTAATTGTCCACCCTGTTGCCACCCCGAATAATACTCGAGACGAATTCTGGGAAAAAAATATAAACCGAATAAGATCTTTAATTCCGTACGTTGAAGAAACGGGTGTTGAGATCCTCGTTGAAAATATCGGTCAGTATACAGACCCGTATTTCTTTTGGTCGGGCAAGGATCTGCGCGACTTCCTTGACGAGATAGATCATCCGCTTATAAATGCCTGTTGGGATATAGGTCACGCCAACCACTTCTACTATATGCATGTCGGCGGAAGCCAGTACAATTCCATAATCACTCTTGGAGATAAGCTCAAAGCGATCCACGCTCACGACAACATCGGATACTTCACGCACTACACTCAAGGGGTCATTGATATGCATATGATGCCATATGCCACAGGCGGTTGCTCCGTAAGCTGGGATGCTGTTATGCAGGGTCTTATAGACATAAACTATAAAGGCACCTTCAATTTTGAAACTCCCGGTGTATTCACATCAAAAAGGGCGGTAGATTTCGTTTATAACGGTGAAGTCGTAGACAGACTGAAGAAGCCTTCCTTTGAGGTTTGGAAGGCAAGCACGCAGCTTCTTCACGCAATAGGTAAATCTATGCTTGAAGAGTACGGTCTGTACGAAGAATAATAAATAAAAATCTCGGAGCCGACAGCTCCGAGATTTTTATTATTTTTTATCTTTCTTTTTCTTTCTTTTAAGTTGTCTCAATACCGAAAAATTTGCTATTACGTAGGTCGCCATTATAATGATTCCTATGATCAGAAATACGCCAAGCAGACCGATTCCCATATATTTCAGGTATTCAATAAAATTAGACGGATTGAATTCGAATCCGGATTTCATTAGCATCATTATATTTACCTCCTTATGAGAAGAATCCAAGCACGAGTGCGCCTGCGATAACCGAGGCTATCTGTCCCGAAACGTTAACACCTATCGAATGCATAAGCAGGAAGTTCTGGTTGTCCTCTTCAAGCGCCAGCTTGTGAACTATTCTTCCCGACATCGGGAATGCCGAAATACCGGCAGCACCTATCATAGGATTGATAAGCGGCTTCTTAAGAAGCTTCATAATTACGTTATAGAGCTTTGCAAACAGTACTCCGCCTGCGGTATCAAATATAAATGCAACGAGTCCGAGTCCCATAATGAGAAGTGTCTCAAGAGCGAGAAACTGTTCATAATGCATATTAAACGCTATAGTGATTCCGAGCAATATTGTTATAAGGTTGGCAAGTACCTTCTGCGCTGTCTCGGATATAGAGTCGAGAACACCGCACTCGCGGATAAGATTACCGAACATAAGGAATCCGATAAGCGAGCCTGCCGCAGGAGCAAAGATACACGCTACTATAGAAATAATTATCGGGAAAAGAATTCTCGTTGTCTTGGATACCGATTTCTGCTCGTACGGCATACGAATCATTCTTTCCTTCTTTGTTGTGAGCAGCTTGATGACAGGGGGCTGTATAATAGGAACGAGCGCCATATACGAGTATGCCGCGACGGTAATCGCGCCTATATAATTAGAGCCGAGCGCGTTTGCAACAACTATTGAGGTTGGTCCGTCAGCAGCACCGATAATAGATATCGATGCCGCATCTATTTCGTCGAAGAAGATCGACGCAGTACAAAGTGTAAAGAATATACCAAACTGCGCGGCAGCTCCGAACAGCATAAGCTTAGGGTTGGTAAGCAGCGGTCCAAAGTCTATCATAGCTCCGATTCCTATAAACAAAAGCAGAGGAAACAGCTCGTTTGCAATACCCGCATTATAAAGCGTTTCAAGCGGCTCTGCGATTCCTCCGAAATGCTTTACGCCGTCAACGTAGGTAACGACACCCGGGAAGTTCATAAAAATTGCTCCAAAGCCGATAGGCAAAAGAAGCGTCGGTTCCATTTGCTTTTTGATAGCCAAAAAGATCAGTATTCCGCCAATCAGCCACATCAGCATCATTCTGACGTCAAGCTGGGTCGCAGGCTCAAAAAGTTTGATCAGTTCTCCCATTTTTTAACTCCTAAAAGATTGATTATATTTCCTACCTATTTTACTATGATACCGCCAAAAAGTCAAGAAGCCTTTTGAAATTTACCATTTTTTATTTGAAATTATGACGATCTGCCTTTACGGTATGTATCTGTCGGTCATTTTGGGGAATAATACGTTCAGACTTATTATACCCATTCAGAGCAGCTTAAAATAGTTTTTTGTACTTTCAAGTATTCCCTCTCGCCTCAGCTTCGCTATCTCCGCAGAAAGTCCGCTTCTGTCGACCTCAAGATAGTCGGCAAGCTCCTGACGGTCAAACGGTATATTAAAGCTGTCGCTACCCGTGCGTTTTGCGCACATCATAAGGTAAGTCATCAGCTTTTCCCTCGTCGTTCTCTTTGAGATCACCTCTATCTTTTGGTTAAAGACTATCGTTTTCCTCGCAAGGTCCTTCATTAGATTAAATATAAGCTGCTTATGAAAGCCGCAGTTGTTTTCGCAGGTATGAAGTATGTGAGATGCGTCTATGAGCATTATATCGCTCGGCTCGTTTGCTGTGACCGTTACGGGAATGTCGTTCAGCTCTGCACACGAAAAAGCCTCTCCAAACAGCTCAGACTCACCGACCTCTGCGAGTATGCTTCGGTTTCCGTAATAATCGGTGCGTATTATCTGACACGAACCCGACAGCACGATACCGAGATATTTCGCAGGTGAGCCTTCTGCCATAACGGTGTATTTTTTGTCAAACGATTCCACCCTTGCGCCAAGACAGACGAGCATTTTCTCCAGCTGTTCGTCGCTTATGCCGTCAAAAAGAGGGCATTTCCTGATAGAATTAAAATATTTTTTCATATTTTCCTCGATTTTGTTGAAAATTCAACATACTTTACAGAGTAGATTATACTATAATATGCTCATAAAAACAAGAACATATCGAAAAAATTTCGAGATATACATAATTTTTTCACAAAAGCCGAAAGGATATTTTAATTATGAAGGTTGCATTTTTTGATACAAAGCCGTATGACCGCGAGACCTTTGACAAATACGCGGAGCAAAACGGTATAGAATTCAAATATTACGAGACCAAGCTTAATCCCGATACGGTGAGGCTTGCATATGGCTACGATGCCGTATGCGCTTTCGTCAACGACACGGTAAACGACACAGTCATAGATAAGCTGAACGAATTCGGCGTCAATATTCTTGCGCTCAGATGCGCGGGATTCAATAATGTTGATATGAAGCACGCCTACGGAAAGCTCCACGTGCTGCGAGTTCCCGCGTATTCACCGTATGCCGTCGCAGAGCATGCAATGGCATTGCTTCTAACCTCTATAAGACGCATCCACAAAGCGTATATACGTTCTAAGGATTTCAATTTCAGTCTGTCCGGTCTTACGGGGTTTGATCTTCATGGAAAGACCGTAGGTGTTATAGGCACAGGACGCATCGGGCGCGTATTTATCGATATCTGTCGCGGCTTCGGTATGAAGGTTTTAGCTTATGATAAATACCCCGCAAAGGAGCTTGATAACGGCGACACGGTGCGCTACGTCGGTCTTGACGAGCTTTTTGATAGCTGTGACATAATTTCTCTTCACTGCCCTCTCACCGACGACACCTACCATATGATAAACGCAGAAACTCTTTCAAAATGCCGCAAGGGCGTCGTTATTATAAACACCTCGCGCGGCGCTCTGGTTGACGCCGAGGCTCTGCTCTCCGCAATAAAATCCCGTCAGGTCGGCGCCGCCTGCCTTGACGTTTATGAGGAAGAGTCCGACGTTTTCTTCGAGGACAATTCGGGTCACATTATGGAGGACGACACCCTTGCAAGACTTATTTCGATGCCAAACGTAATAGTCACGTCGCATCAGGCGTTCCTTACGCGTGAAGCACTTGAAAATATCGCCGACACCACTGTACGAAATCTTAAAGAGCTTGCGGAAAACGGAGAATGCCCGAACGAGCTGTGCTTCAAATGCGGCTCGGTAGATGATTGCAAACACGGGAAATGCTTTTAAATAAATTCTTAAATAAATTTTAAGGAGAAAATTATGATAAGAAAAATAATCAACATCGACAAAGAAAAATGTAACGGCTGCGGCGCATGCGCCAAGGCGTGTCACGAGGGTGCTATCGAGATGATAGACGGCAAGGCAGAGCTGACTCGCGAGGACTATTGTGACGGTCTCGGTGACTGTCTGCCCGCCTGCCCCACAGGCGCTATCACCTTCGAGGAAAGAGAAGCTCCCGCGTATGACGAGGCCGCAGTACGTCAGGCAAAAGCGCAAAAAATCGGAACAAAGCTCCCCTGCGGCTGTCCCGGCACTGCGGCTAAGGCTCTAAAAAGAAACGGTGATAATATTCCGCAAATGCGTCCGTCGGCATCGGTCAGCCGTCTGTCTCAATGGCCTTGTCAAATAAAGCTTGTACCGCCTCACGCTCCGTATTTCGATAACGCAAACCTGCTTATCGCGGCCGACTGCACCGCATACGCCTACGGAAGCTTCCACGAGGATTTCATAAAAAATCACATAACGCTTATCGGCTGTCCGAAGCTCGACGTCGGTGACTATACCGAAAAGCTCACCGAGATTATACGTAACAATAATATAAAAAGCGTAAAGGTAGTTCGTATGGAGGTTCCATGTTGCGGCGGTATCGAAAGTGCTGTCAAAAAAGCTCTCATGGCAAGCGGCAAATTTATACCCTGGCAGGTCGTAACCATCTCCACGGACGGAAAAATTCTCGAATAATTGTTTATGTGTTGATTTTTTGAAAATCTTGGTGTATAATACATATTGAATGAATTTCAAATTAAAGAGGTGCAAAATGAACATAACTAACGATATAAAGTATATCGGTGTCAATGACCGTAAGGTCGATCTGTTTGAGGGTCAGTACAAAGTACCTAATGGTATATCATACAATTCTTACGCGATAATCGATCAAAAGATAGCAATTATGGATACGGTCGATGCGTCGTTCACCCACGAGTGGCTCGACAATATCCAGAACACTCTCGGTTCAAAAAAGCCAGACTACCTTATCATTCAGCATATGGAGCCCGACCACTCTGCTAACATTGCCAATTTTCTCAAGGCATATCCGAACGCTCAGATAGTTTCCTCTGCCAAAGCCTTTACTATGATGAAAAACTTTTTTGGCAAGGATTTTTCAGAGAACGGTATCGTTGTCGGCGAAGGTGACACACTCACACTCGGAAACCACACGCTTACCTTTGTAACGGCTCCTATGGTGCATTGGCCCGAAGTCATAGTTACCTACGACAGCACCGACAAGGTTCTCTTCTCTGCCGACGGCTTCGGTAAATTCGGTGCACTCGATACAGACGAGGATTGGGCGTGTGAGGCAAGAAGATACTATATCGGTATCGTCGGAAAGTACGGCGCGCAGGTTCAGGCTTTGCTTAGGAAGGCGGCAGGACTTGACATAAAATATATCTGTCCGCTTCACGGTCCTGTGCTTGACGGCGACCTTGACTACTATATTGCAAAATATTACACATGGTCGAGCTATCAGCCGGAGGATGAAGGCATAGTTATTGCTTACACCTCGGTATACGGCAATACAAAAAAAGCAGTGCTTCAGCTTGCAGACAAGCTCAAAGCGCAGGGCTGCCCCAAGGTGGTTGTATACGACCTTGCAAGATGCGATATGTCTGAAGCCGTTGAGGATGCCTTCAGGTACAGTAAGCTCGTTTTGGCGACCACCACCTATAACGCGGGCGTTTTCCCATTTATGCGTGATTTCATCGACCACTTGACCGAGCGTAATTTCTCAAACAGAACGGTCGCGTTTATCGAAAACGGAAGTTGGGCGCCTCTTGCCGCAAAGGTCATGAAGGGTATGCTCGAGGACTGCAAAAACATTACCTTTGCAGAAAATTCAGTAAAAATACTTTCTGCTCTGAACGATGACAGCACAGCACAGCTTAACGCTCTTGCAGATGAGCTCTGCCGCGAGTATCTTGCACAGCAGGATTCCACAGCAAATAAGAACGACCTGACCGCTCTTTTCAATATCGGCTACGGTCTCTACGTTATCACCTCGAACGACGGAAAGAAGGACAACGGCCTTATTGTAAATACTGTAACACAGGTAACAAACACACCTAACAGGATCGCTGTTACAATAAATAAAGCAAATTACTCACACCATATTATAAAGCAAACCGGCAAAATGAATATCAACTGTCTTACAGTCGACGCTCCCTTCAAGGTGTTTGAATCCTTCGGCTTTGTCAGCGGAAGAAATGTAGACAAATTCGCAGACTGTGAACCGCTTCGCTCGGATAACGGTCTTGTGTTCCTTCCGAGATATATCAACTCGTTTATGTCGCTGGTTGTTGAACAGTATGTCGACCTTGATACACACGGAATGTTCATCTGTGAGGTAACCGAGGCAAGAGTTATCTCCGACAGAGAAACGATGACCTACACCTACTATCAGAATAACGTTAAGCCGAAGCCCAAGACCGACGGTAAAAAGGGCTACGTCTGCAAGATCTGCGGTTACGTTTACGAGGGTGAAACACTCCCCGAGGATTTCATATGCCCACTGTGTAAACACGGCGCTGCCGATTTTGAAGAAATAAAATAATAAAATAATAATAATATAACAATACTGTAAAGGAGAAAAATTATGAAATACGTATGTGACGTATGCGGATGGGAATACGACGAAAAGGTTGGCGATCCAGATAATGGAATCGCTCCCGGAACAAAATTCGAGGACCTCCCAAAAGATTTTGAGTGTCCGCTTTGCGGTGTCGGCAAGGACAGCTTCAGCAAAGCAGAATAATGATCAACGAGCCGCTTGGATTTTACCAAGCGGCTCGTCTTTTTACAGTATACGGTAATTGACAGACTGTGTGTTACGCTATAGAGAAATGTAAATAGAGTATTTACAGATTTTATTTAAAATCCGTATGTTTGTCTAAATGTTAAAATAATTTGAAATATCTGCAAAGATTATTGACATTGTACTGTAAATGATGTACAATCATAGTGCGTTGTTGTATAAAATGGTAAGTACTATTAAAGTATCAACCGAGAAAGGAATTATTGTTATGAAGAAGTTAATAAGTGTATTGCTTGTCTGCGTACTGTTGTTCGGCGTTGTCCTTTTCACCGTCGAAGGAGTCAACGCAATAATAGCAAAAACCTCTCAATCGCAAGAGTCCAACAATACGTCAGGCTCCGCAAATTCCGACACCGACTCTATGTCTCTTGGCATAAAAATGTCCGATCTTAGTGATCTGATGCAGCCGATCTTTTCAGGTAATACTGTAAAGAACGAGACTGTTATGTTCCTCGACAAGGGCGACATCAAAACGCTTTTGTTCCCTATTGAAAGCGTTATTTCGGTCCCATCTTACGACGGTACCATAGTATATCAGGAAGGCGTAGACTACTCGATCATAGACGGAAAGATCAAGGTACTTGAGAATTCTTCTATTCCGTGTATTACTCGCGACGTCTATTATAATCAACCCGAAAGTGCGCTGGCAACCAACTATAACGGTGTATTCGTAGGTACATATTGGGGCGAAAACATGATGGATGAGTGGCAGGTAAACGTAAGCTACACTCACTCAAGCAAATGGACAGGATTTAAGCAGGACTGTCAGTCTGATATTTTTTCCGACTTCATAAAAAAGCTTGAAAACGGCGAAGATGTAACCGTATTCTTCTCGGGAGACTCTATCACAAACGGAGCAAACTCGAGCTTTCTCGGAGGCTATGCTCCTTATCAGCACAGCTATTCCATTCCATGCTCTTTACCGAGGCTTTAGCCGACCTTTATGATTACACCGTAAAATACATAAACGTAACAGACAACACCAAGTTTCTTCAAAGCAAAGTCGCTCCTGTACCCGATACCGACTACGTGGCAGGTACGCGCGGTACTATAACCTACATTAACACAGCAATAGGCGGATGGACGTCAACTGACGGAAAAGACAACGTTCAAAATTACATCATAGATTATATTAACAACTACGGGTGCGATCTTATAGTTCTCGCCTACGGCATGAATGACGGAGCTAACCCCACAGAAACACGCACCAACCTACAAGCCATAGCAGACACTGTTTTGAGGTCAGCCCCCAAAACGAGTATTGCTTTTATAACTACTATGGTATGTAACCCTGCTGATATGAACCGTCCAGCTGCCGCCAAGGCAAATCAGCGCGGCGAGATAAAGAATCTGGCAAAAAATTATTGTATTGACGGAGTCCCCTGCGGAGTTGCCGATATGGGATCTGTCAGTCTGTCGGTTCTGACACGCAAGGCTTTCCACGATTATTCGGGAAATAACATCAATCACCCCAACGACTTCTTTGGTCGAGTTTACGCCCAGACCTTGCTTCAGGCAGTTATCGGATACGAAAATATGAATTGATGTTCGAAAGCATATAAACTATTTAGAAAGGAAATCACCATGAGTAAAATAATAAGCATATTACTTATCTGTGTGGTATTATTTGGTATGATATCTTGTACAACAGACAACGAAGGCATAACTACATCAGACCTCGAACAAACCTCGTCACCGCAGGATCAAACGACCGAAGGAGGAGAGACCTCTGAAGGCGATAGCTCGACAACGCAGTCTCCTATTGTTGAAAGTCCGTTTGGCATCGATCTTTCCGATCTAAGTGAGATGATGTTGCCGATCTTCTCAGGCAATACGGTAAAAAACGAGACAGTCATGTTTCTCGACAAGGGCGAAACAAAAACGCTTTTATTCCCTATAGAGAACGTTATTTCGGTCACATCTTACGACGGTACCATAGTATATCAGGAAGGCATAGACTATTCCGTTGTGGACGGAAAGCTAAAGGTTCTTGAAAAATCCTCGATACCGTGTATTACGACCGCAAAATATTATAATTGCCCCGGAAGTGCTTTGCATACTAAGTACCGCGGCGAAGAGGTCGCGACGTATTGGGGCGAAGATCTGATGGATGATTGGCAGATCAACGTAAGCTACACTCACACAGAGTCTTGGAAAGGCTTTGAGCAGGATTGTCAAGCCGATATCTTCGAGAATTTTATAAATAAGCTTCAAAACGGTGAGGATGTAACCGTTATATTCTTTGGTGACTCCATAACGAACGGATTAAATGCGAGCTGGCGCGGCAACTATGCCCCTTATCAGCATCCCTACCCGATGCTATTTGTCGAGGCTTTAGCCGATCTGTTTGATTACACCGTACATTATGAAAGAGTGGATAACAAGCTCTCAGGCACTCCAAAGGTACCGGATAAAGACTACGTAGCGGGTACACGCGGTACAATAACCTACATCAACACGGCAGTCAGCGGTTTGAATACCAAGAAAGGAGCAGACAGAGCCGAGGCTTCCGTTTCGCTTTTTGCCAAATTATACGGTTGCGATCTTCTTGTTCTCGCATTTGGTATGAACGACGGCACTAACGCTCCATCTTATACAAGCGATAATCTCAAAACCATTGTAGACGGTGCTCTTAAGATAGCTCCCGAAACAAGCGTTGCTTTGATAACTACTATGGTATCAAATCCGGCTGATACCAGACGTTCTGCAACAGCTAAAGCAAATCAAAGAAGCGCCGTAAAGGAGCTGGCAAACAACTACGTTAACGACGGTGTTCCCTGCGGAGTTGCCGATATGGGCTCTGTCAGCTTGAGCGTTCTGGAGCGCAAGGCTTTCCACGATTATTCGGGAAATAACATCAACCACCCCAACGACTTCTTTGGCCGAGTTTATGCGCAGACCTTGCTTCAAACGGTCATAGGTTATGAAAACATGGGACAATAAGCAGATGTAATCGCTGCTTGTTTCTCATAGAATCAAATATTGTTAATAAGTCGCTTGTGATAAGGCTCGAAACCAAGCATATCACAAGCGACATTTGTATTTAAATAAAACAGTCGATTTACATCGATTGTACAAATATATTGCATAGATTGCAAAAAACTTTACAGTAAACTTGACACGTGACAATTTTTATGGTATAATGTCGAGGTCAATCGTAAAATCCAAGAGGTTAAAAATGAAAGATCAGTTAAAAGACCGGATATTAAAATTAAAAAAAGAAAAAAACGCAGTGATCCTTGCTCACTATTATACTCCGCATGAAGTGCAGGAGCTAGCAGATTTTGTAGGTGATTCTTTCTATCTTGCTAAAGTAGCTAAGAAAAGCACCGCGGACATAATCGTTTTTTGCGGCGTTTACTTTATGGGCGAGAGTGCAAAAATACTGAATCCCGAAAAAAAGGTACTAATGCCCGATCTCACGGCAGATTGCCCTATGGCTCACATGGTTGCTCAGAGAAAGATCGAAGAAATGCGAAATAAGTACGAAGATCTTGCCGTTGTGTGCTACATCAATTCCACGGCTGAGCTAAAAGCAAAGAGCGACGTTTGCGTAACGTCGTCCAATGCCATCTCTATTGTGCGCGCGCTACCGAATAAAAACATATTCTTTATCCCTGACAAAAATCTTGGCAGATTTGTTGCAGAGCAGGTGCCCGAAAAAAATATTATTCTGAACGATGGTTGCTGTCCTATTCACGCAACCATCAGCGAAGAGGAGCTGATTGAAGAAAAAGCAAAGCATCCCGAGGCACTCGTTCTTTCCCACCCCGAATGCGAAGGTTCGATTCTCGAGTTATCCGATTATATCGGCAGCACCGCGGAGATCATTTCTTACGCAAAAAGCAGTACGGCAAATGAATTTATTGTGTGTACCGAGGATGGCGTTGCGTACAAATTGCAAAATGACAATCCTAACAAACGCTTCTATTTTCCAAGGACGAGACCCTGTTGTCCCGATATGAAGCTGAATACCGTGAAAAATCTTCTTCACGTTCTGAGTACCGAGGAAAATGAGGTACATATGAAAAGTGACCTGAGCCAAGCGGCTCTTGCTCCTCTTGACAGAATGTTAGAACTTGCGAGGTAACAAAAATGAAAACCGATATTTTGATCGTGGGAAGCGGTGTCGCAGGTCTATACTGCGCACTGAATCTACCCAAAGACAAGAACATTGTTATAGTAACAAAGAATAAGGCGCAAAGAAGTGATTCTTATCTCGCGCAGGGTGGAATCTGCGTTTTACGTGATGAGGAGGATTACGATTCCTTCTACGAGGACACGATGAAGGCAGGACACTACGAAAACAATCCCGATTCAGTCCACATTATGATCCACTCGTCTCAAGATGTTATCGCTGACCTCGTAAGCTTTGGCGTTCGTTTTGAAAAGAACGGTGAGAAATTCACATACACAAGAGAAGGAGCGCATTCCCATCCGCGCATCCTTTTCCACGAGGATGAAACGGGTAAGGAGATAACTTCACACCTTTTAGAAACCGCAAGAGGAAGAGAAAACGTTACCATCATTGAAAATTATACTATGGTTGACCTGATCTGCGATAATAATGAGTGCCATGGCATTATCGGGCACGACGAAAATGGTGTATATTCAGCTATTAAAGCAGATTATACCGTTCTTGCAACGGGCGGTATCGGCGGTATCTTTGAGCATTCCACCAACTATAAGCACCTGACGGGAGATTCTATAGCTCTTGCGCTCAAATACGGTATAAAACTTCAGCATATCGATTATATTCAGATCCATCCAACTACTCTTTATACCGAAAAAGAAGGCGGCAGAGAGTTCCTGATATCCGAATCGGTACGAGGTGAGGGAGCAATTCTTCTTAATTCAAAAGGAGAACGCTTCGTCAATGAGCTGTTGCCACGTGACGTGGTAGCAAATGCCATTTTTGCGGAAATGAAGAAGGAAGGCAGTAAACACGTTTGGCTATCACTTGCTCCTATCGCGGAGAAGGAGATAAGAACACATTTTCCAAATATTTATCAGCATTGTCTTGAAGAAGGCTACGACGTAACAAAAGAGCCGATACCCGTCGTCCCCTCACAACACTACTTTATGGGCGGTATCGCGGTCGACAGATACAGCAAGACCTCTATGGAGCGTCTGTATGCTGCTGGTGAAACTGCTTGTAACGGAGTTCACGGAAGGAACCGTCTCGCAAGCAACTCACTGCTTGAAAGTCTCGTATTCGCAAAACGTGCCGCGCACCACATTACCGAAGGATATTCAGTTTTGGGAAATAACACAGAAGTTACATTTAACGAATCAAATTACAAAAATTATAAACAAGAATATAAAAAAGCAGTACTTGAAGCAATAGAAAGGGAGAGATCAAGCCATGAATAATATTACGATGAAAATGAACGCCGACGAGTTGATCCTGCAGGCTCTCAGAGAGGATATTACAAGTGAGGATATCACCACGAATTCGGTGATGCCGCATTATCAGGCAGGCGAGGTCGATCTGATCTGTAAGCAGGACGGCATTATTGCGGGCCTTGACATTTTCAAAAGAGTTTTTGAGCTTCTTGATGAAAATACAGAGGTAATATTCTACGTCAAGGACGGAGACAACGTTAAAATGGGTGAAAAGATCGGTCTTGTGCGCGGAGATATCCGTGTACTTCTCTCGGGCGAAAGAACGGCGCTCAATTATTTGCAAAGAATGAGCGGCATCGCAACATATACAAGAGAAATTGCCGAACTTCTTAAAGGCTCAAAAACCAAGCTGCTTGACACAAGAAAGACAACGCCCAATATGCGTATTTTTGAAAAATATTCAGTCAAGGTCGGTGGAGGATATAATCATAGATATAACCTCAGCGACGGTATTTTGCTCAAGGACAACCATATCGGCGCGGCAGGAGGAGTGAAGGAAGCCGTCAGAATGGCAAAGGAATACGCTCCCTTCGTTCGCAAGATAGAGGTCGAGGTTGAGAATCTTGATATGCTAAAGGAAGCGCTTGAAGCGGGCGCGGATATCATTATGCTCGACAATATGAGCGTAGAGGACATGAAAACGGCCGTTGAGCTTTGCCGTGGCAAGGCTGAGACCGAATGTAGCGGAAACGTTACACGTGAAAATGTAGCACGTCTTGTTGACATTGGTGTGGATTACATTTCGAGCGGTGCGCTTACGCATTCTTCTCCTATTCTTGACCTGTCGCTTAAAAATCTTCATTCCATATAAGGAGGGCTTATGAAAGTCGCCGAAAGAAGAAAAGCGATCGTCAATCTTCTCTTGTCCGCCAAAGAACCTATCTCGGGCGGCGAGCTTGCGCAGAAATTCGATATATCCCGTCAGGTAATTGTGCAGGATATTACCGTGCTTAAGGGAACGGGCTATGAAATACTTTCCACAAGCAAAGGTTACGTCATGCAGAAGTCCCCGCATGCCGAGAGAATATTCAAGTTAAAGCACACGACCGAACAGACCGAGGACGAGCTTTCCTGTATAGTGGAGCTTGGCGGTACTGTGGTTGACGTGTTTGTGTGGCACAAGGTCTATGGAAAGATCGAAGCGACCTTGAACATATTTTCGCTAATGCACGTCAAACAGTTTATGGAGGGCGTCAGAACAGGAAAGTCTATCGAGCTGATGAATATCACCGGTGGCTATCACTATCACACCGTTCGTGCTGATAGCGAGGAAGTTTTAAATCTTATAGAAGAAGCTCTCAACAGCAAAAATTATATCGTTCCCGAAATTTAGCAGAAAGCCAAGAAAAAAGGCTTCTGAACTGTGACCTGCGATAAAGCAGGTCTGCCGAACGGTGTTTGCCCTTGCGGGCAAGTGATGTCGGCTTCGCCTAATGATGTAGTCTACGGCAATAATGTGTGCCTGCGGCAATCACATCATTGCGAACGTAGGAAGCAGCATCATTATGATCGAAGCGAATAACATCATTTTTGCACAAGCAAAAGCATCACTTCTTTACAGCCGCCCGAAAAGATAACTATGGTATTACACACTATACCTTGCAGGGTAGGCTGTATGCAAAAAGGACGAGAAAGATCTCGTCCTTTTTGATTTTGATTTGGAACTGCTTTACGGTAGGCACCCCAAGCATCCTTTTTTATTGGTCGGAGTGAGGTGATTCGAACACCCGACCTCTTGGTCCCGAACCAAGCGCTCTACCAAGCTGAGCCACACCCCGAATTGATACCACAGTATTATATCACAACACGACAGAATTGTCAAGTGCTTTTTTTATTTTTGCAAATTTTTAGAAAATTGCTTTTTGAAAATAAACATCACACAAAATGTTAAGATTGTATTACTCATATTGCGCTTTTAGTACTGCAGTGGTACAATTACAAGGATAGCTGTTTAAGGAGGTAATAATTATGCAATGGCTTCAAAACCTGCTCAATACACTTGTAAATTGGGCAACCAACACGGGCATTAAGATCATCATAGCTTTAATCGTAATGTTCATTTCTTTCAAGCTTATCAACTGGATAGGCAAAAAGATTATTAAGGGCGGAGAAAAGAAACACGCCGACAAAACAATTATTAAGACTCTTGTATATGTTGCCAAAATTCTGGCAAAGTGTATCATCGTTGTATGCCTCATAGGATACCTTGGATTCGACACAAGTGCAATTACAGCGCTCATCGCATCCTTCGGCGTTTGTATCGGTCTTGCAGTTAACGGTACTCTTTCAAACCTCGCAGGCGGAGTGCTTCTCCTCGTAACACGTCCTTTCAAGATTGATGACTTCATCGAAGCGCAGGGCGTATCGGGCGTCGTCGCAGATATTCACATCACCGCGACAAAGATAATCACGGGAGACAACAAGGTCGTTTACGTTCCCAATGGCACTCTCGCAAACGGAAACATAATCAACTATTCTGAGAAGGACACAAGACGTGTTGACCTCGACTTTTCGGTATCATATTCCACGGATGTCGCAAAAGCAAAGCTTATCATAAACGATATTCTCGCGTCACACACTCTTATACTTAAAGACCCCGCACCGTTTGTCAGAATAGGTGAACACGGAGAAAACTCCCTTAGAATTAAATGCCGTGCTTGGACTAATAATTCAGACTATTGGGCTGTTTACTTTGATGTGCTTGAAGCGGTCAAGAGCGAATTTGACAAGAACGGAATCGAAATTCCATTCAATCAGCTCGATGTTCATATCAAAAACAACTGATATTTTGCCTGCCGCAAAGAATCCACCCTCTCTTTTGAGAGGGTGCTTTTTGGTGCCGGAGACGGTGTTTCTCCAAGTATTGCTTCGCAAAACTTGACAAAGTTGCCTTGCAACTTTTGTGCTTCAAAACTTATCGCCTCCAACACAAAAAACGACCCTCTCTTTTGAGAGGGCCGTTTTTTGGTGCCGGAGACGGGTTTCGAACCCGTACGATATTTTCATATCACGGGATTTTAAGTCCCGGGCGTCTGCCTGTTCCGCCACTCCGGCGCACAAGTGTTATTATACACTCAATACTCCTTTTTGTCAAGAGATTTTTGTTTTATTAAAGAGAAAAACGTAATCCGCATATATCCTCACGTATTACGCTTTTTTCCCTGATAAGTATCTCTTCGGTACATCTCTTTATCAATATTGTTAAGCACCGCTGTTTTGCGTCTGCTCCATTCGGGCGCAAGTAAATAACCTTCCGCGCCGTCACCTGTAAGTCTGCCTATAACCGTTTCTGTCGGCAAAAGCTCAATCGCATCGCAGACAGTCGAAACATATTCATCCTCACTCATCGGCGTGTATTCCCCGTTTTCGTACATTTCTGCAAGTTTTGTTCCTTTTATAACGTAAAGCAGATGTATCTTTACCTGTTCGGGTTTCAACTGTGCGACCTTTTTTACCGTTTCGAGCATTTCTTCCCTGCTTTCGCCCGGTAAACCGAATATTATATGAACACATATACCTATCTTTTCACTTGCCGCGCGAAGCTTTTTAAAGCCTTCCGTAAAATCGTTAAAGCTATGTCCTCTGTTTATAAGCTCTGCTGTTTTATCGTTTGCGGTTTGAAGTCCTAACTCAACTGTCAACTCAGTACGTTCCGCAAGAGACGCAAGATATTCTACTGTCTCGTCCTCAAGGCAATCGGCTCTCGTTGCTATATTGATACCTACAACGCCTTCCTCGCGAAGTGCCGCCTCAAATTTTTCGCGAAGCACAGCAGTCGGCGCGTATGTGTTTGTATGAGCCTGAAAATACGCTATTTTTCTTGACGTATCCCATTTGCCCGAAAGCAGCTCTATTCCCTCTTTGAA
>JAZODV010000065.1:0-10374 GCA_045597185.1 Eubacteriales bacterium
CTTGAAATTCTTCTTGTTGCGGCGCAATCGTATTCACCCGATTTCACATAGGAATACATTTCGGGAATAAGTTTCGGAGGATGTTGCAAGTCAGCGTCAAGAATGACAACATAGTCGCCCTTTGCCGATTCAAGACCTGCGAACATAGCCGCCTCTTTTCCGAAATTTCTTGAAAACGAAACATATCTTACCTCGTTATCCTTTTTTGCCATATCGCGAAGAATAGAAAGAGTCTTATCCTTTGAGCCGTCGTCAACGAAAATATATTCAAAAGAAAGTTCGTTATTTTCTTTCATTTCAGATGAAACTCTCTTTATTTCATCATAGAATAAAGGCAGACTTTCTTCTTCGTTATAACAGGGAACAACGACAGATATAAGTTCCATTTTCTTTTCACTCCTATACTATTTGTAAATTCCGACAAAATATTACATTTTGTATATTATTCAACAGTAACCGATTTAGCAAGGTTTCTCGGCTTATCGACGTCAAGACCGCGAAGCGCGGATGCGTGATAGGCGAAAAGCTGGAGAACCGACGCTGCAGGGAAGAGCTCAAAAATTTGCTCTGTGTCGGGAACTTTTATGATATCGTCATAAGGTATCGTAAAGCTGTCAGCGATGCTTTCCGTAGCAATTACAAGCATATGCGCTCCTCTCGAACGAACCTCACGGATTCCCGATATGGTTTTTTCCGCAAGCTCCGACTCCGTCAGAAGAGCAACCACAGGGATACCGTCTGTAATAAGCGAAATAGTACCGTGCTTAAGCTCGCCTGCGGCGTATGCTTCACTGTGAATATACGATATTTCCTTAAGCTTGAGTGAGCCCTCGGTACAGATATCACAGTCGATTCCACGTCCAATATAGAAGAGATGCTCAGTATCCGTATAGTTCTTGGCAATCTCTCTTAGATTGTCGCTCATATTGAGTACCTTTGATACTGCCTCCGGTATTTCTTCAATAAACAGACCTGAAAGGCGCTTTGCTTCGTTTTTGTCAAGCTTACCTTCTCTTACGGCAAGATTTATTGCCAGAAGAGACATAAGCGCGCACTGTACCGAGTATGCCTTCGTACTTGCGACGGCTATCTCGGGACCTGCCATTGTGTAAATAACATGGTCTGCCTCACGCGCGATAGAAGAACCGATGACGTTGACTATCGCAAGTGTTGCAATGCCATTTGCCTTTGCATGGCGAAGAGCAGCGATAGTATCGGCGGTCTCGCCCGACTGTGAAAGCAGGATAACGAGGTCATTTTCACGGAGAATAGGGTTCCTGTAGCGGAACTCCGACGCTATCTCAACGTTTACGGGTATTCTTGCAAAACGCTCTATTAAAGTCTTTCCGACAAGACCTGCGTGCATGGCTGTTCCGCAAGCTACGACATGTATCGTATCAATTTTGTCGGGGAGCATTTCAAATACAGGCAGACCGTTTTTATCAAGTCTCGGTGTGACTGTTTTTCTTATGGCTTCGGGCTCTTCAAAGATCTCTTTTAGCATAAAATGAGGATATCCGGCTTTTTGAGCCTGACCTACGTCCCAATCGACGGTTTCAAGAGGTTGGTCGATCTTGTTTTTGTTATTGTCGTAGAAGTCAACTCCCGTATCCTTTATAACCGCAACTACGTTTTCGTCAAGTCTGTAGTAGCTGTTGGTATGCGGAAGGATAGCAGGAATATCAGATGCGATCAGTCCACCGCTTTGTGACATTGCAACGATAAGTGGGTTGTCCTTGCGCATAGCATAGATGGTATCGGGACAGTCTCTGAAGATAACGCCGAACGCAAACGAGCCACGAATTTCTGCGGCTGTTGCAAAAAGAGCATCAATAGGATCTCCGCTTTTTGAATAGTTGAGATCAAGAAGCTTTGCGGCGGCTTCTGTGTCGGTTTCCGACACAAAGGTATAACCCGAAAGTGAAAGACTGCGCTCGATCTCGGCATAGTTTTCGATAATGCCGTTGTGGACCATTGCGAGATTTTCTGTCGCGTGAGGATGAGCGTTTACGTCGGACGGCTCGCCGTGAGTTGCCCAACGTGTGTGTCCTATTCCGCAGGTGTTGTCGCTTCCTCCAAAGGCTTCAAGCTTATCGGCAAGAACGTCTATCCTACCTTTTGATTTTACGATATCGGTCTGCTCTGTACCCGAAAGCGCTACGCCTGCTGAGTCGTATCCGCGGTATTCGAGGGCGCGAAGTCCCTCAAGCAGTATGGGAGCGGCTTTTTTCGTTCCCGTGTAACCAATAATTCCACACATAATATTAATTTTTCAATCAGGTAATATTTGACCGTCACTTTGTTGCGCGGTCACCCGCGTTTTTGTAGACGGACTGCGGCAGTTTATTCTGCCGGAGAGATTCCCGCCGAATTTTCGATATTTCTCTCTCCTCGTCAACTCCATAGGAGTCTGGCGCTTTACGTACGTTTTTTCTTTTTTACTTCTTTCCGAGCTTTACGAGTAGAACGTCGGCAACTTTATTTGCAAGACTTGATATAAGCGCCTCATCACGTCCTTCGACCATAACTCTGATAAGAGGCTCGGTTCCCGAAGGTCTGACAACGATCCTGCCGTCATCACCGAGTTTCTGCTTGACTTCGTTTATGGCAGTCTGAATTTCGGAATCGGTGTAGAAGAGCAGCTTGCCTTCATGGGATACCTTGACGTTTACCGAGTACTGGGGATAAGTAGTCATAACAGACGCAAGTTCCGAGAATTTCTTTCCACTTCTTCTGAGCATAGAGAAGATCTGGGCAGCGGTAAGCTGGCCGTCTCCTGTCGCGGCAAAATCACGGAAAATAATATGACCGGACTGCTCGCCTCCGAAGGAATATTCTCCAAGGAGCATCTCTTCGAGAACAAATCTATCGCCTACCTTGGTAGCAATGAAGTTGAGTCCGTTTTCCTGACAAAACTTGACAAAACCGAGATTTGTCATAATAGTTCCGACGACCGTTGAGCCGTGAAGTCTGCCGCGAGCCGCAAGATCGAGAGCGCAGATAGCCATAATACGGTCACCGTCGATAAGCTCACCGTTTTCGTCAACGCAGAGACATCTATCGGCGTCACCGTCAAAAGCCGCACCGCAATCGAAACCGTTTTCGCGAACAAATTTTGACAGGTTTTCGATATGGGTTGAGCCGCAACCGTCGTTGATGTTCGAGCCGTTAGGAGTGTTCGATATAACGGTTACGTCAGCGCCGAGATCTTTGAACAGCTTTTCTGCTGTACGCGAAGCGACACCGTTAGCGCAGTCAAGTGCGATCTTAAGTCCGTCGAGCGAATACATTACAGTGCTTTTCACGTGGTCTACGTAGTCCTTCACCGCATTTTCGGCATAGCTGATACGACCGACGCCGTCACCGATAGGGGAGGGAGGTGTGACCGCATTTTCGAGAACTATATCTTCAATTCTCTCTTCAAGCATATCGGGTAGCTTGCAGCCGTTTCCACCAAAGAGCTTTATGCCGTTGTAATCGTAGGTGTTGTGAGATGCCGATATCATAACGCCGGCATCTGCTTTGTACTTTCCGACGAGATACGAAACCGCGGGAGTCGGTATAACTCCAAGATCTATAACGTCGGCTCCAACAGAGCAAATACCTGCACAAATAGCTGCCGAAAGCATTGCTGTGGATGCCCTTGTGTCACCGCCTACCACGAATACGGGGCGGCGTCTGCAACCTTCGGTAAGTACCGTAGCGGCGGCTCTTCCGATGTCAAAGGCTCTTGTGCATGTAAGCTCGGAGTTTGCGATACCTCGCACGCCGTCAGTACCAAAAAGTCTTCCCATTGTTTCTTCCTTTCTTTTAAATTTTTTTGATAATGCTGTTGGTAGATTTGTAAATATGGAAGGACGGAACGTATCCGCGAACCGAGCATAAAGGATAAACGTTTGAGTTCTTTCCTATAACGCTTCCGGGGTTCAGGACAGCGCCGCAGCCTATTTCGGCATAGTCTCCGAGAATTGCGCCGAACTTACGAAGCTCCGTCTGCTTTTTTTCACCGTTTATATTGACAGAGATGTTTCCGCGGTCTGCTTTTACGTTGGAGGTTACGGCTCCTGCTCCCATATGAGAACGGTAGCCGAGAACCGAGTCTCCCACATAATTGTAGTGCGGAACCTGAACACTGTCAAAAATAATACAGTTTTTAAGCTCAGTGGAGTTTCCTATTACCGCGCCCTTTCCGATAAGAACGCTTCCTCTGATAAATGCGCAGTGGCGTATCTCGGTTTCTGGACCTATGATACACGGACCTGTTATCGATGCAGTGGAAGCCACCGTCGCAGATCTTGAAATGTAAACATCTTCTGAGGGAGAATAGTATTCATCAGGAGAGAGAGTTTTGCCAAGGGCTATGACAAAGTCTTTTATCTTAGGTAAAACTTCCCAAGGATATTCACATCCCCAGAAAAGCTCAGCCGCAACGGTATGAGACAGATCAAGCAACTCGGAAATTTTTGGAAAATCCATATTTTTTATCTCCTTTTACAACATTCTGTAATATTATATCACATATATGTTACAAAATAATGAACAACACTAGAATGTTAGTTTGTGCAGTTTGTACTGCTGTTAATCAAGATATGCGGGGATAAATAAAATGTTAAAATAGGCTGTCGGGCAAATGCAAAATGCAGTTGAGACAGCCTATTTATTTTAAAAGTGTTTTTTTATTTTTGCTTTTCGTATCATTGAAGTACAAACCGAGAAAACCGCTATGACAGCAATAAGACCGAAAGCTATGGCTATTGCATATAGCAATGTGTTAAGCCCGGAGCTTATAAATTTGTCGGTGTTTCCTCTCAGCATATAGCTCATCGTATAATACAGTAATTTACCCGGAACTAACGGCAGTATCGACGGTATTACAAATACTGTCGACGGTGTTTTCTGAAACCTTGCCAAGACTTGCGAATACGCGGCGCATAGAGCCGCGGCTATTATAATACAGATCACGGTATTGAGTCCGGTTTTTGACAGCAGATAAAACGAAAGCTGAGCTATACCGCCGCCAAGGGCTGAAAATATAAGACGAATTGGCTTTTTAAGACCAATAACTATAGCATAAGCACCTGAAGAAATTATAGCAGCTATCATTTGAACGTAAGGTGCCGTATAATTTATATCGTGAAGCATATCGTATCCGCCGCAGACAAAGGTCGCTATAGCAAAGCCTACTGCAATACCTATAGCTACTATGGCAGATTCGCAAAACTTGAGAAGACCGGTAATGGTATCACCTGATAGCAGATCTTCAAACGCAGTAGTCAGCGCAACTCCCGGAATAAGTAACATAATAGCACCTATCATTATCGGATTTACGTCTTGACCGAGCCCTATGTGAAGCATAAGTACCGATACTGCGCCCGCAATAAACGAGGTGATAAGGAAATGTACTATTCTGTTAGTATGTATTTTGGAAAAAATACGCTCGGCGAGAAATATTGTCAGAGCAACCGGGATAGTTGCAAGTCCGTCAAGCCAAGAGCCTCCAAAGAATATGCTGTATCCGCAGGCAACTACGATCTCTGAGATCGCTATAAGCCATATCGGTATCGACGGCATCTTTTTTATTTTTTCAAGTCTTGCTTCGATAAATTCCGATTCCGGCAGTGTCTCGCAGATCTCACGTGACAGAGCATTTAAGGCATCAAGCTTACTCATGTTTTTAGACTGAGCCGTGATCCTTCTTGTCTGGGTTATCGCTTCACCGTTGTTTGGAATAACGGTAACTATTATAAGCGACGTTATGGTTATTACGTCTACTCTTTCCGCACCGTAGGCGTAGCAGATACGGCTTATCGTATCCTCAACGCGAGAGACCTGTGCGCCGCTTATGTGAAGCATTTCCCCGATGTCTATAGCGTTTTTGACAATAGACGTAAATTTGCGCTGAATATTAAAAAGCTCAATTTCGGTAGTTATCATAATATTACGCAAGACAATTAAGTATCGCATCAACAGCATCGTCAATGCTGCCGCTGTTTTCTATTTCGAAATCAGCCCACGCACGATAGAGAGGGAGTCTCTTTTCGTAAAGCTCTTCTATCGGTGTCCCCTGTGATATCGGTCTGCCTTCAAGCGGGAGATCGTGTATGTTTCTGTGAATGAAAATTATAACGCCGTTCTGCGCAAGAGGTGCGCGGTTGTCGGGACGCGTGACGATCCCGCCACCTGTAGAGATTATAACACCCGTACGCTTACCCGCCCACTGTGCGGTAACGTGTTCTGTTCGTCTGAATTCGGCTTCACCGTTTTTGGTTATTATCTCTGCAGGAGTTTTTCCGTATATTTTTACAATGGACTCGTCAAGGTCGATAACGCGTCTGTTGAGTCTTTCGGCAAGAGCCGCGCCAATCGTGGATTTACCGCAACCCGGCATACCTATAAGAGTGATATTAAGCATTTTCCCGGCAATTCTTGCTGTGAGCTTTGGTATGACGTCATCGTCAATAGCAGCGTCGAGAAACAGCTCGCGCGAACGCTTTGCCTGTGCCGTGAGCATAGGAAGACCGTTGAAAGCGGGAATTCCACGGGACTCGGCATCAAGAAGTATCTGAGTTTTGAGGGGATTGTAAATTAAATCAAACACGGCTTCAAGCCTTGTAAGACCTTCAAGTGAAACGGCCGCCGCACCGTTATTTGGGTACATTCCGACAGGTGTGGTGTTTACAAGTATTTGCGCGTCGGAAAAATTTTTAATATCGGAAAGACGGTTTTTTCCGCTTCTCGTTAGACAAACGATGGAAGACGCACCCATAGCTTCAAGTACAAATTTTACCGCTGCCGCGCCGCCACCGTCACCGAGAACGAGACAGAATTTGTCACGTATACTTACCTTTGCAAATTCGATAAGATAAGAAAATCCGAAAACATCGGTGTTGTAGCCGTAAAGCTTTCCGTCTTCTTTTTTGACTATAGTATTTACGGATCCTGTCTTGCGTGCTGTCTCCGAGCATTTTGAAAGCAGAGGCATAACGGCACGCTTATAAGGGATAGTTACGTTGAGTCCGTCAAATTCACGTGCGTTCAAAAAATCTGCAAGTTTTTCCTTTTCAATCTCAAATATTTTGTAATCTGGATCGCCCATAAGCGCGTGTATCTCGGGAGAGTGACTGTGCTTCAGTGATTCTCCCAAAAGTCCAAACTGTTTTCCCATCGGTTTATATAGTCCTTTCGTTTTTGCCGAGTCTTTGCTCTTCTCGGCGAAGTATTTTTATGTAAAGTGATTTTGCCTCGCCGAGCCTCCGCCAGACGGTTCGCTCGTCCATGTGTCTTGACATAGCAAAGCGGCGGACACGGTAGGATATTTCATTTTTTCGCGGAGCTTTTCCGTTTGCGTAAAAATAGACCTCGCGAACGGCATCTGCGGCATCGTTATTCCCGAGAGCCTCGAGCAGCTTCAAGGTATCGTAAACAGACAAAATTTTAAGCGCATCGCGGTCATTTCCGAGAGATCCGCGTACTCTTTTGCATAGGTCAAAGTATGAAATGCGCTCCGAATCAGGACAGAGTCTTGCGTATTTGCGAAACGCCCTTACTGCTTCATCACCGATTGGCACGGAAAACCTCCCTAAGAAATAAAAAAATTAAGATGTAGTTATTATGCACCCGATAAAGCTCCGTGTCAAGAGGGAAAAGGTAAAATTTTAAATAAATTTACGACTGAACATAAAGAATTTTTCAATAAAAACGTTTATTAGAAAAAACAAAAAGTAACAAACCGATCGCTTTGTGTATTGCCGCTATTGACAATGTATCGGTAATTTAGTAAAATAGAAGGTGAAGACACAAAACGTCACATACTCAGAAAAAGGCAGGTCTTGATATTATATTATGAAAGCCAAAAAGCACACAATATTTTTGCTTATAAGCCTTGCGGTATTTTTGGCTTCGGCAGTCGTAGCCGTCGTCTATTATTGTGAAGCCAAAGCAGAGATTGATCGCATTCTATCTGAAGTTACGGATACACAATTGAGGTTTGGATTAGAGTTATCATTGTTTTTGAGTATCTTCTTTACTGTCGGTGTTTTTGGAACAGAGCTTTCCTTTATCAGAAGTGTTTATAAAATGCTAAAACACAAACCTAAAAAATGGGTCAGAATGTGCTACATTATTTCGGCTTCTTTGGCATTTCTTGCAGTTGTTTTTTATTGTCTCGCTATATTGAAAATATTTAATTTTGTGAGCCCGAACGGGCATAACTATACCGGAGATATATATCTTTTTACTTTTTGGCCGTCATTTATAGTATCTTTTGTATTGGGTAGTATACCGATTGGACATAATTGGGGGATCGTTGATCAAGACTGAAAAGCTTAGAAAAATTTTAAATAATTTACGACTTTATTCGCTTGACAACGGTAAAAATATGTTGTATAATCATCTCATAAAATATTTCCAAAAGGAGGATAAAATATGAAAACGGTAAATATTCGTCTTTCGACTATTTCGGATGTTCGTGATTTTGTTAATATCGTAGCCGCATACGACGGTGAGGTTGACCTCATTTCGGGAAGATACGTGGTTGACGGTAAATCTATAATGGGTATTTTCAGCCTTGATCTTTTAAAGCCTATCACACTTCGCACAGAAGGACCCGAAGCTGATAATCTTATCAAAAAACTGGAAACTTACATCGTAAACTAACATAAAAATTTTGGAATATTCGAAAAAAGCACGGCTCTTTATGCGCCGTGCTTCTTTTGTTTCAAATAAAAAAATTTTTCCCTTGGTTATTACTAAAAATAATGGTTCGCGGCAACAATAATTGTTGAGAATCAAGTTCTTCTTTAAGGGTAGATTATTAGTGCGAAGATGATTACGGCTGACTTCGTAAAAACCAAAAGGGATGCAAAAATGAAAAAATTTATAAAAACAACAAAAAAGGCAGGAAAAGGTCTGCTCGCAGCGGTGTTATCGCTCGTGATGCTCATCGGTGTGTACAATATTATTATACCCGACAGCATCGACCTTATGAGCGGTGAAGCACTTCCGGTCTACTTGGGTACAACGGCAGAAGCAAACGGCGCATCAGAGGTTTATTCCGGAATCGATACGGCATCGACCGCCACATATACGGCGGAATATCGGCTTCTCGGTGTGTTGCCGATAAAGAGCGTAAACGTAAATGTTGAAAAACGAACGATGCTTTACGTCGGGGGAATACCGTTCGGCGTAAGATTTTCAACAGACGGAGTTATGGTGGTCGGATATGGTTCGGAGCGTGAAAAGATCGCAAATCCGGGATACTCTGCGGGAATAAAGCCGGCTGACGTGATAAAAAAGATAGACGGAAAAAATATAAACGACATAGGCGGACTTACCGACGCACTTGACTTGTGCGGTGGAAAAGAAATAGTCCTCACCTGCGAGAGAGCAGGGAAGGAATATACGACGAAGCTGACACCGTACAGATCGGGGAGCGACGGAAAATACAAAACGGGACTTCTTGTCAGAGACAGCGGCGCGGGGATCGGAACAGTGACGTATATAGAACCCGAAACGGGATTTTTTGGAGGACTTGGGCACGGTATATGTGACGGAGAGACGGGAGCTATCGTGCCGATGAAGCGCGGAACGGTCAGTGACGTTACGGTGAACGGAGCAATAAAAGGAATGCCGGGCTCACCCGGGGAGCTGAAAGGCAGCTTTAAGGCAAACAAAACGGGAGCACTGTTAAATAATACCTCGTGCGGAGTTTTCGGAATGTTTTCAAAGATACCCGAAAATAGCGGTGAGCTTTTGCCGATAGCCGCAAACAGCGAGGTCAAAAACGGTGATGCGCATATAATTTGCACACTTGACGAAAGCGGACCGCAAAAATACAGTATAAAAATAAGCGAGATAAACAAAGACGCAAACGGAAGCAAATGCTTTACAGTCAAGATAACCGACAGAAAGCTTATCGAAAAGACGGGCGGAATAGTGCAGGGAATGAGCGGCAGCCCTATCATTCAAAACGGCAAGCTCGTCGGAGCTGTGACGCACGTTCTCATCAATGACCCCACCACGGGATATGGGATATTTATCGAAAACATGTTAAATGCGGCACAGATGCCCATGCAAAAGGCGGCGTAAAGTAGTAAAGCGGGAAAATATATGAAAAAAGTTGTCCCTATTTGAACACACTCCAGGAGTGAGTTATAATAGGGACAACAGTCTTTTGTCCAAGGCATTATACGATTTTTCAAGGTATCGTACAAGAGATATTGAAAACAAACAATTAACAAAAACCCTTAATTAGGGTCTGAATTTACCTTGCCAAGAAGCTCATCAATTGAAATACCAATTAAATTTGATATGTCGGTAAGCAGGAATATATCGGGGTAGCTAAGTTCTCTTTCCCATTTAGATATGGCTTGCGCG
>JAZODV010000066.1:0-1851 GCA_045597185.1 Eubacteriales bacterium
GAGAAACGCTCTCTATCACGATCTCAGCGTTATGTATGCCATCGGCAAAATCACCGCTGACCTTTACGGCAAATACCCACTCACCGTTTACAAGATTTCCAACGTGAAGCGCGTAGTCGGTAAACGTACCGTCAACAGCCACGGGAGATGAAGCAATCTCGGTAACGGTTCCCTCTTTATCACCGATGCGAACGGTCATACCATTCTCAACCGAAGCAATGTCGGCCTCTTTCACATAAATTGTTACCTCACCGTTTTCTGCAACGGCAACGGTGGAAAGCGTAGTATCCAACGTTCCCACAGTACCCCAAATAATGGCACCGACAAGCAAAACCACGATGGCTGCCAGTATCATCCAAATTCCGGGGTTAGATACACGGATATAATCGTTAAGCTGTTCTGGAGAGGATACCCGATCTACACTCTTTTTTCTGAATAACTGTTCGTTCATAATACTTCACCACTCACTTTTCATTGCTTATTTTGCTAACACGGCAAGTAATTTTCGATCCAATATATACATAGGCATCACTCCGGCTTCCTCGACAGCCGTTGCGGTAATTAGGGCTACATAATAATCGTAATTCTTCAAAGCAAATTTCCTCTTCGTTCACTTGATAGCATTTCGATCCGAGATAGAATCCTCAGATATTCTTTTTTATCGTCAAAATGTTTTGACCGTCCTTGTATTCGTAAGTTATTTCATCCATACTTTTTTTAACCATATAGATACCGAGTCCACCGATTTCTCTTTCTTCAGCAGAAAGCGTAATATCCGGATCATCTTTTGCGAGCGGATCATACGGTATGCCGTTATCAATAAACGTAATAATAACAGCCAACGGTTCCTCGCTTACCTCAACCCGAACGGTTGCATTTCCAATCTCGGAATCATAAGCGTAATGAGCAATGTTTCCGAAAAGCTCGTCAATAGCAATATCAATTTGCATCTGCGCCTTGATGGGGCAATCAAGCATCTCAAGCTGCGCATTGACAAATTCTGTAACAGTCTCTATGTTCTCAACTGTCGCCGCAAGGGTTAATTCCTTCATTTAGCCTCCTCCTCATTTGTATCCATTCTTGCCTTGTATTCAAGACAAAGCATCGTAATATCGTCAAACTGGTCAGCCTCACCAACAAATTCATCTATATCTTTCTTTACTGCGGGAAGAATATCGTTCGGGGTGCCGTTCTTGACCTTGTTCAGTATAGCACCGAGTCTATCCATTCCGAAAAGCTCATTTTGGAGATTGGTCGCTTCTGTTACGCCGTCCGTGTACTGGAAGATCTTATCCCCCGGCTCAAGCATCATAGAGCCCGCGCGGTACTTCATACCCTCCATACCTGCAAGAACAAATGCCGCACGAATCTTATAAGGCTCAAAATCACCGCCTGCCTTGCAGATAAAGGGCATTTCATGTCCTGCGTTCACGTAGACAAACTCACCTGTTACAAGGTCAAGCACACCCTCAAAAGCTGTGATAAACAGTTCTTCGCTGTTGGACTCGCAAAGGAGTCGGTTGACATCGGTGAACACCTTGCCAAGATCTCTGCCGGGAGAGGTATGGTCTTTGATTAAGGTCTTGCCGATAACCATAAACAGTGCTGCGGGAACTCCCTTACCCGAAACGTCTGCCATAACGATGGCGAGGTGCGTATCATCCACCATAAAGAAATCGTAGAAGTCGCCGCCGACCTCCTTGGCAGGTTCCATCGTGGCATAAATATCAAATTCTTTTCTTTCAGGGAATGCCGGGAAGATGCAAGGAAGCATAGATGCCTGAATATGCTTGGCAATATCGAGCTCGGCACCGATACGCTCCTTTTCTGCGGTTACTTTTGATAGGTTGG
>JAZODV010000067.1:0-9701 GCA_045597185.1 Eubacteriales bacterium
TTGCTGTCCGTGAAGCTGACCGTGATCCCGTCGTCCGAAAACTCAAGTCCCGTGCCTGCAAAATAATTTTCCGCTCCGTTTGGTCTTGCTCCGATTACCGTGGTCGCGACCTGCCCGAGCTTATCAAATTGACCGCCGATCTCGGAGATCGCAACTCCGTGAAGGTGTCCCGAAAGGTGTGCGTCGGGCTTCATTGGACGCAAAAGATCAAGCCATTCTGTGTAAAGCTCTTCTTCGATATTAAACGGCTCCTTTGCGGGAAGATACGCAAACGGATGATGCGATATGACCAGCTTGTGTGTGATCCCGTCGGCGTTAAAATCTTTGTTTTTCATGACTTCTTTTATAAATTCGGTCTCGCGGAGTCTGAAATCGTGACAGCAGATAGTGCAACCGTACTCAATTCCCGTGTCGGGCTTGTCCTCACCGCAGTCGAGAAGAATACACCAAAGTGAACCGAGACGGATGGTGTAATAGGAGCGACCGAAATCTGTAGGTGTGTATTTTTCAAGCTCCTCGGCAGAGACACCGCGCATATCGTGGTTTCCGCGGGAGAAAATTACGGGAATATTACCGTGAGTGAGACGATCGACTATGTCGTATATACCGTCGAAATACTTGACGTCGCCGCTGTGATTGGGAACGTCACCGTTGAGGATCAGCAGGTCGATGTCACCGAAGGTATTGGCGGCGGCAACGGGAGCCATAACCATATTGTGTGCGTCCGAAATATGATACGCTCTGAATTTTCCGCAGGGCAGGGGACGGAAGGAATATTCTGTCTCAATCAGCTCTCCGGGCTCTGTGTAGTACGGTTTTCTTTCCGGCATCGCGCGATAGCATACGGTATATTTTTTCTCGCTGTCAAGAAGGGAAGACGGAACTGTCATACGGTGGATCGTCGTATTCGAGCGCAAAATTCCGTTTGAATCGTCATAAAAATTACGCTCACCGACTCTGACCCACATAACGCACGGATCGTTTACGCGAACCATTATCTGATAGCTGTCCTTGACCGCAAAAACGGCGGGAGAATATTTTAACATAGCAGTACACCTCGTTCTGTCAATATTTTATTGATAAAATTATATAACGCATATATAAATATGTCAATGTTTTTGTTAGGAATTAACAAAATATTCAGTTTTTGGTCAAGAAAATTTTTCTTGACAATAGGAATAATATATAGTATAATGCAAATGAACACCAAAATGGTAGACATTGGTGCTGTCACAAAAATACATAAGGAGAGGAACTATGAAAAAACTTTTTTGTGCAGTCGTTGCGCTGATTCTCGCAACGGCTATGGTTGCAGGTTGCGCGGGCAACGGCCGCTCCCCTTCCGACAAAGACGATGATGAAAAAGAGTCTTCTGCAACAACGACACAGTCGGGTCAGGACGGCACGACGGGATCATCGGGAACGAAGCCCGGTTTTCCGTGGGGCGACGATAACGATATACCCGAAGGACTTAGCGGCAAAGATGTGGCAAAGCTGCTTCTGGCAAACGAAAGACTGAACGCGGGACTCCTTAAAAACGAGGGAGATATATTTGAAAACGGCAAAAAAGTGTTCAGCGACCTGAAAAATATAGCCGCGAGCAATCTTGATGCGGGTTATTCGACACTTGCGGCAACTCCGTTTAAGTACAAGGAGCTGACGCCGGTGGAAGAGCTTGCAAAGACCACGATCAATCATAAATACGGCGGAATCATAGAAATAGACGGAAATTCGTACCGTTGGAGCGACTTTAAGGAAAGCAACAATTCCTATGAAGCCTTTGAGGTAACCACGCTTGGCATTATAAGAGCCGCGGAAGCGGGATCTGCGCTGATCGACAATATCAAAAAGAACGTAAGAGTCGTCGATAAGTGGGTGCGCACCGATATGGGTCTGTTTTATCTTCACGTTGAGGAAAATTCCGAGACGCTTTATCAGCAGATACACGACAGATACGAGATCTGCAGACGCTATAAGAACAGCGACGGTAAGGACGTGTACGAGCTTTATCTCGGCTCTGAAGGCTTTGTCGAGAGAATGACGTACATTCCCGGCGAGAGATACGAGCACTCGACCTACCACCCCCACATAGAGCGAAGCGGAAACTTCATAACGGCGTCAAGCTCCAAGGGCTATTGGGAGGTCTATTGGGTAGGAGAAGCGCCTCAGCACTATAACGTATCGTATTTTATTATGAAGGACGATATCTGCTTTGACTCCTTCTATGATCCCGAGAAAAGAGAAATAAACACGGTCAAGGTTATGAGTGCCGACAAAAAGACCGATTTTATGTCGATAATGAACGTCTCGTACATCGATTTCAAGTTTTCGGGCTTTGACGGCGTTGATTACATAGAGGTTATAGCGGAGCCCGGCGAGGTAACGAACGATCCTATGAACGCCGAAGCACCGTACAAGATATTGAACTGTCCCGACCCCGTTCACGGAGATAATATTGTTCCGCTGCACACCGCGGAGCCCACCGTGTACCTCAAAAACGGCAGGACGGTGAAGAACGGCGACAAATTCGTTGACGGAAAGGTCGAGATCCATGCTGTAAGAGTTGCGTATTATGCCATGAGCTCTTATACTGCGGAGCTTGGACTGAATATACAGGCAAGCACTACCGATGAAACGCTTGAGATACTCGAGAGATTTATCGCGGAGCTTGGACTCACCTGCAGACGTGACCTTGACGAAACGCTCAGCGGAGTCAAGATCGCATACGACGAGCTTGCGGTCATATCGCAGTATTATAAATGGAACGGTGTCTGCGTAGCCACAATCGAAGGTGTTACCGAGGCTGTCGCGCTTGAATACGAAAAGATAGCCGAATTCGGAGCTATGTTTGACGGTGTCAAGGATGCCGAGATCATAGACATAAACGACACCGAGAAGCTTGAGCTCAATATGATATTCCCCGAAATAACGGAAAATACGTTTAAGGAAGTAAAATACGGAGAGGGCGTCATCGCACTTGAAAGCATTTCGCTCTCGATAGAGGACACTCTTCTTTGCGTGAAGGATGAGCCGTATACCGTGGCATTTGCGCTTATCGCGGCAGACGGAACGGGCGGTCTTATCCATCTTTCGTCCGACAACGCGGATAGTGTAAAATATGCAGGTGAAAGTAAATTTACCGTAAATGCAGAAAACGTAACGGTCGGAATACCTGCTTTAAGTCCGGGTGAATATACGGTCGTTGCATATATTTCCACGGCGGACGGAATACGTTCGTCTCAGTACGTAAAGGTCGTCTTTGAAGAGGTATCGGCAGAGCCTCTGGTGTTTGAGTGGATTGAGTTGACGGCAGAAAAAGGAAGTGACGGATACATCTCGTTTAACTATATAGCAAAAACAGACGTAAGCGTGGAGCACGTTTCACGCGAAAAGCTCGATTACAGCGGACTCAGACAGCTTATGGCGGAGACAGCAAGCAGCTACGGAACTCCGAACGACACTCTTGTTGAAATGCTCGGTGCTGACGGAAATTATACTGCGCTCGCAGCGGACAGCACCGAAATAGCCGACGGACAGTACCGTATGGCGTATCATATTGATAACGCTGACTATGTGCTCAGCGGATACGTTTACTTGACGTATAAATATGATTCTCCGATATCCGAGGGTGAGATAAGCGTAACAGTCACGGCTGACACGAGGGCAGCATACGCTGAATTTATTTCGCTTATAACCGAAAGGATCGCGGAATACGGCACACCGAAGGCAGATGCCAAGGCAGAACTTCTCGCAGAGGACGGCAACTACACGGCACTTAGCGGAAATGAAGAAACGGTGGAAAACGGGATCTACCGCATAGCATTGACCGCCGCCGAGGGCACACCCGAATACGTATACGTTATTTATTCCGTAAAGGAAGCGGAGACGGAAGATCAACCGAGCGAGCCTACGGTGACACCCGGGGTCAAGGACGTAGAGCTGTATCTCGAAACAGAGGAGCTTTTAAGCGCGAGGGATATTTTGAATATACTCATTGAAAACGTCCCCGCAGGAGCCCACGTGAGCGATAAGACACTGTATATGCTTAACAGCGACAGCTCCACACTTATAGCGGTCGATACTGCAAGCACGGATCTCGGAACGGGAATATACGTGCTTCACGTGGCGGATGCGTCAGAAAATCCGTTTTTGGTACATCTGACTCTGGTTTATACCGGCGAATAAAAACAAAAGACAGAAACCTACACCGAATCGATAACAAAGGAAATATTATAATATAAAACGAGGTGATCTTATGAGAAAGGTGTTAATTGCTTTTATTTGCTTGTCAAGTATATTTTCTTTTGTTGCCTGTGGCGGTAATGTTGGGTTTAGGGAGATCGAAAACAAAACGATCGTATCAACCGACGGCACCGAGTATACTTTTGTCGGCAACAAGGGGATCGTTTGGTGCTTTGGAACGCGGGAATTCATAGGACATGTAAAAGGAGAAAAAAAGACCGTTGCTCATTTTGACTTTGAGGTCGAAACAGGCATGTATTCCGTTAACGGAAGTAAAGATGTTTTGATACGGTATTTTCCTGACAGTGAGTTTTCAGCCGTGTACGTAAAATCCGAATTGCTTAAGACCGAGATCGCGCTTGATAATTGTATTAAATTTATATTTGTTAAAGACATTTATTCTGACAATACGGAAATACCGGGCACGAAAAAAGAAACAACCGATTGCGAGTTGTTTCTTAATGAAATAAAAAACGGTCAAAAAGCAAAAGATGCGGGATTGTATGATTTAGTAAAGCAACCTGATGGCACCTTTAAAAATTGTTACGTTTACGGGTATGTTTGCGGAATTGTGCAGGAGGATCTCAATTTGGTTATTCCTTTGCAGGTAATGTCTTTTGATGATAAAGCATATTCGATTCTAATTGACGATGTAGAATATGTTCTGCCTCAAGAACGGCTTGATAAATTGATATAAAAACAGATCGATTCCCGACAGATTTGTCTGTCGGGAATCGATCATTCTTCCGCCTCGGCCTGTTGTAATCTTTTAAATATTTTTTGCAAAGCTATTGACATTGAATATTACGGGGGCTATAATTCTTGAAACTTATCTTTGAGGGAGGTTTTTATATGAGATACGGTTTTAGACGAGAGCTTGAAAGTCCGAATTATCCGCAAAAATTTACATATGAGCAGCCGAACGGTGATGAGCTTTCGCTCTCATACGGTATCGCTTGCTCGGATATTGACACATTTTCACCGACCGTGAAAAATGCGTTTCTGCATCTTTGCGGATTTGTTCGTGCCGTTTCTGAGGAAACTGACGGGGAAAAAGTAAATATTGTACTGAGCCTTGACGGCGCCGGACTTGTCGAATATGCGGGATACAAGGGCAGAGCAGTAGAGATAACTCGCGACAGAGTTTTTATATCTGCGTCCGACGAAAGAGGACTTGCGCAAGCACTGTACGATCTTGAAGATGAAATGACGTCTCGCCGCGCTCCGTTTCTAAAGCTCGGAAAAAGATATAATAAGCCGCTTTTTTCTCCGAGAATGGCTCATTCGGCATACGGATTTGATAAATTTCCCAACGGATATCTGCAGAATCTCGCAAAGGAAGGCTTTGACGCGATACTTGTTTACGTAAAAGGGGTAAATATGGGTGCCGTCGGTGAATATGATTTCAACGACCTTATTGAGAGGGCTTCAAATTTCGGTATTGACGTGTATGCGTATTCTGTCATAAACAATTTCAACAGTCCGTACGCGCCTGATGCGGAGAAAATATATTCTGACATATACGGTCCGATTTTCAAAGAGCACGCATTTAAGGGTGTGGTCTTAGTAGGTGAATCGGTTGAGTTTCCGAGTATCGATCCGCACACGACGGGCAGACACTACTATGAAAAGCCCAAGGACAACGTTTCCAACTGGGGAAAGAAATCACCCGGCTGGTGGCCTTGCTGTGACTATCCCGATTGGCTTGAGCTTGTAAAAAAGAGTATAAGACGCGAAAGGCCCGACGCTGATATCGTTTTCTGGACGTATAATTGGGGATACGCGCCAAAAGAAGACAGACTTGCTCTGATCGATGCACTTCCGACCGATATAAGTCTGCTCGTCACGTTTGAGATGTTCGAAAAATATGAGGTACGCGGTATAACCGAAAGCGTTGCTGATTATTCTATAGTATTTGAAGGACCGGGCGGTTATTTCCTCAGTGAAGCGGAGGCGGCAAAGAGAAGAGGCATACGGCTTTACTCGCAGGCAAACTCTGCGGGCCGCACGTGGGATTTCGGCACGGTTCCGTATATACCTGCACCGCAGCAGTGGCAGAGACGGTATGCCGCAATGAGAGAATGCGCCGAAAAATACGGACTTTGCGGAGTAATGGAAAGCCATCATTACGGTGTTACGCCTTCGTTTATCACAAGACTTGAAAAAAGAAGCTTTGATATAAAGGAAATGCCGAAGGATGAGGCGCTTTTATCGGTTGCAGAGAAGCTTTGCGAGGGTGACACCGATAAATGCATCGAGGGCTTTGAATGCTTCAGCGAGGCGATAAGGCTCTTACCTCCGACAAATGAGGAGCAATACGGTGTTTTCAGGATCGGATCTGCATATCCTCTTTGCTTTAATAAGAGATTTACACCGCCCCCGGGCGATACTGTTGGGAAAAAGAATGGTTATTCTATTGTTAATTTTGGTTATAAGATCTACGATGACGGACAATCTACTCTTCACAGCAAGCGGATCCGAGCCGAGCTTGGTATGCTCGAGGACGCCAAAAAGCTTATGAAAAAGGGAATCGCAATACTTAAAAACGTAAACGGTGCTAGCGAGGAATTAAAAAGAATAATAAACTTTGCCGAATATATCGTGTGCGCGATAGAGACCGATATAAACGTCAAAAAAATGTTTATAATACAGCATAAGCTATGCATTGCCGACAGCATGGAAAAAATACTGTCACTTATAAAGTCGGCGAAAAGGCTTGTCGATGCCGAAGAGAAAACCACAAAACGCTGTATAAAATTTACAGAGCGTGACTCTTTTCTCGGATACGAAGCCACAATGGGATACGTCGGCGACCGTGAGTGCCTTGAATGGAAGCTTTTACAGTTGAAATACGTAAAGGAAATAGAGCTTCCGTCGGCAGTAGAGTGGGCGTATAATTAAAAAAACAGGGTGAGTCGTTAGGGTCGTACCCTAAAGGACAGTTTTGCAAGAATACGGTATATTTCACAGGAGATATACCGTATTCTTTTTTTTAGTCCTTATGCGGATTTTTGGATTTCTTCTATCATTTCACGGATTTCATTCTCATCGGGATGTCGATCAGACCAACAGCGGTAAAGTAAATATCAAGCTTTACCCACTTACGCCCATCTACTTTCTCGCTCTTATGAACCTCAATACGCTGAATGAGTCTGTTTACAAGGGCGGGAGTAAGCTCCTTAATATCGGTACACTTTCGGATGGTTTCAAGAAATACGCGAAGATCAACCTTGTCTTGCTCCGCTTGTTCCAACGCGCGCTCCAATTTCGCCGTTTCCTCAATGAGCGTCTTTTGCTGAGCTTCGTACTTACCCATCATTTTGGAAAATCGTTCGTCGGTAATCTTGCCAAGCACGTTGGCTTCGTAAAGACCTTCGATCATCGTGTCGATTCCGGAAATTCTGCGCTTGTTCCGTTCAATCTCGGCTTTCATATTCCTCACATCTGCGGCTTTCGTCAGATTATGCTTTTTGGAATACATATAGAGGAATAGAACTCAATTTGGGTGGCAATACTAATAATGGGAAAGTATGCCTATGTAAAAATTGAGTATTATTTTATATCACAAATAGACGAAATTGTCAATATGTTTTGTAAAAATATTCTTTAGAAAAAGCGGTGGGCAGAAAAATCTGCTCACCGCTTAGAGTTATAAGGAGGCTGCACTTACAGTCTCGATGTTTGTTAGATTTTCTTCTTTTTGTCGATGATAAAGTAGAATAGTGCAATCGTACCGCATCCGCAGAATGCCAAACCCGAAATCACACATACGATGATGATAAAGGTCCGGTTATCTGCATTTGCTTTTGCAAGCTCTGCATCTTTTGCTTCAAGAGCTGCCTTATTGTCTGCATCTGCTTTTTCCAGTGCTTGCTTTACGCTGTCAAGTTTACTTGCAAGAGTATCGATTGCCGCTTGGAGCGTAGCCTGTGCCGAGGTGATCTTGCCTTCAAGCTCAGCCTTGTTTGCCGCATCGGTTGCTTCGAGAGTTGCCTGAGCAGAAGTAAGAGCATCGTTCAATGCGGTAATTCTGTCGCTCAGTGCGGTGTCACCGCTTGCGATTGCCTCGTTAAGAGCATTTTGTGCATCTTCGAGATTCTTCTGAACTGCCTTGATTGCCGCATCAAGTGTAGCATCTGCGGTTTCGATCTTGGAAACAAGCTCTGCCTTATTATCGGTGTCAGCCTTTTCAAGTGCCGCCTTTGCATTTGCAAGTGCAGTATTGAGTGCATCGATCTCTGCGGAGAGGTCGTTATCACCGTCCGCGATGGCTTGGTTCAAGTCTGCGATCGCCTGATCCAGCTTTGCTTTGGTGCTGTCGAGGTCGGACTGTACGCTGTCGATCGCCGCTTGGAGTGTAGCCTGTGCACTTGTGATCCTGCCTTCAAGCTCAGCCTTGTTTGCCGCATCGGTTGCTTCAAGAGTTGCCTGAGCAGAAGTAAGAGCATCGTTCAATGCGGTGATTCTATCGCTCAGCTCACTGTCGCCGCTTGCAATTGCCTCGTTAAGAGCATTTTGTGCATCTTCGAGATTCTTTTGAACTGCTTTGATTGCTTCGTCAAGAGCCGCATCTGCTTCGTCCATCGCATTTTCAAGGTCGGTAACGCTTTGCTTGATTGCACTGTCCTCAGATTTGAGGGTTGCAATCTCGGAGTTGATAAGGGTATCAGCCGCCTTGTAAGCTTCGTCGAGCTTAGCCACCTTATCTTCTATATCGGCTTCGTTTGTGTTGATAGTATTCTGCAACTCGGTCTTTGCCTGTGCAAGATCAGAAGTCACCTTGTCTATAGCCACCTGCATTGTTGCATCCGCGCTTGCGAGAGCTGTATTGATGCTATCAACGTAGTCCTTTATACTTGTTACTCCATCGGGAAGTGTACCGATAAGCGTGTTAAGAGAGTTGTACTTGCTTGCAAGGTCGGTCGCAAGGCTTGCGATATCGCCGCTGTTGGTATTGATGGCGCTCTGCAAAGCCGTGTTAGCCGCTTCAAGCGCATCAATCGCATCTTCAAGCTCTTTTTTTGCTTTGTTTATTGCATCTGTAGACGATGCCTTTACATCCTCTCTGCCACAAATGACACAAGTATAATTGTTATCACTCGTTGCGCCCGAGCACTCCTCAAGAACCGCTCCGCAGCCATAATCGCAAACGTGATTGTCATCGGTTGCGCTGTCGGAATGCTCACCCAGAGTCACATTTCCACAATTGCGATCACAAATATGGTCACGGTTATCATCTTTATGTCCAAGAGCCTCGCCCACAGTTGTGCCGCATTCGGTACAGGTTGCGGGAGCTGCGCAGGTCGGATCTGCCATCAAATGACAAACATCGAGTGCATCAGCGTGATCATCACGAGATGTGCCAATCGGATAAGAACCGTCGGGTGTATGCTTTTCAAACGCATCGATTCCTTTAAGGAACCAGAAATAGCACGCTCTGTTATCGGTACTATCCCAAG
>JAZODV010000068.1:0-4637 GCA_045597185.1 Eubacteriales bacterium
AAAGCAAAGAATAAAACGCGGATTAAGGATAAACTGAAATATTTTTTTTGTATAGTATTTGATTTTTTCTTTCGTGATCTTTTTTTCTTTCATTTGTCCTTAAATCCTAAAAACAGATTTTTATTCAAGCTCAAATGCACCCGTATAGAGTCTGTAATACGTTCCTTTTTCTTCGATGAGCTTGTTGTGGTCTCCGCGCTCAATGATGCGTCCGTGGTCAAGTACCATTATGACATCCGAGTTGCGTACGGTTGAGAGTCTGTGAGCAATTACAAATACCGTTCTGCCATTCATAAGAGCATCCATACCGCGCTGAACGATCGCCTCGGTTCTTGTGTCTATAGAGCTCGTTGCCTCGTCGAGTATCATAACGGGGGGGTTGGCAACCGCGGCACGCGCGATAGAGATAAGCTGGCGCTGACCCTGTGATAGATTTGCTCCGTTGTTTGTCAGCATTGTATTGTAGCCCTCGGGAAGACGTGTGATAAAGTCGTCGGCACCCGAAAGCTTTGCGGCTTTTATGCATTCCTTATCAGTTGCGTCCAGCTTTCCGTAACGGATATTGTCCATAACTGTACCCGTGAACAGATTCGTGTCCTGAAGAACGATACCGAGGGAGCGGCGCAGGTCTGATTTCTTTATCTTATTGATGTTGATGCCGTCATATCTTATTTTACCGTCCGCAATATCGTAAAAACGGTTTATAAGGTTTGTTATAGTGGTCTTTCCCGCACCTGTAGCACCGACGAACGCGACTTTCTGACCCGGTTCCGCATATACCGAAACATCATGAAGCACCGGCTTGCCTTCTTCGTATTCGAAATCAACGCCGACCATTCTGACGTCGCCCTTAAGCTCGGTATAAGTGAGAGTACCGTCACCGTGGGGATGCTTCCAAGCCCATTTACCGGTGTGCTTATCGGTTTCGGTTATGTTTCCGTTTTCATCGATAACGGCGTTTACGAGAGTAACGTAACCTTCGTCAGCTTCGGGCTGTTCATCCATAAGAGTAAAGATACGTTTTGCACCCGCGAGAGCCATAACTATAGAGTTTATCTGCTGCGAGAACTGGTTTACGTTGCCTGTGAACTGTTTTGTCATATTGAGGAAGGAGACTGCGACACCAATCGATACCACTTTGTCGGTTGTAAAGCCAAATATTCCCTTAAAGCACAGGTTTGGCGCTTTTGTGAGAATAAGTATTCCTCCGACCGTTGCGACGATAACGTATAGAACGTTGCCTATATTCATAATGATAGGGCCGAGCATGTTGGCGAAAGCATTTGCTTTGTAGCTTGTGGAGTAAAGCTCGTTGTTTATGTCGGCAAAATCCTTCTTTGTATGTTCCTCTCTTGAGAAGACCTTAACGACCTTCTGACCGCTCATCATTTCCTGAATAAAGCCTTCCATTTTACCGATGTTTCCCTGAAGCTTTATAAAGTTTTTCGCGGATCCGCCACCGATCTTGCCCGATACGGCTATCATGGCAAACACACCGACGAGAACCACCAGAGTAAGCCAGATGTTCGACCAAAGCATTATAAAGAGAACGCTTAAAACTATCGTGCTTGACTGTAGTAAGCTCGGGAGTGCCTGAGACACGAGCTGACGGAGGGTGTCGATGTCGTTCGTGTAATGGCTCATTATGTCGCCGTGCTTATGGGTGTCGAAGTATTTTATTGGAAGATTTTGCATTCCGTCAAACATACGGCAACGCATTTTGGAAAGAAATCCTTGCGTTATTTTTGCCATAAGCTGATTTTGCAGGGTGTTTAAAGATATAGAAATGAGATAGAGGCAGAGGAGTATCATGACAAGAGGTATTATTTCTCCCGATACCTCCGCCCAACCCGGTCTTAGCTCCGGAGCAAGATTCGGGTCAACAGCTTTTGAAAGAATATTGATTATATTTTGCGTGAATATGGCGGGGCATGCCGAGATGGCGGCAGAAACGACCATACAAACGATAACAAGCGGCATAAGTCGGGGATAGTAGCTGAAAAGCAATTTTATAACTCTGCCGAGAAGCTTAAAATCTATTTTTCGCTTTCCGTTTTTCATTTGAGGGATCGGTTTGCTCATTTGTCTTCACCTCCTCCGACCTGCTGCGTGTATATCTCTCTGTAAATTTCATTGGAGGAGAGAAGCTCGTCGTGAGTTCCTAAGGCTGAGACGGTACCGTTTTCCATAACAAGTATCAGGTCTGCGTCCTGAACTGACGAAACACGCTGTGCGATAATTATTTTTGTGGTTTCGGGAATATAGGATTTGAAGCCCATACGTATCAGTGCGTCGGTTTTGGTATCGACTGCGCTGGTTGAGTCGTCAAGTATCAGTATTTTTGGCTTTTTGAGCAGTGCTCTCGCGATACAGAGACGCTGCTTCTGTCCGCCCGAAACGTTTGTTCCGCCTTGCTCAATATGTGTGTCGTATCCTTCGGGGAAGGATGACACGAAGTCATGTGCCTGCGCGAGCTTGCATGCTTCGATTATTTCTTCGTCGGTGGCGTTTTCGTTACCCCAACGAAGATTTTCCTTTATCGTTCCCGAAAAAAGAAGATTTTTTTGCAGAACCATTGCAACGGCACCTCTGAGTGTGTCGAGATCGTAGTTTCTTACATCTATTCCTCCTACCTTAACGGTGCCCTCTGTAGTATCGTAAAGACGGGGAATAAGCTGAACAAGTGTTGACTTACTTGAGCCTGTACCGCCGAGAATACCGACGGTCATACCTGACTTTATGTGAAGATTTACTCCCTGTAGGGCGTGCTTTTCGGCTTTTGACGAATATTTAAAGCTTACGTTATCAAAATCTACAGAACCGTCAATAACATTGGTTGCGGGGTTTTCCGGACTTTTGAGAGCCGAGTCTTCCTCAAGCACCTCATAAATACGCTTCATGGACTCTGATGACATCGACAGCATAACGTATATCATCGACAGCATCATAAGCTGAATAAGTATCTGCATGCCGTATGTAAGCATTGCTGACATATGACCGACATTGACCGTCGTGCCGCCGCTTGTTATAACGAGCAACGAACCGACAATCATAACGAATATCATATTGGAATTCGTGCAAAGCTGCATTAAGGGAGAGTTGAGAGCGACTATTCTTTCGGCTTTTGTAAAATCCGCGCAGATGTCGTCCGATGCACGTTTGAATTTCTCCTTCTCAAGCTCCTCGCGCGAAAATCCTTTTACAACTCTGGTTCCGCGAACGTTTTCCTCAATAGATTCGTTGAGCTTGTCGTATTTTTTGAATACGGCTCTGAATGCCGGCATAGCGCGTCTTCCGATAAGAAAAAGACCGAATCCGAGAAGCGGAACGAGAACCGCGAAGGATAAAGAAAGCCACCCACCGAGTATAGCTGCCATAACGATGGCAAATATAAGCATAAGAGGTGCGCGTACCGCTATTCTTATTACCATCATGTAGGCCATCTGAACATTGTTTACGTCGGTTGTCAGACGTGTAACAAGAGATGTCGAAGAAAATTTATCGATATTCTCAAAAGAAAAAGTCTGTATTTTGTCAAATACGTCCTGACGTAGATTTCTGGCAAAACCCGACGAGGCTTTGGATGCGGTATAAGCAGCAACGCCGCCGCACGTGAGTGAGAGTATTGCCATTAGTACGAGAAGTCCGCCGTATCCGAGTATGGTAGATAATTGGGGGGATCCGCCGGAGTTTTGGATGTGGTTTATAAGCTTGACCGTTATAAAGGGAATAAAAACCTCAATAACTACCTCAGCCACGATAAAAATAAGCGTCAGAATTGATGGAAGCTTAAATTCTCTGATGCTTTTTGCAAGTCTTTTTATCATTTTTCTATTTAACTCCTTTCATTTGATGCGATATTTTTTTTGATGCGCTCGATATAACCCAAAAACTGTGTTATCTCTTCGTCGGTAAAGCCTTTTGTGAGCATCTTTTCGGTCTCAAGACGGTCAAGGCACATAAGCTTTGCCAGCTCCTTCGATTTTTCGGTCATAACGATTTTTTTAAGACGTGCGTCATGTTCAACGGTAAGGCGCTCAATAAAGCCCTTCTTTTCCATTAACATAAGCACCTTTGAAGCGGTTGAACGCGTTATTGCAAATTCTTTTTCAATGTCACGCTGATATATGTCGCGGTCGGCACGGTCGGCAAGAAAACCGATAATTCGCGCGTTTGTTCCCGAAATGTCATCGACTTTACGCTTGACAGGCGAATTGTCGATAAATCGGCGCAACGAATTATACAGAGTTCGGACCTCGTGACCTATTCCGTAAAATTTCAAGATCTTTTCTCCGTTTCTGTTATTCTTTTGCACATACAAAAATGTACGACGTCAAACATTATAACTCGGGCAGGGCATATTGTCAATAGGATTTTTTATTGTTAACAAAAAAGTAAAAAGGTTTTTGTTCTACTTTCAAAAAACTCTTGATTTCGACAGAGAAATGTTGTATAATATACAGGCAGTTTATTTTTAGAAAGGAGATAATATGGCTAAACAAACGGGAAAACAGGTCACGTCCAACAGAAAAGCCTATCACGATTATTTTATCGAAGATACTTACGAAGCCGGAATATCTCTTTTCGGCACCGAAATAAAAAGCATAAGAGCCGGACAAGTTAATCTAAAGGATTCA
>JAZODV010000069.1:0-2636 GCA_045597185.1 Eubacteriales bacterium
GAAAGATAAACAAAAACCTAAAACGATCCCCTTGTTTGAAGTTTTTTGAAGATTCTTAAGGAACTTTTTGCAAAAAGTTCCTTAAGTGGGGTGTGGGGTGAAACCCCACATATGTAACACACCGATAAATCAAAATTTGAAGATCATTTGCAAAGCAAAAGCCGAGACCGGTTAGATGCCTCGGCTTTTTGTATACTTTTATCTTACAACAATATTAACTATTCTGTTAGGTACGGAAATTTCCTTAACTACCGTTTTGCCTTCAACCAGTGGCGCAACTCTTTCGTCTGCCTTTGCGGCGGCAATAGCGTCGGCGGCGGGGCAATCCTTAGGAAGCATTATAGTTCCCTTCAGCTTTCCGTTTACCTGAATTGCGACCTCGACGGTGTCGTCAACCGTCTTTGCGGGATCGTATGCAGGCCATTCTGCAAGAGAGCAAAGCTGCTTGTTTCCAAGGCTTTCCCAGATCTCCTCGCATATGTGAGGCGCGAACGGACAAAGAATACGTACGAATACGCCAAGCTCGTCGCGCGTAAGTGTTCCGCAGTCATAAATTTCATTGATAAGACTCATCATCGCGGCGATCGCTGTGTTGAACTTCATGTTCTCAATGTCATCTGTGACCTTCTTGACGGTCTTGTGGAAGCTCTTTTCAAGCTTTGCAGTCGCACCGTTTCCGTTTGCCATATCTGCAAGGCCTGCGACACGGTCAAGGAATCTCTTGCATCCGCGAACGCTGCTCTCCGACCATGGCGCTGCCTTTTCGTAGTCACCCATAAAGAGAGTATATACACGGAGAACGTCTGCGCCGAACTCGTCAACAACGTCGTTGGGGTCAACTACGTTGCCCTTGGACTTACTCATCTTTTCTCCGTCAGGACCGAGAATGTGTCCCTGTGCGGTACGCTTTGCGTAAGGCTCGGCTACCGGAACAACACCGAGATCATAGAGGAATCTGTACCAGAATCTCGAATAGATCATATGTCTTGTTACGTGCTCCATACCGCCGTTATACCAATCGACAGGCATCCAATATTTGAGCTTGTCGGGGTCAGCAAGCGCGTTTCCGTTCTTCGGGTCGATGTATCTGAGGAAGTACCACGAGCTGCCTGCCCACTGCGGCATTGTATCGGTTTCACGCTTTGCGTCACCACCGCACTTCGGGCATTTACAGTTTACGAACGAATCTATCTTTGCAAGCGGGCTTTCACCGTCAGTACCAGGCTCAAAATTTTCGACCTTGGGAAGTCTCAACGGAAGCTCCTCGTAGGGGACTGCGACCATTCCGCACTTTTCACAGTGAACGATCGGGATCGGCTCACCCCAATAACGCTGACGGTTGAACGCCCAGTCCTTCATCTTGTACTGTACACCCTTTTCGCCACATCCGAGCTTTGTAAGTTCCTCAACTGCGCGCTCAATACTGTCTTTCTTGTTCGTATAACCGTTGAGGAATCCCGAATTGACCATCTCTCCGTCACCGGTGTAGGCTTCCTTTTCAATATCTCCGCCCTTGATGACCTCGACGATCTCGACACCGAATTTCTTTGCGAACTCATAGTCACGCTGGTCGTGTGCAGGAACAGCCATAATAGCACCCGTGCCGTAGCCCATCATAACATAATCGGAAATAAATATCGGGATCTCCTTACCCGTAAGAGGATTTACTGCTGTCATACCGTCAAGCTTTACGCCGGTCTTTTCCTTAACGAGCTGTGTACGCTCGAATTCCGTCTTCTTTGCGCATACCTCTCTGTACGCAAGAACATCTGCCATGTTTGCTATCTTATCTGCGTACTTATCGAGAAGCGGATGCTCGGGAGCCATTACCATAAAGGTTACTCCGAACAGTGTGTCGGGTCTTGTGGTATAGATTCTCAGCGTCTCGTCAACGCCTGCAAGCTTGAAGTTCACAAACGCACCTGTCGATTTACCTATCCAGTTTACCTGCTGCTGCTTGATATTTGGAAGATAATCCACCTCGTCAAGTCCCATAAGGAGCTTGTCGGCATACTCTGTAATGCGTAGATACCAAACGTCCTTCGGCTTCTGTATAACGTCAGAATGACAAATATCGCACTTACCGCCCTGCGAATCCTCGTTTGAGAGAACGCACTTACACGACGGACAGTAGTTTACAAGAGTCTTGTCTCTAAATGCAAGTCCCTTTTCGAAAAGCTTTAAGAATATCCACTGAGTCCACTTGTAATAGTCCTCCTCCGTGGTATCGACAACGCGGTTCCAATCAAACGCGAATCCGACACGCTTAAGCTGTGACGTGAACTTTTCGATGTTCTTGTCCGTTACTTCTCTTGGGTGCATACCCGTTTTGATCGCGTAGTTTTCCGTGGGCAGACCGAATGCGTCAAACCCAATCGGGAACAGTACGTTATAGCCTTCCATGCGTCTCTTACGCGAAACAACTTCAAGGCCGGAATAAGCCTTGATATGTCCGACATGCATTCCCGCACCGGACGGATAAGGAAACTCTACGAGAGCGTAGAATTTCTTCTTGTCACTGTTGTCTGCCGCATTAAATGCGCCGACTTCTTCCCATTTGTCCTGCCATTTCTTTTCAATGGACCTAAAATCGTATTTCATATTTCCTCCATGCCTTTTGGCATCATATTATTTTC